>NZ_JBCNNF010000140.1:0-15808 GCF_039594555.1 Inquilinus sp.
GAACCGGGCTCTCACTATCCCCGACTCCCAATTCCCGATTCCCTGGCCCTCAGCCATACACCGGGAACTTGTGGCACTGCGCCGTGACCTTCTCGCGCACCTTGGCGATGACGGCGTCATCGTTCGGCGCATCGAGCACGTCGCAGATCCAGTTCGTCAGCTCCACCACGTCCGCTTCCTGGTAGCCGCGGGTGGTGACCGCCGGCGTGCCCTTCGGCACCCCCGGCAACACGAATGTGCTGCGCATCGCCTGGATCGAGGACTGACAGGCTCAGATGACCGACACCCCGCTCGCCGCCAACCAGGCCTTCTACGCCGCCCTCGCCCAGGGCGACGCCGCCGCGATGGAGGCGCTGTGGTCGCGGCGGCAGCCGGTGGCCTGCATCCATCCGGGCTGGCCGATGCTGGCGGGGCGCGAGGCGGTGATGAAGAGCTGGGCGTCGATCCTGCGCGACCCGCCGCGGATCGCGGCCGAGACGGCGCGGGTGCTGGATTATGGCGACAGCGCCGTGGTGCTGTGCATCGAGAAGATCGGTGACAACCGCCTGGCCGCGACCAATGTGTTCATCCGCGAGCCCGAGGGCTGGCGCATGGTGCACCACCAGGCCGGCCCGACCCGCGAGGCCCCCGCCCCGGCCAAGCCCTCCGGCACGATCCACTGACCGGCTGCACCCGGCCTCAGATCGGATCGCCGGCCTGGAGCTTCTTGAGCTGTTCGAGCTGGTCTCGGGCCGTCGCCATCTGCGGATCGATCGCCAGCACGCGCTGATAGGCGTCGATCGCGCCGGGGATGTCGCCGAGCTTGATCCGGCACAGGCCGAGGCCGGACAGCGCGCCGAAATGGCGGGGCTCCCGCGCCAGCACCTGGTCGATAT
This sequence comes from Inquilinus sp., assembly GCF_039594555.1. Classification (GTDB taxonomy): domain Bacteria; phylum Pseudomonadota; class Alphaproteobacteria; order DSM-16000; family Inquilinaceae; genus Inquilinus. Next base: position 876 of record NZ_JBCNNF010000140.1, read on the forward strand.
CGGCGATCGAGCCGCGGATGTCGCCGCGCAGATAGCGCGCCGTCGCCCGCCGGTTCCAGCCTTCAGCATAGGCGGGGTCGCGCTGGATCACCGCGCTGAACGCCGCCTCGGCCACGGCATAGTCCTGGTCCCCCATCGCGGTGTTGCCGCGCTCCAGCAGGCCCGGGACGTCCGGATCCTGGCCGTCATAGGCGAGCCAGACCTGCCAGATCTGGATCTGCAGCGCCGGCTCCTCCTCCGGCGCGGCCGCCTTCAGCTGGGCGAACAGCGCATCCAGCCGGGCCGCGCGGTCCTGGCCCGTGGCCGGGATAGCCAGCGCGAGCAGGACGGCCGACAGCAGCAGGGCGAGGAGGCGGCGCATTGGAAAGAGATCGGTCCGACCCGGCCGACCGGCAAGAGGCGGAGCGGGCCGAATCGGATGGTCAGAGCGGGTAGCCGGCGAGATATTTGCGCATCCGCTCCGCCTGGCTCTGCGCCGGGGCGTAATGCGGATCCAACGCCAGAACGCGCTCGAAGGCATCGAGCGCGGCCCGGTGGTCGCCCTGCAGGGTCCGGCACAGGCCCAGGCCGAACAGCGCCCCGAAATGCCGCGGCTGCAGCGCCAAGGTGCGGCCGATATCCTGCAGCGCGCCGTCGCAGTCGCCACGCAGGAAGCGCGCCACCGCGCGACGGTCCCAGCCCTCGACGAAGTCCGGCGCCCGCTCCACCACCCCGGCGAAGGCGGCCTCGGCCACCGCATAGTCGCGCTGCTGCAGGGCGGCGTTGCCGCGCCGCATCAGGTCCGGCACCAGCGGATCGCTCCCCTCGTAGCGCAGCCACAGGGTCCAGATCTGCCGCTCCAGCTGCTGCGCCGCGGTGCGGTCGGCGGCGGTGCGGAGCTGGTCGAGAAGGGAATCGAGACGAGTCGGGGCGTCCGCCGCCGAGAGGGTCCCGCACGGCGCCGCGAGGATGGCCATCGCCAGGGCCAGGATGCGCAACGCCTTCATAATCAGAAGATTGAGCCGGGCTGCTGAGAAGACAACGTCAAAAGACGCGGCAAGAAATGCAGCCGGCGGCACAGTGTCCTGCGTCCGGCGCAGGGGTCGCGATCGGGATCGCAGCCGTCGCCTTTGGCACCGGGCGATTCTTCGATACGCTGGGGAACGAGGCGACCATCGCCGCTGCGGCGGCGTGGCGGCAGGGTTTCGCTGTGCTGCTGGCGGCGGAGCGGCGCCCCGCCGCGGCATAGGGTCTTTCGGCCGCGCCAGCGGAACCAAGCGGGCCGTCAATCCTTCCGTGAGCTGTGACCACGCAGCGGAGACCGAGATGGTGTCACTGACAGGGCATCCCGATGCCGTTCCCACCCCCGACGCGGCCGGTGCCGAGGGCCGTGCCGCCGCCGGCAAGCAGCCGCGGGTGCGGACCGAGGGACGCTTCAAGGGCCCGGCCGGGCGGATCGAGGACTACGCCATCATCGGCAATTGCCGGACCACGGCGCTGGTCGGCCGCGACGGGTCGATCGACTGGCTGTGCCTGCCGCGCTTCGATTCCGACGCCGTCTTCGCCCGCCTCCTGGGCGACACCGAGAATGGCCATTGGCAGATCGCGCCGGAGGACCACACCGCCGCCCGGACCCGCCGGCGCTATCGTGACAACACGCTGGTGCTGGAGACCGAGTTCGAGACCGAGACCGGGACGGTCGCGCTGATCGACTTCATGCCCTTCCCGCACCGGGAGGACGAGATCTCGATCGTCCGGCTGGTCGAGGGCCGCGGCGGCAGCGTGCCGATGCGGATGGAGGCATCGTTCCGCTTCGACTACGGCCGCATCGTGCCCTGGGTGAGGCACCGGCCGGACGGCATCGTCGCCATCGCCGGGCCGGACGCGCTGCGTTTCCGGTCGCCGATCCCGCTGCACGGCGAGGCGATGAAGACGGTCGGCGACTTCACGGTCGAGGCCGGCGACCGGCTGCCCTTCATCCTGACCTGGCACCCGTCGCACCTGCCCGAACCGGGCGGCATCGACCCGTTCCGGTCGCTGACCGACACCGAGACTTGGTGGCATGGCTGGGCCCATCACTGCACCTATGAGGGGCCGTATCGCGACGCGGTGCTGCGCTCCGCCCTCACCCTCAAGGCGCTGACCTACGCCCCGACGGGCGGCATCGTCGCCGCCGCCACCACCTCCCTGCCCGAGGAGCTGGGCGGCGAGCGCAACTGGGACTACCGCTACTGCTGGATCCGCGACGCGACGCTGACGCTGTACGCCCTGCTGGGCGCCGGCTTCACCGAGGAGGCGGCGTCCTGGCGCGACTGGCTGCGCCGGGCCGCGGCCGGGCGGCCGGAGCAGCTGCAGATCATGTACGGCCTGGGCGGCGAGCGCCGGCTGACCGAGCTGGAGATCCCCTGGCTGGCCGGCTATGAGGGCAGCAAGCCGGTGCGCATCGGCAACGGCGCCCATGCCCAGCTGCAGCTCGACGTCTATGGCGAGCTGCTGGACGCCATCCATGTCGCCCGCAAGAAGCACCTGACCCACCCGCACGACGCCTGGCGGGTGCAGCGCGTGCTGCTCGGCTTCCTCGAGAAGATGTGGGACAAGCCGGATGAGGGGCTGTGGGAGATCCGCGGCCCCCGGCGGCATTTCGTGCACAGCAAGGTGATGGCCTGGGTCGCGTTCGACCGCTCGGTCAAGGCGGTGGAGCAGTTCGGGCTTGAAGGCCCGGTCAAGGCCTGGCGGGCGCTGCGCGACCGCATCCATGCCGAGATCTGCGCCAAGGGCTTCTCCGAGAAGCGCAACAGCTTCGTCCAGTCCTACGGGTCGGAGCTGCTGGACGCGGCGCTGCTGCAGATCCCGATGGTGGGCTTCCTGCCGCCGGACGACCCGCGGGTGATCGGCACGGTCGAGGCGATCGAGCGCGAGCTGACCATCGACGGCCTGGCCCGGCGCTACGAGACCGAGTCCGGCGTTGACGGGCTGGCCGGCGAGGAAGGCACCTTCCTGGTCTGCAGCTTCTGGCTGGCCGACGCGCTGGCCATGATCGGCGCCACCGACCGGGCGACAGCGCTCTATGAGCGGCTGCTCAGCCTGACCAACGATGTCGGGCTGCTGGCGGAGGAATACGACCCGATCGCGCGGCGGCAGCTGGGCAACTTCCCGCAGGCCTTCAGCCATATCGGGGTGATCAACACCGCCTTGAACCTGGCTGAGTTCCGCGGGCCGGCCGAGGACCGCAGCCACAACGGGCATGGAGCCGGCGCGCATGGCACCCCCGGAGCCGAAGCGCAGTGAAACCGGCGGAAAGCTGCGCTAGGCTGCGGCATCGCGCTTGAAAGACTTCGTGATGACCGCTTTGTTCGACGCCGACACCGAGAGCACCGCCGAGCTGATGCGCCGCCTGGGCGCCGCTGCACGCAGCGCCGCCGCCGCGCTGGCCCTGGCGCCGCGACCGCAGAAGGATGCGGCGCTCCTGGCGGCAGCGGCGGCGATCCGCGACGACCGCGACCTGATCCTGGCCGCCAATGCCGAGGACATGGCCGAGGCGCGGCGCAACGGCGTCGCCGGCTCCTTCCTCGACCGGCTGGCGCTGGACGAAAAGCGGATCGAGGCGATCGCACAGGGGCTGGAGGCGGTGGCCGGCCTGCCCGACCCGATCGGCGACGTGCTGGCCGACTGGATCCGGCCGAACGGGTTGCGCATCCAGCGGGTGCGGGTGCCGCTCGGCGTCGTCGGCGTGATCTTCGAGAGCCGGCCCAACGTCACCGTCGACGCCGCGGCCTTGTGCCTGAAGGCGGGCAATGCCTGCATCCTGCGCTGCGGGTCGGAGAGCTTCCGCAGCTCCACCGCCATCGCCGCCGCGGTGGGGCACGGGCTGAAGAAGGCCGGGCTGCCGCGCAGCGCGGTGCAGCTGGTGCCGACCCGCGACCGCGCCGCGGTGGGCGAGCTGCTGACCCTGACCGAATTCGTCGACGTGGTGATCCCGCGCGGCGGCAAGTCGCTGACGGCCCGGGTGGCGGCGGACAGCCGGATCCCGGTGCTGTGGCACCTGGACGGCATCAACCACACCTATGTGCACGAGGCGGCCGACCCGGAGATGGCGCGGCGCGTCGTCTACAACGCCAAGATGCGGCGCACCGGCGTGTGCAGCGCCACCGAGACGCTGCTGATCGACCGCAGCGTCGCCGGGACGATGCTGCGGCCGATCCTGGACGACCTGATCGAGGCGGGCTGCGAGATCCGCGGCGACACCGTTGTGCAGGCGATCGACCCGCGCGTCCTCGCCGCCTCCGACGACGACTGGGACACCGAATATCTCGACGCCATCCTGTCGGTGAAGACGGTGGACGGGCTGGACGCCGCGATCGAGCACGTCAACCTGCACGGCAGCCATCACACCGACAGCATCGTCACCGCCGACCCGGCGGCGACCGAGGCGTTCCTGGCCCGGGTGGACAGCGCCATCGTGCTGGTCAACGCCTCGACCCAGTTCGCGGATGGGGGCGAGTTCGGCATGGGGGCCGAGATCGGCATCGCCACCGGCCGGCTGCACGCCCGCGGCCCGGTCGGCACCGAGCAGCTGACGAGCACCAAATACCTCGTCCGCGGCACCGGCCAGACGCGGCCCTGAGCGCCGGCGGGATCGCCCTCGATTGAACTCATCAGCAACGCCCTTGCCCCTTACTCTCCCCCTCCCCTTGCGGGAGGGGGTAGGGGGAGGGGGTTCTCTCGGATCGAGCCGGCCCAGACCGTCTCAAACCGGCACGGACGGCGAGTTCGGTGCCCTGCCCATACGCGCGCAGACGCGCGCAGCCCCCTCCCCCTACCCCCCTCCCGCGAGGGGAGGGGGGACTAAAAAAAGCTCGGATGTTACAATGGCCGATCGCGGGACATCGCCATGATGACCCCGCCCAATCCCCGGCACGGCCGGATCTGGGACGGCTGCCGCGTCGGGCTGCTCGGCGGGTCGTTCAACCCGGCCCATGCCGGGCACCGGCACATCAGCGTCGAGGCGATGAAGCGGCTGGGGCTGGACGCGGTGTGGTGGCTGGTGTCGCCGCAGAACCCGCTGAAATCGGCCGACGGCATGGCGCCTTTCGCGGAGCGGATCGATTCCGCCCGCCGCGCCGCCCGCCACCCGCGCATCGTCGTCACCGGCATCGAGGCCGATCTCGGCACCCGATTCACCGCCGACACGCTGCAGGCGCTGGTCGCCCGCTTCCCGCGCACCGAGTTCGTCTGGCTGATGGGGGCCGACAATCTGGCGCAGATCCGTCATTGGCAGCGCTGGACGAAAATCTTCGAGACCGTGCCGGTTGCCGTCTACGATCGTCCTTCCTATTCTTTAAGAGCGTTGTCGGGATTGGCGGCGCGGCGGTTCGCACGGGCGCGGATCGACCAGGATCACACCCGGGCTTTGGCCGGAACGGCCCCACCGGCCTGGGTGTTCTTCCTGGCGAAGCGTCACCCGGCCTCGGCCACGGCGCTGAGGGCCGCGCGAAGGCTTCACCGCGATCCCGTCGACGCCGCGTCGCAATCACGGCGCGCCGCCGCACAACCTTGAGGTGAACGCCATACGACCGAACACCGAGACGCCCCTGGCCGAAGCCGGGCGTCTGCCGCCGGGCCTCGCGGCCAGCCTTGCCCGGCCCCTGCTCGAGACCGCCCTCACGTCGCTCGACGACGACAAGGCCGAGGATCTGGTCGTGATCGACCTGACCGGCCGGTCCTCCATCGCCGACAGCCTGATCATCGCCACCGGCCGCTCCTCGCGCCAGGTCGCCGCCATGGCCGACCACCTGCTGGAGAAGCTGAAGCCGCTGGCGCCCGGGCCTGTCCAGGTCGAGGGCCAGCAGCGGGGCGACTGGGTGCTGATCGACGCCGGCGACGTGGTCGTCCATCTGTTCCGGCCCGAGGTGCGCGAATTCTACGCGCTCGAGAAGATGTGGGACGACGATGCCGAGCGGGTGACCCGCATCGGCACCGCCTGAGCCGCAAGGCCCCGCCATGCGGCTGACCGTCGCCGCGGTCGGCCGCGCCCGGCCGGGGCCGCTGCGCGAGCTGTTCGACGACTATGCTGGCCGCTCCGCCTGGCCGCTGACGCTGCGCGAGGTCGAGGCCCGCAAGGGCCTGTCCGGCATCGCCCTGAAGCGTGAGGAGGCGTCGCTGCTGTTGGCCGCGGTATCGGCCGGAGCCGCCGTGGTGGCGCTGGACGAGCGCGGCCGCGACCTCGACAGCGCCAGCTTCGCCAGGCTGCTGGGCCGCTGGCGCGACGAGGGCCGGGCCGAGGCCGCCTTCCTGATCGGCGGCGCCGACGGCCATGACGATTCGGTGCGCGACCGGGCCGGCCTTCTGCTGTCCTTTGGCCGCCTGACCTGGCCGCACATGCTGGCCCGGGCGATGCTGGCCGAGCAGCTCTACCGCGCCCAGACCATCCTGAGCGGGCATCCGTATCACCGGGCATGAGGCAGGTCGTGCTCCCAGTCTAATTTTTGTCATCCTCGGGCTTGACCCGAGGATCCAGGGGCTTTCAAGAGCCGCTCTCGGTGGCCCCTGGATTGCTGGGTCAAGCCCGGCAATGACAACAAGGGTTGAGTTCAACCGAAGCGCAGTGGGCTTGACCCGCCCACCCTGAGAATGCCGACATTCCCCGATGCGCGGGTCGAGCCCGGGCATGACACCGGGGGGACGGGTTATGTCGTTCGCGCCGCTGCTGGACGCCCCGCTGGCGATTCAGCTGCATGTCGCCGCCGTCTGCGTCGCCGTCGCCTTGGCGCCGCTGCAATTGATCCTGCCGAAGGGCACGCCGCGCCATCGCGCCATGGGCTGGATCTGGACCGCGGCGATCACCGGCGTCTGCCTCAGCGCTTTCTTCATCCTCGACCGCCCGATCCCGCCGCATGTCGGGCCGATCAGCTGGCTGCACCTGCTGGCCGTGCTGACCCTGGCCAGCCTGGGGCGGGCGATCGCCGCTGCCAAGCGGCATGACGTCGAGCGCCACCGCCGGATCATGCGCGCGCTCGCTTGGTTCGCCCTCGGCATCCCGCTGGTCGTGGCCTTCACCGTTCCCGGACGAATCATGTTCCGGGTCCTGTTTGGACCTTAGGATCGGCGGCTGCTCGGTCAGCCTGTGGCCGCGAAGTTGCGGTAGGTCCCGATCAGCTCCTCGACCGTGCCGGAGCGGCAGCCGCGCTGGCGGGCCACGGTCGCGGCGTCGCGCTCATTCGCCGCGCGCCGGGCACCGAGCTCCTGCCACACCGCGTCCTGGCTTCCAGGAGCCCCCGAACTGCTGGCCAGCTGCCCGGCCGCTTCGGATTCCGCCTGCTGCAGCACCGCGGCGAAGCGCTGCTCCTGCTGCGGATCCAGCCGCACCCGGCACGACCGCGCCGCGGCCTCCGCCCGGACCATGGCGTCGTATCGCTGCAGCGCATCGCCGGCATAGCCGGCCTGCTGCGGCACACGCCCTGCGCCGGAGTAGCTGGAATATCCGGGGTAGCCGGGCGAGCCGGGATATCCGGGATCGATGTAGCCCTGCTCGTTGCAGCCCCCGAGGGCGAGGGCCGCGACCACCGCAGCCGATCCGAAGCGCGTGAAGCGCATGCGTCCTCCGTCAACTCTCCGGCAGGTCACGCCTGTCCGGCGGACAAACGTTCGGCCAGGCCGATCAGATCCATGATCTGCGGATCGGCACAGCCGCGCTCTGCGACCGCATCGCGCACCATCCGCTCCTGCAGCGTCCGGCGGGACGCGATGTCGCCCAGCACCTCGGGATCGGTCGCTGTCGTGCCCTCCCGCTGCGCCAGCGCCGCGGTGGCCTGGTGCTGGGCCTCGACCAGGGCATCGGCCAGCCGGGCCTCGCGTCCCTCCGCCAGCGGGGCGCCGCAGACATAGCGGGCGGAATTGGCCCGCAGCGCCGCCTGCCAGCGGTCGACCGGGTCCTTGGCGTCATAGGCGGCGCCGACCACCGGGCTGCCGGCGCAGCCGGCGAGCAGCAGGGCCATCGAGAGCCACCGGATGTCGAATCTCGCCACGCCGCCTCCGTTCCGGGTGTTGTCCGATTGTCGGCCGGGCGAAACGCCCTTGTGCCGGCCGAGCCAATCGATACATGAAGGGCGGATTCCGAGAAAGGACATGCGATGAGCGCAGCGACCCCACCCCGTCCCGTCGTCCTCTGTGTCCTCGACGGCTGGGGCTGGCGCGAGGAGGAGGCGGACAACGCCGTGCGCCTGGCCGACACGCCGAATTTCGACCGGCTGTGGGCGGAGGAGCCGCACGCCTTCCTGCAGGCCAGCGAGGAGGCCGTGGGCCTGCCGCACGGCCAGATCGGCAATTCCGAGGTCGGGCACATGAATCTCGGCGCCGGCCGGGTGGTGTTCCAGGACCTGCAGATGATCTTCAACGCCATCGCCGACGGCTCGCTGGCCAAGGCCAAGGCGCTGCAGAAGCACATCGCGGCGCTGAAGGCTTCCGGCGGCACCTGCCACCTGATGGGCCTGCTGTCGCCCGGCGGCGTGCACGCCCATCAGGACCAGATCGCGGCGCTGGCGAAGATCGTCGCCGGGGCCGGCGTGCCGGTCGCGGTCCATGCCTATACCGACGGGCGCGACACCCCGCCCCGCGCCGGCGCCGACTATCTCCGCCGCTTCCTGCAGGACATCGACGGGCTGCCGAATGCCCGCGTCGCCACGGTCGACGGCCGCTACTACGCCATGGACCGCGACAAGCGCTGGGAGCGGGTGGAGAAGGCCTATCGCGCCGTGGCCGAGGGTAAGGGCGAGGCAGCGCCCGATCCGGTCGCCGCCATCGAGGCCGCCTACAGGGCCGACACCGGCGACGAGTTCATCCTGCCCAGCGTGATCGGCGGCTATGCCGGGATGAAGGACGGCGACGGCGTGCTGTGCGCCAATTTCCGCGCCGACCGGGTGCGCGAGATCCTGCAGGCGCTGCTGGACCCGAAATTCGACGGCTTTCAGCGCCAGCTCATCCACTTCGCCGATGCCTGCGGCATGGTCGAGTATTCCGACCTGCTGAACGGCTTCATGTCGGCGATCTTCCCGCCCAAGTCGATCGACAAGGGGCTGGGCGAGGTGGTGGCGGAGGCCGGCCGCGCCCAGCTGCGCGCCGCCGAGACCGAGAAGTACCCGCACGTCACCTTCTTCTTCAACGGCGGCGAGGAGCGGCAGTTTCCCGGCGAGGACCGGATCCTGGTCGCCTCTCCCAAGGTCGCGACCTACGATTTGCAGCCGGAGATGTCGGCGCCGGAGCTGTGCGAGAAGCTGGTCGCCGCCATCGACAGCGGCAGATATGACCTGGTGGTGGTGAACTTCGCCAATCCGGACATGGTCGGCCATACCGGCATCCTGGAGGCGGCGATCAAGGCCTGCGCCACGGTCGATGCCTGCCTGGGCAAGGTCGAGGCCGCGGTGCGGCGCCAGGGCGGCGCCATGATCGTCACCGCCGACCACGGCAATGCCGAGCTGATGCGCGACCCCGTCACCGGCGGCCCGCACACCGCGCACACGCTGAACAAGGTGCCGGTGATCCTGGTCAATGCGCCGGCGCCCCGCCGCACCCTGCATGACGGCAAGCTGGCCGACGTCGCCCCCACCCTGCTGCATCTGATGGGGCTGGAGCAGCCGGAGGAGATGACCGGGCACAGCCTGATCGACGCCGCGTGAATGCTGCAATCGTAGTGGCAAGTTGACGCGAAACCGCCAAAGATGGACGTCAGGTAACTTGATCCCGCCGAAACCCGGCAGATATCATCGGGTGGCGTCCACCCTGGCCAGCCGCCCCTCCGGTTCCGGAGACGGCCGGTCGGCCGATTGACTCGAGCGCCTGGCGGCCCGGCCGCCAGCGAGGGCAAGCATGAAGAAGCACCTGAACGCCGTCGCCATCGGGGCCCTGATGGGGCTGGCCTTCGTCGGCGGACACACCCTGACCTTCCAGGGCTGGGCGCAGGACAAGGCGCCTGACAAGGCGACGAGCAGTGACTCCACCGACACCTACAAGCAGCTCGACCTGTTCGGCGAGGTGTTCGAGCGGGTGCGCGCCGAGTATGTCGAGCCGGTCAGCGACAAGCAGCTGGTCGAGGCCGCGATCAACGGCATGCTGACCTCGCTGGACCCGCACTCCAACTTCCTGAACTCCGACGAGTTCCAGGACATGCAGTCCCAGACCCGCGGCAGCTTCGGCGGCCTCGGCATCGAGGTGACGATGGAGAACGGGGTGGTGAAGGTGGTGTCGCCGATCGACGACACGCCCGCCGCCAAGGCCGGGGTCCAGGCCGGCGACCTGATCATCGCCATCGACGGCAAGCCGATCGTCAACATGAGCCTCAACGAGGCGGTGGACAAGATGCGCGGCCCGGTGGGCAGCAACCTGACCATCACCATCCGCCGCGGCGACCAGGAGCCGTTCGACCTCAACCTGGCGCGCGCCACCATTCCGGTGGAATCGGTGCGCTGGCGGACCGAGGGCAATGTCGGTTACATCCGCATCACCAGCTTCACCGAACGCACCGAAGACGGGCTGAAGCGCGGCATCACCGACATCAAGAAGAAGCTCGGCGACAAGCTGCAGGGCTATGTGCTGGACCTGCGCAACGACCCAGGCGGCCTGCTGGACCAGGCGATCGCCGTGGCCGACGCCTTCCTCGACAAGGGCGAGATCGTGTCGACCCGGTCGCGCAAGGCCGACCAGGCGCAGCGCTACAACGCCACGCCGGGCGACCTGGCCGACGGCCTGCCGCTGGTGGTGCTGATCAATGGCGGCTCGGCCTCGGCGTCGGAGATCGTGGCCGGCGCGCTGCAGGACCACCACCGCGCGGTGCTGCTGGGGACGCAGAGCTTCGGCAAGGGCTCGGTCCAGACCATCATCCCGCTGCCGGGCCATGGCGCGATGCGCCTGACCACGGCGCGCTACTACACCCCGTCCGGCCGGTCGATCCAGCAGCTGGGCATCACCCCGGACATCGAGGTGCAGCAGGCCCGGATCGAGGAGATCGCGCAGATGCGCGGCTACCGCGAGGCCGACCTGAAGGGCGCCCTGAACAACGACAACAAGCAGAACCTGCCGGGCCAGGACGGCGCCGACCAGAAGGCGCCGGCCACCCCGACGACGCCGGCGCCCGGCACCTCGCAGCAGCAGACCGACAAGCCCGCCACCCCGGGCCAGGACAAGGCGGCGTCGCCGCCCTCCGACGGCGCGGCCGATGCGAACAAGCCGGCGGATGTCGACTACCAGCTGTCGCGCGCGCTCGACCTGCTGCGCGGCCTGGCGCTGTTCCAGAAGGGGCAGGCGGGCTGACCGCCGCGCCATGGCACCGACCGACACGCTGAAACAGGGCCTGCCGTACCGGCCCTGCGTCGGCATCATGCTGCTGGACCGCGACGGCCGCGTCTTCGTGGCGCGGCGCCGGGACACGCCCGATGGCTGGCAGATGCCGCAGGGCGGCATCGACCCCGGCGAGACGGCTCGGCAGGCCGCCTTCCGCGAGCTGAAGGAGGAGATCGGCACCGACCGGGCCGAGTTCCTGGCCGAGGCGCCGGAGACGGTGTGCTACGACCTGCCCGACCACCTGATCGGCAAGGTCTGGGGCGGCCGCTACCGCGGCCAGGAGCAGCGCTGGGTGGCGCTGCGCTTCCTGGGCACGGACGCCGATATCGACATCGAGACCGAGCATCCCGAATTCGACGCCTGGCGCTGGTCGGCGCCGGACCGGGTGCTGGCCGAGATCGTCCCGTTCAAGCGCGACGTCTACGCCACGGTGCTGGCCGCATTCAGCGAGCTGCTGGGGCGGGGCTAGGGACGCGATCGCTAAAGCGTCAGCGGCACCGCGCGCAGCAGGGTCCAGGCGCGCTCCAGCGCCGCATCCTGATCGGCGAACAGCGCCAGCGGATAGGGGAAGGCGGCCGCCATCTTCGCGGTCAGCACCGTCGCCTGCATCGCCGCCCGGCGCAGCGGGTCCGGCTCGACATGGAGATGGGCTAGGCAGAGCCGGCCGAGATCGCCGCGCCGCCGCTTCAGCCACAGCATCCGGGCCTTGCGGTCGTCATGCGCCTCGCGTTCCGGCATCGGGCCGATGCTGAGCATCACGAAGCGGCTTTCGCGCGCCAGGATCAGGTCGAACTCGGCCACCCAGCGGTCGCCATAGCCTTCCATCCCCGGCTCCGGCATCGGCAGCCGCACCAGCGGGAAGGCGCTGAGGTCGAACAGGGGCGGCACGGACCCGGCGGCATCGGGAGCCGGCATGGCGATTTTCGGCATCATGTGATAATTACTCTCATTTGCATGTCGAGGCCGCAGACCGGCCAGGGTTGAGCCACCCTAGCGGATCGCGGCCCACCGATCGCACGAGGCCGGGCCATGTCCTATCGCGAAACGGTCATCCGCATGGCCCCCGGTTCGGCCGAAGCGACGATGCTGGACCGGCTGGCGGACCAGATGGTGCGGCTGGAGGTGCGGATCGACGCCGCCTTCGAGACGCCGGCCCATGCCCATCGCGGCGGCCAGATCTTCTGGCCCGCGGCCGGCAGCGCCGTGATCGGCACCGCCGAGGGTCGCTGGTGCGTGCCCACCGGCTGCGCCCTGTGGATGCCGCCAGGCCTGATGCACGACGCCAGCACCGATGGCGGCCTGCACATGCACGGCATCCTGGTCCCGGTCGAGGCGGCGGCCGGCCTGCCCGCCGATTGCCGGGTCCTGCCCTTCTCGCCCCTGCTGCGCGAACTCGCGTTGCGTGCCGCGACCTGGCCCGAGGCCCGGCCGCTGGACGACCGCCAGCGCCGCGTCGTCGCCGTGATGCTGGACGAGATGGCGGCCGCCCCGCCCACCCGGCTGCTGCTGCCGATGCCGCGCGACCGCCGCGCCCGGCGCTTGGCCCTGGCGCTGCTGGCCGCGCCCGGCAGCCGCCGCCCACTGGCGGAATGGGCGCGCCTGGCCGCCGCCAGCCCGCGCACGCTGGAGCGCCGCTTCGGCGCCGAGACCGGCCTGTCGGTCGCCGCCTGGCAGCGCCGCGCCCGGCTGCTGGCGGCGCTCGACCTGCTCGGCCGCGGCCGCAGCGTCACCGCCGTGGCGCTGGAGCTGGGCTATGACAGCCCCAGCGCCTTCACCGCCATGTTCCGCCGCACCCTGGGGATGACGCCGGCGCAGTACCGCGACACCCGTTGATACCGGCCGGCACGCGGCCGATGATCGGGCCTCCCGATCGGAGAACCCGGCCGTGACCATCCTGTCGCTGCACCACGTCAACCTGACCTTCCCGCCGGAGCTGGAGGGCGAGACGGTGCGCTTCTATGTCGAGACGCTGGGGCTGGAGGCGCTGCCGAAGCCGCAGGGCCGGCGCAGCCAGGGCGCCTGGCTGCGGGTCGGCGGCGCCGAGATCCACCTGTCGCCCGATGCACCCGGCCGGTCCGAGCAGCTGGCGGCGGATCGCCACCTCTGCCTTGTCGTCGCCGATCTGGACGCGGCCGAGACCCGGCTGCGCGAAGGTGGGGCGCCGATCGAGCATGATCCGCGCCCGCCCGCAAACTATCGCCGCCTGTTCACCCGCGATCCGGCCGGCAATCGGCTGGAGCTGAGCGAACCGCCGCGCTGATCCTATAGCCGCATCGGCCTCCATTGCGGTGCGCCTCCATCCGGATATATAGATAGGGAGCCTATCTATCTGGATGAGCGACCATGGCGGATCCCGCTTCCGACCTGCTGGCCGAGGCGATGCGCCCGGCGCTGCTGCGGCTGTACCGGCGGATGCGGCGGGAGACGCAGGATGGCGACGTCTCACCGCTGCAGAACCTGCTGCTGGTCCTGATCATCAAGAATCCCGGCATCGGCGTCGGCGCCTTAGCCGAGATCGAGGGCCTGCGCGGCCCCACCATCAGCGGCCATATCAAGCAGCTGGAGACGGCCGGGCTGGTCACTCGTGCCCCACCCGACCCGAAGGACCGCCGCCGCACCGGCCTGGTCGCGACGCCGGAGGGCGAGCGCCGGGCCGAGGCGCTGCGGCGCCTGCGCACCGACTGGCTGGCGCGCCGGCTGGACGGGCTGTCGCCGGCCGAGCGGCAGGCGGTCGCGGCGGCGATCCCGGCCCTCGTGAGGCTCGGCGAATGACGGCCCCTGCCCCGGCGGCCGGGCCCGAGGTGTCGTCCCGCGAGATCCGCTTCGTGCTGATCGGCCTCATGATCGTGCTGGGGCTCAGCGCGCTGGACCAGAACATCGTCGCCACCGCCCTGCCCAGCATCGTCGGCGATCTCGGCGGCGGTACCCATCTGTCCTGGGTGGTGACGGCCTATGTCCTGGCCTCCACCGCCGTCATGCCGCTCTACGGCAAGCTGAGCGACCAGCATGGCCGCAAGCCGATGCTGACCCTGGCCGTGCTGCTGTTCCTGCTGGGGTCGGCGCTGTGCGGCTTGGCCCAGAGCATGGCGCAGCTGATCGCCTTCCGCGCCGTGCAGGGGCTGGGCGCCGGCGGCCTGCTGCCGCTGGCCCAGGCCACCATCGGCGACCTGGTGCCGCCGGCCCAGCGCGGCCGCCGCCAGGGATCGGTGGCGGCGGTGTTCGCGGTGTGCAGCGTGGTCGGACCGGTGCTGGGCGGCGCCATCACCGACCTGCTGTCCTGGCACTGGATCTTCTTTGTCAACCTACCGGTCGGCACCGTCGCGCTGGCGGTGGTGCACCGCGCCCTGCGTCGCCCGCACCGGGCTCGGCAGAGGCGCATCGACTATCTCGGCGCCCTGCTGCTGACCGGCGCGACCACCGCCTTCCTGCTGCTGCTGACCCTCGGCGGATCGCAATTCGCCTGGACCTCGCCCAAAATCCTCGGCATCGGCGCGGCAGTGCTGGCTCTGGCGGTGCTGTTCGTCGCCCATGCCCGCCGCTTCCCCGACCCGGTGCTGCCGCTGCATCTGCGTCGCAACCGGGTCTTCGCCGTCGGCTGCCTGGTGCTGGCCCTGACCTTCATG
>NZ_JBCNNF010000141.1:0-15803 GCF_039594555.1 Inquilinus sp.
TGGTGCTGTTCGCCGAGGCCGGCAGGGCGGTGCTGCCGCCCTCGAACTTCACCGTGCCGGCGACACGGTTGTTGAAGCTGAAGGCCGGCTTCGGCTCCGGGGCGGTCGCGGCCTGCTGGCCGGCGCCGCGGTTGCCGAAGCTGAGCGCCCCGGGCGCGCCCGAGGCGGCGCGATCGGCTTCCAGCTGGCTGCGCACCGCCGCCTGCTGCTCCGGCGTCGGCAGGTCGGTCGGCTTCTCCGGCACGGTGCCGAGGCTGGGATAGGTCTGCGGCGAGGCCGGGCGCGGCATCGAATCCATCGCCGGCGGCGCGGCGGTGTTGCGGCGACTGCCGAAGCTCATCGGCGCCACCGTGCCGGTCGGCTGCTGCTGCGGCACCGCCGCCTGCTGCTGGGCGGCCTGCTGCTGCGCCGCCATCTGCTGCTGCCGCTGGAAGGCGAGCTGGCGCTGCTGTTCGATCTGCGCCCGGCGCTGCTGCTGCATGCCGGCCTGCTGGGCCCGGGCCTGCTGCATCGCGGCGCGGTCGGCGTCGGTCTGCGCCAGGGCCGGAAGCGTATAGGTCTTGGTGTCGCCGGTCGGCGCCGTGCCCAGGGGGCCGCCGACGCTGGGCACCGGCGGCGGCTCGGCCGGCCCGAGCGGCGTGACCTCGGCGGTCTCGACCTTGGGCACGGAGGCCTGGACGTCGCCCGCATAGGGCGTGCCGTCGAAGATGCGGCCGCCGCAGCCCGCCAGAGCTAGGCCGAGGGCGACGGTGGCAACGGCGCCACGGACCGGAAGGCCGGGGCGGGCGGAAGCGATCATGAGAGAGCCGGTGCGACGCATGGGCACGTGCCTAGCACACTTCGTTGAAAGGGTGGACTGGAAAGAGGATGGCCGTGCAAAGTGGCAGATAAGCGGCATTCGGCCCCCCGAATCTGCGCCTCGGGCGACGCCGCCGCAGCCAGGGAGACCTTCATGACCGAGCGCGCCCGCCCCGCTGCCCGCCGGGCGAAGGCCGGCGAAGCCGGCCCCGGGGCCAGGATCAAGGCCGCCGCCGGGCGCAAGGCCGCGGCCGCAGATCCGGAAGCCAAGGCTGCCGGCGCCAAGCCGGCGGCGCGGGCCAAGCCTGCGCAGGCCAACCCGAAATCCCAAGCGAAGCCCGAGGCCGCCAAGCCGGACGCCCGGACGGCCCCCGTCGAGGCCAAGCCGAAATCCCGCACGAAGCCCGCACCCGCCCGGCCGGCGCCCGTGGCGGCGAAGCCGAAGCCCCGGGCCAAAGCCGAGGTTGCCCGGCCGGACGCCCAAGCGGCGTCCGGCGAGGCGAAGCCGGAGGTCCGAGCCAGACCCGAGGAGGCGAAGCCGGCGGCCCGCCCGGCCGCTGCCGCGGCGCCGGAGGCTGCGCCCGCGTCGGACCCGGCCGAGCTGGCCCGCCGCATGGTCGAGATCGCCGAGCGCAGCGCCAAGCTGGTCACCGCCTTCCTAGAGAAGCAGGGCCGGGTCGAGGCGCCGGAGTTGGACCCGCTGAACATCGGCACCGCCTTCCTAGCGATGACCCAGCGGCTGATGGCCGACCCGACCCGGCTGGTGCAGGCGCAGATGTCGCTGTGGCAGGACTACGCCACGCTGTGGAGCCGCACCGCCCAGCGCCTGCTGGGCCAGGAGGCGGAGCCCGTGGTGACGGCGGAGAAGAGCGACAAGCGCTTCAAGGACCCGGCCTGGAGCGAGGTCGCCGTCTTCGACTTCATCAAGCAATCCTACCTGCTGACCGCGCGCTGGCTTCAGGGGTCGGTGCGCGAAGTCGAGGGGTTGGACGCCAAGACCGCGAAGAAGGTCGATTTCTACACCCGCCAGTTCATCGACGCGATGGCGCCGTCGAACTTCGTCGCCACCAATCCGGAGGTGCTGCGCAGCACGCTGGACTCGCGCGGCGAGAACCTGGTCAAAGGGCTGGAGAACATGCTGGCCGACCTGGAGCGCGGCCAGGGCCAGCTGGCCATCAGCATGACCGACCGCACCGCCTTCGAGATCGGCCGCAACATCGCCGTGACCCCGGGCAAGGTGGTGTTCGAGACCGAGCTGATGCAACTGATCCAGTACGCGCCGGCGACCGAGACGGTGGCGCGGCGGCCGCTGCTGATCATCCCGCCCTGGATCAACAAGTACTACATCCTCGACCTGAAGCCGCAGAACAGCCTGATCCGCTGGGCGGTGGAGCAGGGCCACACCGTCTTCGTCGTGTCCTGGGTCAACCCGGACGGGCACCTGGCCGCCAAGAGCTTCACCGACTACATGCTGGAGGGGTCGCTGGCGGCGATCGGCGCGGTCGAGCAGGCGACCGGCGAGCGCGAGGTCAACGTCATCGGCTACTGTCTGGGCGGCACCCTCCTGGCCTGCACCCTGGCCTGGATGACCGCCAAGGGCGAGCAGGACCGGGTCGCGAGCGCGACCTACCTGACAACGCTGACCGACTTCACCGATCCGGGCGAGCTGGGCATCTTCGTCGACGAGGAGCAACTGCGGACGATCGAGCACAAGATGTCCGGCAAGGGCTATCTCGAAGGCTCGGCGATGGCGACGACCTTCAACCTGCTGCGCGCCAACGACCTGATCTGGTCCTTCGTCGTCAACAACTACCTGCTGGGGAAGGACCCCTTTCCCTTCGACCTGCTGTACTGGAACAGCGACGCGACCCGGATGCCGGCCGCGATGCACAGCTTCTATCTGCGCAACATGTACCAGGAGAACCGGCTGGTGCAGCCGGGCGGCATCACCCTGGCCGGGGTGCCGATCGACCTGACCACGATCCGGACCCCGACCTTCATGCTGTCGACGCGCGAGGACCACATCGCGCCCTGGGCGTCGACCTATGCCGCGACCCAGCTGTTCGGCGGGCCGGTGCGCTTCTGTCTCAGCGCCTCCGGCCACATCGCCGGGGTGGTGAACCCGCCGGCGGCGAAGAAGTACTGCCACTGGGTGAACGCGAAGACGCCGGAGAGCCCGGAGGCTTGGTTCGAGGGCGCGGAGCAGGTCGAAGGCTCCTGGTGGCCAGAATGGCAGGACTGGGTGTCACGTTACGCCGGCGGCCAGGTCCCGGCCCGGCATCCCGGCGACGGCAAGCTGAAGCCCATCGAGGATGCGCCCGGACGCTATGTGCGGGCGACGTGAGCCGATCACAGATACCTTGCGAGAGCGAGCCACCCCCTCACCCTCCCGGCCCTAACGGGCCGGGCCCCTCCCTCTCCCCGAGGAGAGGGTTTCTGAGCCGCGCCCCCTTACACCTCTCCTTGGGGAGAGGTCGAAATCGCGCAGCGATTTCGGGAGAGGGGGGTGGCTCCGGCCCATCCGGCACATCACGCCGCCAGGTCGGCCACCGGCGCGTAGGCCCGGCGCAGCTCGGCCAGGCGGTCGCCCTCGAGGACGCGGTCGAGATGGATCTCCGGCCGCAGCGCGGCGGTGACGACGACGCGGTACAGATGGGTCCACAGCCCGGCGCCGCGATGCACCACGGCGTAGAGGACCTCGCGCCGCTGCGGGTCGCGTGGATGGGGACAGGAGCGCTCGTCGAGCCGCTCGACGGTGTCGCCGGGCCGGGCCAGCGGGATCGCCGCGGACTGGGAAGCAGACATGAAAAACCCTCCATCGCGGTTGCGAGGAGGGCTGACGCGCGGCTTTCGACCCGTTTGGTTGCCGGTCCGGCCGCATCGCCCCTCTTGCGAGAGGCCACCACCTTGCCCGGGAAGGCAGGTTGGCGTGGGCGTCAGCCCAGCTCTGGATGCGAGGCCGGGTGTAGCGCGGCCGGTGGCGCGGCGCAAGGGGGATCGCAGGCCTTGCCTTGAAGGGCCGGATCATCGGACCCTGCTCATCCGTCAATGGCGAGCCCGCGATGCCCGACCTCTCCTCTGCCCGGCCCGTGCCGGACCTGTTCGCGGCCCGGCCCGCCGCCTATGACCGCTTCACCCGGGCCGAATGGGCGGCGCTGCGCGAGACCACGCCGATGGCGCTGACCGACGCCGAGCTGGCCGAGCTGCGCGGGCTGAATGACCCGGTGTCGCTGGCCGATGTCGCCGACATCCACCTGCCGCTGTCGCGCCTGTTGAACCTGCATGTCGCCGCCGCCCGGGCGCTGGACGGGGTGCAGGACGCCTTCCTCGGCCGGCCCGGCCCGCCGCCGCCCTACATCATCGGCGTCGCCGGCAGCGTCGCCGTGGGCAAGAGCACCTTCGCCCGGCTGCTGCGCCTGCTGCTGTCGCGCTGGCCTGACCATCCGCGGGTGGCGCTGGTGACCACCGACGGCTTCCTGTGGCCGAAGAAGGTGCTGGAGGAGCGCGGCCTGATGCGCCGCAAGGGCTTCCCCGAGAGCTACGACCTGCGCCGGATGATCGGCTTCCTGGCCGCGGTGAAGTCCGGCCGGCTGGAGGTGGAGGCGCCGGTCTATTCCCACCTGACCTACGACATCCTGCCCGGCGAGAAGCAGGTGGTGCGGCGGCCGGACATCCTGATCTTCGAGGGGCTGAACGTGCTGCAGGCCCCGGCGGGCGCCTCGGCCGTCACCTCCGACTTCTTCGACTTCTCGGTCTATGTCGACGCCGAGGAGGAGGACATCGCCCGCTGGTTCGTCGAGCGTCGGCTGCTGCTGCAGCGCACCGCCTTCCGCGACCCGACCTCCTTCTTCCACCACCAGCGCGACCTGCCGGAGGTGGAGGCCCGCCGCGCCGCCCGCGAGATCTGGGACCAGATCAATGGCGTGAATCTGCGCGAGAACATCCTGCCCACCCGGCAGCGCGCCCGGCTGGTGCTGCACAAGGCGGCCGACCATTCGGTCGACGCCGTCGCCCTGCGCCGGATGTAGCCATGGAGCTGCCGCCGCTCGGCCCCCTGATCGGATCGGGCAAGGAGGCCGAGGTCTTCGGCTGCGGCGCCCTGGCGGTGAAGCTGTACCGCGTGACGGCGACCGCGCCGAAGCCGTCGGCCTTCCACGAGGCGGCGGTGCTGGCCCTGATCGGGGCCCATGGGCTGCCGGTGCCCGAGGTCCACGCCGTCGGGCAGGTCGACGGCCGCTGGGGTCTTGCCATGACCCGGGCACAGGGCCCGCCCCTCGGCGAGGCGATGCGCCCCGGCTCTGGGGAAGCGGCGGCCGGGCTGGAGCGGATGGTCCGGCTGCACCGGCAGATCCATGACTGCCCGGGGACGCATCTCACCGGACTGAAAGGGCGGCTGGCGGCGGATATCGGCCGGGCGGCCGCGACTCTGGGCCGGCCCCTGGCGCGCCGGCTGCTGGACGGCCTGGCCACGCTGCCGGAGGGCGACCGGCTGTGCCACGGCGATTTCCACCCCTGGAACATCCTGGGGCGGCCGGGCCGGGAGGTGGTGGTCGACTGGCTGGACGCCTGCGCCGGCGACCCGGCGGCGGATGTCTGCCGCTCTTACGTGCTGATCCACCCCGTCGCGCCCGACGTCGCCGCCGCCTATGTCGAGGCCTATGCGGCGGCCGCTTGCATCGGCCGGGACCGGATCCTGGCCTGGCTGCCGGCGGTCGCCGCCGCCCGCCTGGCCGAGGGCGTGCCGGACCAGGTGGAGGCGCTGCTGCGGCTGGCGGAGGCGGGGCCACCGCCCTGACCCGCGGGGCGGCGGAACCCCAAGCTACAGGCCGTTTCCGCCGTCGAACTTGCCATTGCGGCCGTCGTCCCCCATGTTTATCGGGTCATTCTGGTTCGGACGGCCGGCCTGCCATGCCCTTGCGGCCGCGGATCCCTCGCCTTTCCCCGTTACCGTCTGATGCGTTGCGCGGCTGCGCGCGGCGCGACCCCAATTGGAGGAAAAGCGATGCCGATCGGCACCGTCAAGTGGTTCAACAGCACCAAAGGCTTCGGTTTCATTCAGCCGGAGAGCGGCGGCCCGGACGTGTTCGTCCACATCTCGGCCGTTGAGCGCGCCGGCCTGCGTGGGCTGAACGAAGGCCAGCAGATCTCCTACGAAGAGCAGCGCGATCCGAAGCGCGGCAAGACCTCGGCGGAGAATCTGAAGGCCGTCTGAGCCTTCGACTGCGGAGCGGAACAGGAGCGCCCGCGCCGTCGGGCGCTCCTTTTCTTGTGACAGACCGGCGATGCCCACGCATCGCGCCAGAGGGAGGCCGTCATGCCGTTCAAGCCGAACTACAATCAGCAGCGCAGCGAGCGTAACCGCCTCAAGGAACAGAAGAAGCAGGAAAAGCTGCAGAAGCGCGAGGAAGAGAGCGCCCGCCGCAAGGCCGCCCAGGAGAGCGGTGAGCCGCCTCGGGACGACGAGACCGATCCGTCCTGACCCGACCCGTCACCGGAGAGCCCCATGGCCCGGAACAACAAGAAGCAATCGAACGACAGCGCCTTCGTGCTGTTCAACATCGTCTACCAGGACGGCACGCTGAGCTCGAACCGCAAGGTGCCGCGCGCGGAGGCCGACGGGCTGGACGGCGAGGATGCCGTGCGCGCCTTCATCGAGGCCCAGGACCGCAAGATCGCCGAGATGTCCGGCAATCCCCGCGGCCCGATCAAGACCATGACCCGGCTGCGCGGCCAGTAGCCGACGCCCAGCGGCCAGATCCCGAGCCGGGCTCCGGAGAGCCCGGCTTTTTCGTGCCTCAGCCGAACCAGGCGGCGCTGAACTTGGCGTGGCTGCCGTCGTGCAGGCGCAGGTTCAGCCACTGGTCGACAAAGGCCTTGAACACCACGTCGCCGCGCGGCAGCAGATAGGCCTTCTGGGCGAAGGTGAAGGGCTGGTCGGGATGCACCGCGCACAGGCCGGGGCGCAGCTTCTGCTGCAGCCGGGTCTCGCTGGAATCGGTGATCATCACATCGGCCCGGCCGGCCAGGATCTCGTCGAAGATCGTGACGTTGTCCGGAAAGATGACGACCTTCGCCGACTTGATCTTCTCACGCGCGAAGGCCTCGTTGGTGCCGCCCGGCGGCTCGATCACCGTGACGCCCGGCTGGTCGATCTGCTCCACCGTCGCGAACTTGTCGACATTCTCGCATTTGGTGATCGGCGTCTTGCCGTCGACATCGATCGGGATGCTGAAGAAGGCCTGCTTCTGCCGCTGCAGGGTCACGCTGATGCCGCCCATCGCCATGTCGCAGGCGCCGCTGGTGAAGTCCGCCATCAGCGTCTTCCAGCTGGTCTTGACGAACTCCGCCTTCACGCCGATCGCCGCGGCCAGATCCTTCGCCATGTCGATGTCGATGCCCTGATACTCGCCCTTGGCCGGGTCGAGATAGGTGAAGGGCTTGTAGTCGCCGGTGGTGCAGATTTTCAGCACCCCCGCCTTGGCGACGGCGTCGAGCGTGTCGGTGCGGTCCGCCGCGGCCGCGGCGGCGGCAGGCAGGACGAGCAGCAGGGCGGCGGCAAGCAGGCGCATGGTTCCTCCCGGTTTTGAGTCGGCCAGGATCTTAGTCGGACAATTGCGGCCTCACCAACAGGGTCGTCGGCGCGGCCGGCCGCCGCTACCATCGCCGGCATGAAGCTGATCGCCTACACCATCGGCGGGGGCCATCCCGAGATCCGGCCGGCCCCGGCCACCCGCGACTGGATGTCGGCGACGCCGGAGGGCTTCGCCTATCGCTGCCTGCCGCTGAACATCGCCAACGCCCATGGCTGGGAGATCCTGTGCCCGTCCCCGATCCGCGCCTGGTGGGATGGCGGCACGGCGCCGGAGTCGGTGCGGGTCGAGGCCACGGGAGACGGCGCCCCGCCGGCGGTCGGGCATTTCGGCAGCGGCATCCTGACCTTCCACGTGCCGCTGCTGCTGCGCACCGAGCCGGGCTGCAACCTCTGGGTCTCCGGCCCGACCAACGCGCCGAAGGACGGCATCGCCGCCTTGACCGGCGTGGTCGAGACCGACTGGTCGCCCTATGGCTTCACCATGAACTGGCGCTTCACCCGGCCGAACCACATGGTCGAGTTCGCGGCCGGCGAGCCGTTCTGCCTGTTCTTCCCGCTGGCGCGCGACACGGTCGAGGCGGCGGAGCCGGAGATCCGGCCGCTGTCCGACGACCCTGAGCTGGAGGCGCGCTACTGGGCCTTCCACCGCGGCCGCGCCGACTTCCTGGCCGACCTGCCGGTGCCCGGCACCGAGGCCAATGAGGCGAAGTGGCAGAAGGGCTACTACCGCGGCCTGGACACCGACGGCACCCCCGCGCCCGAGCACCAGACCAAGCTGCGGCTGAGGCCGTTCCGGGAGGGGTAGTCGGGAAAAGAAGACGAGTCCCCCCTCCCCTCGCGGGAGGGGGATAGGGGGAGGGGGTTGGTGCCGCCGACGCAGGATCCGCCGGCCTGAGCAAGCTTCGGGAACCCCCTCCCCCTAACCCCCTCCCGCAAGGGGAGGGGGGACTAAGAAACGTTACTTTATGAAACTCCCGCCCTCGTCTCCGCCGCCACCGCCCCCGCCTCGTCCCCTGCCAGCCGCAAGGCACGGGCACTCAGGCGCCAGTTGAAGGGGCTGCCGGGCTTGGCCGCGACGCGCTCCGCCGCCAGGGTCCGGGCCGCATCCGCCTGGCCGCCGCGCAGCGCCGCCTCGACCAGGGTGAGGTTCAGCACGTCGCGCTGGGCGTGGCTGCCGCCGAAGCGGTATGCCACCGCCCGCACCGGCGCCAGCAGCTCGACCACCGTGCCGTAATCGCCGGCGCCGAAGGTACGCAGCGCCCGGCACACCGGCAGCCCGACCTCCGCCGTCATCGCCGCGTTGGTGCCGCCCGCTGCGGCGCGCCGGGCCTGGGCCGCCAGCAGCCGGTCGGCATCGCCGTCGCGGCCGGTGGCGACGAAGGCCATCATCGCGTGCATGTCGTTGAAGGCGTAGTAGCCGTCCTCCGCCATCGGCGCCCAGGTCTCGGCCAACTCGGCCCAGCGGGCGCCGCCGTCGACGCCGCGAAGATGCAGCCGCCACAGCAGCGCCGTGGCGTCCAGCGTCTCCAGCGCCACCGGCGACGGAGCCGGCCGGATCGCCTCGTCATAGAGCCGCAGCACCGTCGCGGTGTCGCCGAGATCGAGATGGTAGAGGGCGAGGTGCCACCAGTTGTGGAAGGCGAACATGTTGTCCGGCGCCCAGTCGCCGCTGCGGCCGGACAGCCAGTCGACGCCCTCCGGCAGCCGCCCCTCCATCTCCAGCACATGGGCGACGGCATGGATCGCCCAGGGGTCGCGCGGCTGCAGTGCCACGGCCCGGCGCCCGGTGGCCTCGGCGGCGCGGTAGTCGCCGGTCTCCTCCAGCCCGAAGGCATGCATGCCGAGGACATAGCCATAGCCCGGCACCGAGTCGTCCCAGTCCGGCAGCGCCCGGGCGATGCGGTCGCGCAGCAGCGTGGTGTGGCCGAGATAGAAGTCGCCGAGATGGGCGGCCTGCAGCGCCAGCCCGTCGCGCGGCCAGGCTTCCGCCACCCGGCCCCAGGCATCGACCGCGCCGGCGAAATCGCCGTCCAGCCAGGCCCGCAGCGCCGCGATATGGCCGCGCTCGCGCTCATTCGCGCCTGTCACCAGCGCCTCCGCCGCCTCGACGCTCTGGCGCAGCGGCGCCTCGGCCGCCTTCTCGGTGGCCAGCGCCATCAGCGTGCCGCGCAGGCAATGGCCCATGACGAAGCCCGGATCCTCGGCCAGCGCCGCCTCGATCTCCGCCAGCGGATCGCGGAAATAGCTGTGCAGCCGCTGGGCGGCCGCCTCGTAGCGGTCGAGCGCGGCGCGGCTCGTGGTCGAGACCGGAACGCCGCGGCTGTCGATGAGCCCCATGGCCGGATCCTCCTGCTGGCCCGGTCAGGATAGCCCAGGCCCGAAAAGAACGAAGCCCCCGTCCGATCGGCGGGGGCTTCGGTGCTTGTCCTTGCGGCTGTAGACCTTGCCGGACGGGACGATCTTGTGGCCGAGCCGGCGGGCGATCAGCGCATGCGGATCGCGCCGCTTCGGCCCGGCCTGGGGCACGGGCTTCTTCATCTGCCACTCCTTTCGGGCTGGGCCGCCGTGATATGGCGTTTCGCTGATCCCGCGCAAGGCCGGGGCGTTCTATGTTAAGAAATATGTGGAAACGCGAAACATCTGGCGGCGGCTATGCGTTCATGTCACCTGTAACACAACGAACGCCGCCGCGGACCGCTTAGCGACCGGTCCCCAGCACATCGAGGCCCGCCCATTTCCCGCACAGCTGATTCCCCGGAACCGGTCAGGCCGGACTGGTCCGCGTATGTCCGGCGCCTCCGGAAACGGTGGCGGCACCGCGGTCGCCCCCATGTCGCCGCCGCCGCGCAGGCCATGCCCCTCTATGCCCTGTACGGGCTGATGCGGGCGCTGCCGCTGGACGCCGCCTCCGGCCTCGGCGGCTGGGTCGGCCGCACCATCGGCCCGCGCCTCGGCGCCTCGCGCCGCGCCGACGCCAATCTGCAGCTGGTGATGCCGGAGCTGTCGGCCGCCGGGCGCGCGCGCGTCATCCGCGGCATGTGGGACAATCTCGGCCGGGTGATCGCAGAGTTCCCGCATCTCGGCCAACTGCGCCGCAGCGAGGGCCGGCGCGCCCGCCGCGTCCAGGTCGAGGGCATCGAGCATTTCCTGGCCGCCCGCGCCGGCGGCCGCGGCGTGGTCATGGCGATCGGCCATTTCGGCAATTGGGAGGTCGGCGCTGCGGTCGCCGCCAATCACGGCGTGCCCTTCACCGCCATCGCCCGGCCGCCGAAGAACCCGCTGGTGGGCTGGCTGCTGCACCGCATGCGCAGCTCGGTCGGCACCATACTGCTGGAGAAGCGGATGGAGGGGTCGGACGCCAAGCGCGCCCTGTCGGTGCTGCGCGCCGGCGGCGTGCTGGGGATGATGGTCGACCAGCGCTACAATGGCGGGCTGAAGGTGCCGTTCATGGGCCATGACGCCATGACCTCGCCCGGCGCCGTGGCCATGGCCTACCATCTCGGCTGCGCCGTCATCCCGGTCCGGATCGAGCGCCAGGCCGGCGCCCGCTACCGCGCGGTGTTCGAGCCGCCGCTGGCGATGCCGCGCACCGGCGACCGCAAGGCCGATATCGAGGCGGCGACGATCGCGCTGAACGGGGTCGTCGAGGGCTGGGTCCGCGGCTGCCCCGAGCAATGGCTGTGGCTGCACAAGCGCTGGATGATGCCCCGCCCGCGCAAGCTGCGGCAGCGCGTCCTGGCCTACAAGGCCAGCCTGACCGCGGGCAACGAGGATTAGGCAGGCGAGGCGTTGCCTCCCTCTCCTGTGGCATCTTCTCGTTGCCTACTCCGCCGTCATTGCGAGGAGGCGAAGCCGACGAAGCAATCCATCGTGCCGCACAGGCCGGTGCATGGATTGCTTCGCTGCGCTCGCAATGACGGTGTTCCAAAAGGTCCCGCTTGCGGGATCAGGTCTCATCCGGTCCCTTCAGCATCCCCCGCCGCTTCAGCGCCTCGCGGATCAGCACCTCGATCTGCGCGTTGACGCTGCGCAGATCGGCATTCGCCGTCTGCTTGACCATCTCCAGCAGCTTCGGATCGATCCGCAGGGCGAAGGGCGTGCGTTCCGGGCCCGGGGGTCGGCCGGCCATCCGCCTAGCTGTACAGCGTCCCGGTGTTGATCACCGGCGTCGCATCCTTGTCCCCCACCAACACCACCAGCATGTTCGAGATCATCGCCGCCTTGCGCTCCGGATCGATCTCAATCGCCTTCTCGCGCAGCCCGGTCAAGGCCTCGTCGACCAGGTCGACCGCGCCCTTGACGATGGTGCGCCGCGCCGCCACCACGGCCGAGGCCTGCTGGCGGCGCAGCATCGCCCCGGCGATCTCCGGCGCATAGGCCAGATGGGTGATCCGGGCCTCGACCACCTCGATCCCCGCCCGCTCCAGCCGCTGGCGCAGCTCCTGCGCCAGCTCGTCGGTCACCTGCTCGCCGCCGTCCCGCAGCGAGACCCTGCCGGCGGACGCCGCCGTCTCCTCCTCCCAATCGTCATAGGGATGAGTGCTGGCGATCCGCCGCAGCGCCGTCTCGCTCTGCAGCCGCACGAAGCCGGGATAGTCGTCGACCTGCAGCACTGCCTTGGCGGCGTCGCGGACATGCCACACCACGGCGGCGCCGATCTCGATCGGGTTGCCGGCGGCGTCGTTGACCTTGATCGCCGGGATCTCCTGGGTCTGCAGCCGGCGGCTGACCTTGCGCTTGCCGGCCAGCGGGTTGGCCCAGCGCAGCCCGGGCCGCCCGTCGGTGCCGGTGTAGGAGCCGAACAGCAGCAGCACCGCGCTCTGATTCGGCTGCAGAATATAGAGGCCGCGGACGATGAGGGCGGCCGCCAGGATGCAGAGGACCGCGATCACCCGGCTGCCGTCCTGGCCCGCGTCACCCCGGATCACCGCGATCAGGAGATAGGCGGGGACCGCCAGGACCGCCAGGGCGAGCGCCAATGCGGCATAGCCGCTGGTCGTCCTGGCCGCGCGATCGCTGATCGCAGGGGCGGTGCTCATGGCGGGAAGGCTCCTTATGTGATTTATTTATGATATCATAAATAGACGAAGCGGAGCCGCTGGGCAAGAGCACGGCCGAGGAAGGGTCAGAGGGCGGTCCCGGCGTCCAGCACCACATTGGCGCGGTATTCGACGCCGAGCGCGACATACCCCTCCGCCAGCTTGCGGTGATGCGCATGCTCCTCGTCGGTCAAGGCGCGCACGAAGCGGGCCGGGCCGCCGGCCCAGAGCTGGCCGGCCGGCACGCGCTTGCCGGGGGTCAGCAGCGCCCCGGCCGCGACCATGGCGCCGCTTTCCACCACCGCCCGGTCCATGACGCAGGCCTTCATGCCGACGAAGCTGCGATCCGCCAGCGTGCAGGCATGGATCAGCGCCATATGGCCGATGGTGACGTCGTCGCCGATATGGGTCGGGCCGTCGGCCGAGGCGACATGGATCACCGTGCCGTCCTGGATGTTGGTGCGGGCGCCGATGCGGATCGGCTGCATGTCGCCGCGGATGACGCAGCCGAACCAGATGCTGGAGCCCGGCCCGATCTCGACATCGCCGATCACCACCGCGCCGGGCGCGATGAAGGCGTCCGGCGCGATGCGGGGCAGCTTGTCGCGATAGGGCAGGATCACCGCGCCGGCGGCCATGATGCGGCTCAGGCCGCCTGCGAGTGCGACGGCAGCAGCCCGGCGGTCGGGGCCAGGCCCAGCGCCAGGTTCAGGTTCTGCACCGCGGCACCAGATGCGCCCTTGCCGAGATTGTCGAGCTGGGCCACCAGCAGCGCCTGCCCCGTCTTGGCGTTGCCGAAGACGAACAGGCGCAGCTGGTTGGTGCCGTTCAGCGCTTCGGGCTCCAGCTCCGCCAGCGCCTCGCTGTCGGCCAGCGGCGCCACGGTGACGAAGGGCTGGCCCTGGTAGTGCTCGGCCAGCGCCGCATGCAGGTCGGCGGCCGAAGGCCGCTTCGGCAGGGACCAGAGATGCAGCGGCAGCGAGACCAGCATGCCCTGGGCGAAGTGCCCGACCGAGGGCACGAAGATCGGCGCATGGGCCAGGCCGGACCAGCGCTGCAGCTCCGGCACATGCTTGTGCGCCAGCTTCAGCCCGTAGAGGAAGAAGGGCGGGCCCTTCTTCTCGGCCTCGTAGCGGGCGATCAGGCTCTTGCCGCCGCCGGTGTAGCCGCTGACCGCGTTGACGGTGATGGGATAGTCGGCCGGCACCAGGCCGCGGTCGATCAGCGGCCGCAGCAGGGCGATGCCGCCGGTCGGGTAGCAGCCGGGGTTGGAGATGCGCTTGGACTTGGCCACCGCCTCGGCCTGGCCGGGCGCCAGCTCGGGGAAGCCGTAGGTCCAGCCCTCCGCCGTGCGATAAGCGGTCGAGGCGTCGATCACCCGCACCTCCGGGTTCTCGACCATCGCCACTGCCTCGCGCGCCGCGTCGTCGGGCAGGCACAGGATGGCGGCGTCGACTGAATTCAGCAGCCGCCGGCGGGCGGCCGGGTCCTTGCGCTCGTGATCGGCCAGGCTGGCGATCTCGACATCGGCGCGGCGGGCCAGACGGTCGCGAATCTGCAGCCCCGTCGTACCAGCCTCGCCATCGATGAACACCGTCGCCGGCATCGCCTTGCCCTCGGAAAGAGATCAGTCAGCGATGACTTAACACATCCGGGCCCCTGGCCGAACCGGCAACAGGGTCATGGCGGATATTTGCGGGACGATGGTTGATGGGCCAGGCGCCGCCCTCGCCCCTCCCCTGCCGTCATTGCGAGGAGGCGAAGCCGACGAAGCAATCCATCGGCCCGCAAGAGCGGATGCATGGATTGCTTCGCTGCGCTCGCAATGACGGTGGGACCAGTGAAAAGGACTCCGAGGAGAGGCAAGAGGACCGGCCCCTCAGCCCCGCCCCGCCTTCAACTCGCGCAGCACCGTCGAGATCCGGTCCAGCGCGGCCGGGGCGTGCTCGTAGCCATGGGTGATGCGCAGATGGTGCTCGGCGCCGAGATAGACGCCCGGCGCCACCAGCACCGACGCTTTGCGCCGGATGGCATCGGCCACCGCGACCGAATCCAGGTCGAGATGGACCCGGACGAAGCCCAGCGCCGTGGCCGCCGGCGGCACCGCCGAGACCAGCTCGGAATTCGCGCCGATCCAGCGCTCCAGCCCGTCCCAGCCGCGGCGCGACAGCTCGCGCTGCCGGGCCACCAGCCGCTCGCGGGTCGCCGGCTCCAGCGCCAGCTCGGCCAGTAGCATCGACGGGCCGGCGGTGGCGATGACGACATATTCGTGCCGGCGCCATGCCTCCTCGACCAGGTCCTTCGGGCCGACCAGCCAGCCGACCCGGAGGCCGGCCAAGCCATAGGCCTTGGAAAGGCTGCCGACCACGACGGTCCGCTCATAGCCGCCCCAGAAACTCGGCGTCTCGGCGTCCGCCAGCCGCTCGGTGCCGCGATAGACCTCGTCGACATGCAGCCAGGCGCCGGCCTTCCGGGCGATGGCGGTGATCCGCGCCGCCTCCTCCGCCGTCAGGATGCTGCCGGTCGGGTTGTTCGGGTTGACGATGGCGATCATCCGGGTGCGCGGGCCGACCGCGGCCTCCAGCGCGTCGAGGTCCGGCCGCCAGCCCTGGTCGGGCCGCAGCGGGAAGCTCTTCACCGTGCAGCCGAGGTTGCGGGCGATGCCCCAGACCTGGCGGTAGCCCGGCTCCATCACCACGATCTCGTCGCCCGGCGACAGCAGCGCCTGGCACAGGATCTGGTTCGCCTCGGACGCGCCGGCCGTGACCAGCACCTGGTCGGCCGTGGCGCCCTCATACAGCCCGGCGATCCGCGCCCGCAACGCGTCGGTGCCGTTGACCTGCGGGTAGAACAGCACCTGGTCCAGCAGCCGGTCGACCGCGCCGGGCCCCAGCACCTCACGCACCGCGGCGCAGCGCACCGAACTGTCGGCCAGGTTGTATTCGACCGTGTGCTCCCACTCCGACTGCCACTGCTCGAGCTCGAAAGGCTGGAAGGTCATCGTCGCATCCTCGAAATCCATCGCCATGCGCATTTGCAATATATTACATATCGATCAGCAACAAGATGCGAATGAGGGGACCGCCGATGACATCGTCGCAGGAGGTGCTGCAGCGGATCGCCCGGAGGCTGCGGCAGGAGCGGCAGGCGCGCGGGCTGAGCCAGGCGGCGCTGGCCGAGCGCAGCGGCGTGTCGCCCCGGATGCTGGCGCTGATCGAAAAGGCCGAGACCAATCCGAGCATCGCCACGCTGGCGGAGATCGCGGCGGCGCTGGGCATCGGCTTCGCCGAGCTGGTCGGCGGCGGGTCCGCGGCCCCGGCCCGGCTGATCCCGCCCGCGGAGTTCGCGACGATGTGGCAGAGCGAAGCCGGCAG
>NZ_JBCNNF010000142.1:0-15665 GCF_039594555.1 Inquilinus sp.
CGAAATAGTGCCGGCCGGTGGCCTCCAGCCGCTCGGCCATGGCCCGCGCCGCCTCCGGCGCCATGGTGGCGGAGGAGACGAAGACCGCGCCCTGCGGCATCGCCGCGGCACAGCCGGACTCACCGAACAGCACCGACTCGGTCTGGGCCGCGTTGACCACGACGGAGACGACGATGTCGGCGCCCGCTGCCGCCTCGGCCGGGGTGGCGGCGCCGGTGCCGCCGGCGGCGACCAGGCGCTCGACCGCGGCGGCGGACAGATCGCAGCCGGCGACCGCGAAGCCGGCGCGGCGCAGCGACAGGGCCATGCCCAGACCCATCGAGCCCAGCCCGATCACGGCGGCGCGGGCCGTCTTTCCATCCTGCATCCCGAGTCTCCTCGTTCGGCCCATCGGGCCTGCCGCCCGGAGGGCGAAGCCGGCCCGCCGGCGCGTCAATGGTGCTGATACCGATATCATATGCCCGTACGACACAATCGAGAAGGCAGAAACTGACTGCCGTGCCGTTCCAGCATGGATTATGGTATCGATATCAACGTTGCGATAACGGGCGATCCGGGTTCCGGATCCGCCGCAGGAAAGACCCATGGTGCCGGCACGGATCCCGTCCTCGAAAATGACTCTGCCCCTCCGGGCCGGGAAGGCAAGGGCCTGATGGCGCGGACGCGGCGATCGGACCCCAAGGGCATCACGCTGGTGGACATCGCCCGCGCCGCCGGGGTCAGCAAGATCACCGTGTCGCGGGTGCTGCGCGGCGGGCCGGTGGCGGGGGAGACGCGCGACCGGGTGATGGAGATCGTGAGGCGCCTCGGCTATGTGCCGAACAAGGTCGCGGGCACCCTGTCCTCCGCCGGGTCGAACCTGGTCGGGGTGATCATCCCGTCCCTGGCCAACATCGTCTTTCCCGACGTGCTGCGCGGGGCGGAGGCGGTGCTGGACGCGGCCGGCTTCCGGTCGGTGGTCGGCGTCACCAACTACGATCCGGCGCGGGAGGAGGGGCTGATCGAGGCGATGCTGGCCTGGCGCCCGGCCGGGCTGATCGTCACCGGGCTGGAGCATACCGACCGCAGCCGGGCGATGCTGGCCCATGCCGGCATCCGGGTGGCGGAGCTGATGGACCTCGACGGCGCCGGGCTCGACATCGTCGTCGGCCTGTCGAATCGCGCGGCCGGCCGGGCCAGCGCCCGCCACCTGATCGAGCGCGGCTACCGCCGCCTGGCCTATGTCGGCCACGATCTCGGCCAGGACCGGCGGGCGGCCAAACGCTTCGAGGGCTTCCGCGAGGCGCTGTCGGAGAGCGCCGCCGCCCTGGTCGCGACCGAGCTGATGCCGGGCCGGTCCTCTGCCGCCTCGGGGCGGGAGGGGCTGGCCCGCATCCTCGACCGCGACGACCGGGTCGACGCGGTCTATTTCTCCAATGACGACATGGCGATGGGCGGCTGCTTCCTGTGCCTGGCGCGCGGCATCGCCGTGCCCGACCAAGTCGCCCTGTTCGGCTTCAACGGGCTCGACCTGGCCCAGGCGCTGCCGCAGCCGCTCTCCACCATCCGCTCGCCCCGGGTGCGGATGGGGGAGGAAGGGGCGCGGCTGGTCTGCGGCCGCGGGCCGGCCACGGTGGTCGATCTCGGCTTCGAGCTGGTGCCGGGCGCCACCGCCTGACGCGATCGGAAGGAGGGACCCATGGACGAGACCCGGCTGCGCGACGACATCTGCCGCTTCGGCCGCTCGCTGTTCGAGCGCGGGCTGACCCCCGGCTCCTCCGGCAATATCAGCCTGCGGCTGGACGATGGCGGCTGGCTGGTGACGCCGACCAACGCCTCGCTCGGCTTCCTCGACCCGGCGCGGTTGTCCCGGCTCGACGCCGAAGGGCGGCTGCTGTCGGGCGACAAGCCGACCAAGGAGATCCCGCTGCACGGCGCCCTCTACGAGACGCGCGGCTCGGCCCGGGCCATCGTGCATCTGCACTCGACCCATTCGGTGGCGGTGTCGATGCTGCCGGGCATCGATCCCAAGGCGGTGCTGCCGCCGCTGACCGCCTATTACCTGATGCGGGTCGGGGCGACGGCGCTGGTGCCCTATTACCGGCCGGGCGACCCGGCGGTGGCCGACGCCATCCGCGGCCTGGCGGGGCGGTATTCCTCCGTCCTGCTGGCCAATCACGGCCCGGTGGTGGCGGGGGAGAGCCTGGAAGCCGCAGTCTACGCGACCGAGGAGCTGGAGGAGACGGCGAAGCTGCACCTGCTGCTGCGCGGCCTGAATCCGCGGCTGCTGTCGCCGGGCCAGATCGCGGAGCTGAAGGAGGCGTTCAAGCTGGACCTGCCCGGTGACGACGGGCACGAGCATTAGGGCGGCTCAGTCCTCGTCGGTCCCCGGCGTCGGGGCCGGGCGGGCGGCGACGCCGGCGTAGCGGCGCAGGCTCCAGAGCAGGGGAGAGGCGTCGCGGGTCTCGACCTCGGTGACCAGGCCGACGAACAGGATGTGGGTCGACACCTCGGTCAGGCCGATCAGGTGGCAGTCGACCACGGCGACCGCGTCGTCCAGCTTCGGCCGGCCGGAGGGCCAGGCGGACCAGCTGCCGCGGGTGAAGCGCTCGGAGCGGGGGATCGGCAGCTTGCCGGCGAAGGCGTCGGCGACCTCGTCCTGATGCTCCGCCAGCATGGCGACGGAGAAGCCCTCGGTGGCCTCGATCACCCCGGCCATGGCGCTGCTGCGGTCGATCGACACCAGCATGGTCGGCGGGTCGGCAGCCAGCGACATCACCGCGGTGGCGGTGCGGCCGTGCCGGGTGCCGTCCGGCTCGACCGCCCCGACCACGCAGATGGTCGCGGTCAGGCGCGTCAGCGCCTCGACGAACCGGTCGCGGGGCACCGCCGGCGGGTGCCGCGGGTCCGGGTTGTAGCGAAGCGAGGTGCGCGCGACCAAGATCTGTCCCTGAGGGCCGTCGGAGAAGGGCGCCCGCCGATCCGCTGGACCGGCGGGCGGGTCGGCATCAGGCGGCCTTGAGCTGGGCCTCGGCGAACTCGTAATTGGCGAGCTTGTCGAGGAAGTTCTGGGTGTAGTCCGGACGGCGGTTGCGGAAGTCCAGGTAGTAGCTGTGCTCCCAAACGTCGAGGCCGAGCAGCACCTTGCCCTCGCCGGTGGCGAGCGGGTTGGAGCCGTTCGGGGTCTTGGTGACCTTCAGCTTGCCGTCCTTGCCCAGCACCAGCCAGGCCCAGCCGGAGCCGAACTGGCCGACCGCCGCCGCCTTGAAGGCGTCCTTGAAGGCCTGCACGCCGCCGAGATCCTCGGTGATCTTCTTCTCCAGCGCGCCCGGGATGCCGCCGCCGTTCGGCGACAGGTTCTGCCAGAACAGGATGTGGTTCCAATGCTGGCCGGCATTGTTGAACACCGGGGCCAGGTTGTCCTTGCCGTAGGCGAAGGTGACGATCTCCTCGAGCGACTTGCCCTTCAGCGAATCGTCCTTCTCGACGAAGCCGTTCAGCGCCGTGACATAGGCCTGGTGGTGCTTGCCGTGGTGCAGCTCCAGCGTCTCCTGGCACATGCCGCGCTCGGCGAGGGCGTTCTGCGAGTAGGGCAGCGGGGGAAGTTCAAACGCCATGATGGTGCTCACTTTCTGATCGGCTTGGTTGTGGACGGATGCGGTAGGCGCAACGGCGCGCCCCCGCCTGGATGTGCTCCATGCGCTCCACCCGGGCCTCCGGCCCGAGCACGCGGCGGAACAAGTCGAGCTCGGAACGGCAGAAGCCCTGGCAGGCCGCCGCCGCGGCGCAGATCGGACAATGATTCTCGACCAGAAGGAAGCCGTTTTCGTCTTCCTCCCACCCAGCCATGTAGCCCTCGCGGGTGCGAAGGCCAGCCAGGGCGGCGACCCGGTCGCGCAGCGTCGCGGCCTCCGCCGTCGCCTCGGCATAGCGGGCCAGGGTCTCGGCCTCGCGCGCGGCGATCAGCCGGTCCAGCGCCGCTTCGCCCAGCTCGCGCCGGACGCCGGCGATCAGCCCGGCCACCATCTCGGCATGGCCGTCCGGGAAGCGGGCATGGCCGGCGGCGGTGAGGGACCAGAGCTGGACCGGACGGCCGACCCCGGCGCGCTGCGGCGCCGAGTCCACCAGCCCGGCCTCGGCCAGCTTGACCAGCTGCTGCCGCGCCGCCTCCCCGGTGGTGCCGAGCGCGGCGCCGAGCGCCGCGGCGCTCTGGCCGCCGCGCGTCTTCAGCAGCAGGAGCAGCCGCTCCGCCGCCGTCGCGGGCTCCCGGGAAAGATTGTTATCAAAGGCCATTCTTTGAAAATAAACGGAGGGCGCGGGGATCGCAAGCCTCGCGCCGCACGGCCCGACAATCGCTCATGGCAGGGCATCGCCGCGGCCCCTTCCGTCCGGCGCGGGAAAGCGGCGAAGCTGGCGTTTCGTTCCCCAGCAGCGAGGCCAGCCCATGTCGTCCGGCGCGTTCCCCTCTCCCCAGGCGGCCCGGATCGACGGCCCGATCATTCGCCCGCTGCGCCCGGGGGAGGAGGCGGAGCTGGAGGCGCTGCTGGCCGCCGCCTACGGCCATGCGCGCTTCGGCCCGACCGTCCGGCGCCTGGCCGGCATGGCCGATGCGGCGGTCCATGTGCTGGAGGCGGAGGGCGCGCTGCGCGCCGCGGCGGCGGTGGTCGATTACGGCCGCGTGGCCTATCTCGGCATCGTCGGCACCGACCCGGCGATGCAGGGGCGGGGCTTCGGCCGCCGCATCGTCGAGGCGGCGCTGGCCCCGGTGCCGCCCGACCGGGTGATCCTGCTCGACGCCTCGGTCGCCGGGGCGCCGCTCTACGAGAAACTCGGCTTCGTCGATGTCGACCAGTCGGTGGTGCTGGAGGCGCGGGCGCCGGTCGAGGCGCCGCCGGTGCCCGGAATGGCGGCACTGACGGAAGCCGACCTGCCGGCCGTCATCGCCTACGATTCCGGCGTGTTCGGCGCCGACCGGACCAGCGGCATCCGCGCCCTGTTCCGCGAGCATCCCGGCGGCGCGGTGATCTGTCGCGACGGCGGGCGGGTGGTCGGCTACGGGCTGCGCCAGCCGGACCGGATCGGGCCGGTGCTGGCGGAGACGCAGGCGATCGGCGCGGCCCTGGTGGCCGCCCTGTCCGCATCCGGGCCGGAGGGGCCGGCGACCATCACCGTCCCTTCCAGCAATGCCGCGATGCTCGACCATCTGCGCGGCCGGGGCGTGGCGGAGCTGCGACGGCTGCGCCACATGCGCCGCGGCGGCGACCGCCACCCGAGCGACCGCGGCCGCATCGCCGTGATGGCGAGCTTCCATCTGGGATGACGAAAGCTACCCACCGCCTCTCTCGCTGTCATTGCCGGGCTTGACCCGGCAATCCCGGGCCACCGAGAGCCGCTCTGGCCGCCCCTGGATCCTCGGGTCAAGCCCGAGGATGACAACAAGAGACTATCGACCTGCTGCCGAAGTCTTACCTCTCCGCCAGCGCCGCCAGGATCCGCGCCCAGGAGCGGATGCCCTTGTGGAAGCTGGTCAGGTCGTATTTCTCGTTCGGGCTGTGGATCTGATCGTCGTCCAGGCTGAAGCCGACCATCACCGAATCCATGCCCAGGATGGTCTTGAACGAGCCGACCACCGGGATCGAGCCGCCGGAGCCGATCAGCATCGCCGGCCGGCCCCATTCGTCCTGCAGCGCCGCGCGGGCGCGGGTCAAGGCCGGGCTGTCGATCGCCAGCGACAGGGCCGGGCTGCCGTCGCGCGACCAGAACTCGGCCGAGCAGTCGGCCGGCAGGCGGGACCTGACGAAGTCGTGGAAGGCGTCGCGGATCTTGGTCGGATCCTGGTCGCCGACCAGCCGGAACGACACCTTGGCGAAGGCCTTGGCCGGGATCACCGTCTTGGCGCCCTCGCCGGTATAGCCGCCCCAGATGCCGTTGACGTCGCAGGTCGGCCGCGCCCACAGCCGCTCCAGCGCCGGCCGGCCGCGCTCGCCGGCGGGGATCGACAGGCCGATCTGGGCCAGGGACTCCGCCTCGTCGAAGCCCATCGACTGCCATTGCGCCTTCAGCTGGGTCGGCACCTCGGGCACGCCGTCATAGAAGCCGGGCACGGTGATGCGGCCGTCATCGTCGCGCAGATCGGCCAGGATCCGGGTCAGCACATGGATCGGGTTGCGGGCGGAGCCGCCATAGATGCCGGAATGCAGGTCGCGGTTGGCCGCGGTGATCGTCACCTGCTCATAGACCATGCCGCGCAGGCTGGTGGTGATCGCCGGCGTCTTCGGGTCCCACATGCCGGTGTCGCAGATCAGGGCCAGGTCCTTCGACAGCTCCTCGCGGTTGGCCTCCAGGAACGGGTTCAGGCTCGGGCTGCCCGATTCCTCCTCGCCCTCGAAGAACACGGTGATGGGCAGCGGCAGCGACCCGGTCACGGTCTTCCAGGCGCGGCAGGCCTCGACGAAGGTCATCAGCTGGCCCTTGTCATCCGACGCGCCGCGGGCGCGGATGCGCTTGACGCCGTCGGCCCCGGTCTCGATCCGCGGCTCGAAGGGCGGGGCGTGCCAGAGATCCAGCGGGTCGACCGGCTGCACGTCGTAATGGCCGTAGAACAGCACCTCGGGGCCGGGGCCGGCGGCGACGGCGTGGCCGACCACCATCGGGTGGCCGGTGGTCGGCCGCACCTCGGCGGCGATGCCGGCATCGGCCAGGTCGGCCGCCAGCCATTCGGCGGCGGCGCGGCACTGGTCCTTGTAGGCGGGATCGGTCGAGATGCTCTGCAGGCGCAGGAACGCCATCAGCCGGTCGAGGCTGGACTCGAGGCCGGCGTCGATCGCCGACAGGACCTGATCGAGCGTGCTCACGGGAAGACTCCTCCGGAATTCGTTGGCGCGACCCTAGAGCAGATCCGGGGGCGGCGGAAACGGGGAAGGGGCCCTTTAGCCCTTTCGCCCGGCCATATGCTTCAGATACGCAATGACCTGATCGATCTCGCGGTCGCTCATTTGCTCGGGCGTGAAGCCCTGCATCTTGCGGTCCGGCCAGTCGCGCACCGAGGCCGGGTCGCGGATCAGCGCATGCAGGGCGGCCGGGGTCAGGTACTGGGTCGGGTTCATCGGCCGGTTCAGGTCGGGCCCGACATCGGCCGAGCCGGCACCGCTGAACTTGTGGCAGACCAGGCATTGGGTGACGAACAGCGTCTGGCCGCTGCGGATCGGGTCGGCCGCCGGCAGGGCGGGATCGACCGCCAGCTCCGGCCAGCGGGCGGCGGGGGAGGGCTGGGTGTCCAGCTTAGCCATCTGATACGGCCACTGCTCGCTGCGCACCGTCGCCGCCTGGTCGCCGGTCCAGACCAGGTAGAAGGTGCCGGCGCTGACCGTCTTCTCCGGCAGCTTGGGCCACGGGGCATCCGCCGGCTCGATCGCCACCCAGGCGATCACCAGCTTCGGGTCGGTGTTGAGAATCAGGTCGACCGGCAGCTGCGCCGCGTAGCCGTCGGTCGCGATCGCCTCGATCACCGTGCCGGGCGGCGGCGTCAGGCCGGCGATCAGGGCGGCCAGCGGCACCGCGCGATAGGTCATGGCGCGGCCGTAGATGGCGTCCTTCGCCACCTCGATCGTCGCGGCATCCGGCCGGGCCAGCAGCTGGTCGCGGGTGAAATGGCGGCTCTCGCCGCCGATGGTCAGGTCCAGCGCCGGCTCGGCAGCGCTGGCGGTGGCGGCCCACAGCAGCAGGCCGATGACAGCAAAGATGCGCATGATTGCCTCCCCTCGCGGCAGAAATGCGCCGCGTTCGGGATAGGAAACCATGCCGCCGGGGTGAGTCGCCAGCGCGGGGAGGGGATCAGGCAGCTTTTCCGGCTGCTGCCGCAGGGCGAATCGCGGTCTCGCCGGCCAGCAGCGGACCGGCATCGCCCTCCAGCACCTCCAGCCGCAGCAGCGCCAGGCCGATGCCGTCGCGGCTGGACCGCATCTCGCCGGCCTCGCGGCCGTCGCGCAGGATCGGCGTGCCGGGCTCCGGCGCCGGCCCGTCCAGATGCACCGGCGCCAGCCGCTTCTTCAGCAGGCCGCGATAGCGGGTGCGGGCGGTCAGCTCCTGCCCCATGTAGCAGCCCTTGTCCCAGGCGATGGCGTTCAGCGAATCGTAGTTCGCCTCCAGCAGCACCGTCTTGTCGGGCACCAGGTCGCGGGTGCCGTCGGGCACGCCCAGGGTCAGGCGCAGCCGGTCCCAGGCCTCGGGGCCGGTCTCGACCAGGCCGAGGCCCTCCAGCGTGGCCTTGGCGGTGGCCTTGGGCAGCAGCGCCCGGGCGCCGAGCGCCGCCGAACGAGCGTCGACATGCACCACGCCGTCGGTCAGGGCGCGCGCGGCCCCCGGCTCGTCCGGCAGGCCGAGCGCGGCATTTCCGGCTTCGCCCGGGATCGCCGCCACCGCCCAGTCGCCGGTGACGTCGGCCAGCTCGACCTTCGAGCGCAGCTTGTACATGCGCAGCCGCCGGAACAGGTCGGCGCCGCGCCCGGCCTCGCAGTCGATCAGCCAGGCATCGCCCAGCGCGACCACGTGGAAGTCGTGCAGATACTTGCCCTGCGGCGTCAGGAAGGCGGCGAAGACGGCGCGGTCCGGCGCCACCTTCCGCATGTCGTTGGAGACCAGCCCCTGCAGGAAGGCGGCGCGGTCCTCGCCCGTCAGGCGCAGGACGTCGCGGTCCAGGAAGGTGTAGTCGGCCATGGCATCGCCCGGTTGCGGATCGGCATCTGCCCCAAGAGGTGGGCCAAGTCCCGGGGTCGCGCAAGCGCCTGCGAGTCTGAGTTGCGACGGAAGCGGCGCAGTGCGTCGTGTAGGGGACATCAGGCACCCATGGCGGTGCGCAAGGTCGAGAGCATCATGAAGACGAAGTGGATTGTCGGGTCCGCGCTGGTCGCCCTCATCGGCGGCACCGTCATCGCGGCGGCCCAGGAAGGGGCTCCCCAGGGCGGCTGGCGCGGCGGCTTCTTCCGGCAGCTCGACACCAACAAGGACGGCAAGATCGAGCGGACGGAGGTCCAGGCCTGGTCGGAGGCGCAGTTCAACAAGCTCGACACGGCGGGTGACGGGGCGCTGACCAAGGAGCAGTATGTCGACGCCATGATCGCGCAGATCCGCCCCCGCCTGGAACAGCGTTTCGACAAGCTCGACGCCGACAAGGACGGCAAGGTGACCGCGGCTGAATTCGAGGCGCCGGCCCTGGCCCGCTTCGACCGCCGCGACACCGCCAAGACGGGTGAACTGTCGATCGATGACCTCAAGACCCACCGCAACTGAAGCGTGGCCGAGAGCGACGATGCCCTGGTGGCGGCGGTGGCGGCGGGAGACGCCGCCGCCTGCCGCCGCCTGGTCGACCGGCATCTCGGGCGTCTGCTCGCCTTCGCCCAGCGCATGCTGGGCAGCCGCGCCGACGCCGAGGACGTGGCCCAGGACGCGTTCCTGGCCCTGTGGAAGGAGGCCGGGCGCTGGCGGCCGGACGGCAGCGCCACGGTCTCGACCTGGCTCACCCGCGTCACCTACAACCGGTCGATCGACCGGTTGCGGCGGCAGCCTTCCGTCGCGCTCGACGCGGTGCCCGAGCCGCCGGACCCCGCCGCCGGGGCCGAGGCCGCGCTGCAGCGGGCCCGGGTCTCGCGCCGGGTCGCCGACGCCCTGGCCCAGCTGCCCGAGCGGCAGCGCGCCGCCATCCTGCTCAGCCACTACGAGGGCCAGGGCAATCGCGAGATCGGCGAGGCGCTGGGGGTCGGGGTCGAAGCGGTCGAATCGCTGCTGGCGCGCGGCCGGCGCGCTCTCCGCCAGGCTTTGGCGGCGGAACGGGCCGATCTGATGGGAGAGGTGTGACATGGCCGAGATGACGCTCGATCGATTCCTCGATCTGCTCGACCGGCACGGCCCGGTGATCGACCGGTGGCCGGCCGCCGATCAGGATGGCGCGGAGGCGCTGCTGGCGGCCTCGGCCGAGGCGCGATCCGCCATGGCCGACGCCCGGGCGGTGGCCTCGATCCTCAACGACCTGCGGGTGGCGCCGCCCTCGGCGGCGCTGCTGGGGCGCATCCTCGACGCCGCGCCGCGGCCGCGCCGCTGGATTTCCGAGATTCTGTCGTGGCGGCCGGCGATCGCCTTCGCCGCCGCGCTGGTGGTGGGCGTGTATCTGGGCGCGATGGTGCCGACAGTGCAGGCCAGCGACGACGATTGGTCGTCGGGCCTGGGCTATGCCCTGGCCGACGATGCGTCGCCCTTCGGAGGAACGCCGTGACTGTTAGCCCGCATGCCTCACACTCCCTGTACCCTGCGCCGTCGCCAGAGACCGGCAGGGCAGGAGCCGCGCGCGGCGCGATGCAGCGCATCGGGCAAGCGCGGCGACGCACCCTGCCGGTCTCTGGCGACGGCCCGAAGGGTCGTCTTGCGACGGGCGCCTGCGGGGGCGGGCCGCTCGACCGTAGTGCCGCTACGCTTTTCGCGTCCCGCCCCCGCATCCGCCTCGCCGCAAGGCGACGCAGGGCACAGGGAGTGTGAGGCATGCGGGCTAGCTCTTGGCGCTGGGCCCTGGTCGCCTCGCTCGCGCTGAACCTTCTTCTGCTGGGCGTGATCGGCACCTGGTGGTGGCGGTCGGATTCGCGATCCTCCGACCCGTCGGCCCTGGCCGAGGCCGTGGCGACCCTGCCGGAGCCCGACCGCACCACGCTGGGCCATCTGCTCGACCAGCGCCGGGCCCAGGCGGACGCGATCTGGAAGGAGCTGCGCCAGCTGCGGACGGCGTCGAACGAGGCGCTCTCAGCCGACCCCTACGACCCCGCCAAGGCGGCCGCGGGGCTGGCGGCGATGCGCGACAAGTTCCAGGAGCTGCGCGACGTGGTGGAGGGGACGGCGCTCGAGATCATGCCGAAGCTGCCGGCCGAGCAGCGGCGGAAGATGCTGGAGCGGCGCAGCGCGCTCTGGCGGCTCTAGCCTCTTCGGGCCTTACTGGTTGCCCATCGGCGTCAGGATCAGCACGTCGAGGTCGGCGGTCGGGGTGAAGTCGGTCTTCCGCATCTCGAACTGGGTCGGCGAGATCTTCTTCAGCCCGTCGCCGCAGAAGGTGACGAGGTTGCGCGGATCGCCCTTGTCGACCACCAGCCGGAAATCCTTGATCGGCCCGGCCCAGTTCGCCCCGGTCTTCAGGATGTAGGAGACGCGCTGGTCGCCGAACGGCGCGAACTCCGCCTTGGCGGCGACCCGGGCCCGCTCGATCGCCGCCAGGAAGCCCTTGTCGACGCAGTATTTGCGGATGGTCTCCTTGTAGCCGCTGTCGGGCGCGGTGTCGGGATAGGCCAGGCTGGTGCCGACGCCGCTGCCGGTGGCCGGCGTGTAGCGGTGCTCGATCACCACCTCGCGCCCGGCCGGGAAGGTCTGCTCGAAATGATAGGTGGTCTTGACCGTCCAGGTCGGGACCACATGCTGCTCCCAGCCCTTGCCGGCGTCGAACTCGTTGATGGTCGCGAGGCCGAGCTTGATCAGCTCGTCCCGCCGGGCCTTCGGCAGGGCGGTCAGGCCGTCATAGTCGATATCCGGATACAGCGGCACGCCCAGCTTGCGCAGCAGCGCCGTCTGGTCGACGTCGTCGGCGAAGGCCTTGACCTCGACCTGGGTGGTGACCGGCTTGCCATCCGCCTTGGTCGAGAAGTCGAGGAAGTTCTCGGCGCCGGGATGCGGCACCGCGGTCATGCCGTCGATGAAGTCCAGCGTCACGTCCGGCATCGGGAAGGCGACGGTCACGGTCTTGTCCCGGACCGACCGGTTGAAGAAGTGGTAGGTGACCCGGATCTCCTTGGCCGAGACGAACAGGTCCTCCGACCGCATCTCGATGTCGTCGGTCCTGGTCAGCACCAGGCCGCCGGCAGCCAGCTCCGCCGTCGAATCATTCGCCTGGGCGGCGGCGAGCGGGGCGAGGAGGGCGGCGAGCCCGATCAAGAGGGCGGAGAGGCGGGCGGTCACGATCGGCTCCGGATGTGGATTCCGTCCCATCGTGGCGCGGCAGATCGGCTTTTCCAAGGCGTCCGGGACCGGAGGCCGGGACCGGTGTTCCCGCGGAACAGACGGCCGCGGACCAGTCTAGCATTTGCGATCCGGCAGGCGGTTGTCGCAGACGCCGACAGCCTGCAAAAGCCCGATGGCCTCGTCGCGCATCTTCGCCGTGACCGGCAGATTCGCGCTCGTCGCCGGCGGGAGGCGCCAGGAGCGCTGGACGTCGTAATAGGCATCACGGCCCTCGATCACCCGGTGCGCCATGTACTCGCCCATGCCCCCATTTTCGGTCCGGCCGCAGATGACCGCCTGGACGGCGAAAGGATAGGGACCATCGGATCGGAACGTGGGCGGTTCCACGAGCGGCGCCACGGCGCATCCGGCTCCGGATCGGAACCTCTGATCCAGCCTCTGCACCAGCACCGCCAGCGAAGGCGCGGCTTGGCGGTCAATGGTCATCACCGTGATCATGTCGGACCACCGGTCCACGGTCTGGCCGGCGGGAACATATTCGGACAGGATCATCTCCGGCGTCGTGCCGCGATTGGCCAGGACCCATCCCTGGGGAATGGGGACGAAGAGCAATTCGGCCATCCGGTCCTTCCGGGCCATGCCGGGCGGTGAGGGCGACGACAGCTCTGTCCTCGGGGTGCAACCGGCCATGGCCCCGGCCAGCAGGATCGGCAGCAGCATTCCACGGCGTCGTCCGGCCGGGCCCTGCATCGAAGGGCGTTCGCGACCGCTTGGTTCCAGGCTCATGGTCTCCCCTCAATTCGATGGTGTCGCGGGCTCAGAAGGCGGTGGGATTGGGGCTGGATTGCGCTGATGGAGGGATGAAAGCGGGGCGGCCGGGGCGACCCTCTCGCCGCACGCATAGCGGATCGGATTCCCGCCACACTCTGATCCCCTTGCGTTCCCGC
Organism: Inquilinus sp.; assembly: GCF_039594555.1. Lineage (GTDB taxonomy): Bacteria > Pseudomonadota > Alphaproteobacteria > DSM-16000 > Inquilinaceae > Inquilinus. The sequence goes on from NZ_JBCNNF010000142.1 coordinate 12,915, forward strand.
CCCGTTCGGCGCTATCAGGGCGCCGCATGCCGCAATCTGCCGTCCGTCCGGGCCGGCGCTGCGGCGCCCTGATGCCGCGAAGCGAAGCGGCGCCGGGGATTGTCGGGTCTTGTGTCGTCTTTAAAATGCAACAAAATCAGCGGGTTGCAATGTACGGCCCGCTCATCGTTTCGATTGTTTCCGATCCTGCGTCTCCCTATACTCCGCGCCGCCCAGGCTCGGAAGAAGGCCGGCACGTCAGAGAGTGAGTGGTTGTTGCGATGACAGCGATGCTTCTGCCCCCGGATTATCGACCGTCGGATGATGAAGACTTCATGAATCCGATGATGGTGGAGTACTTCCGGCGCAAGCTTCTGAAGTGGCGGGCCGACCTCCTCGCCGAATCCAACGCGACCCTGAACAGCCTGCAGGATGGCGGCATCCAGGAGCCGGATCTGACCGATCGGGCCTCCGCCGAGACCGACCGCTCGCTCGAGCTCAGGATCCGCGACCGTGAGCGCAAGCTCCTGTCCAAGATCGACTCCGCGATGCGGCGGATCGAGGACGGCTCCTACGGCTTCTGCGAGGAGACGGGCGAGCCGATCGGCGTCAAGCGGCTGGAGGCGCGGCCGACCGTGACGCTCAGCCTCGAGGCGCAGGAGCGTCACGAGCGGCTGGAACGCACCCATCGCGACGATTGACCGACCGACGGCGCCGAAAGGCGCCGTTCTCGTCTCCGGTCTCGGCCGAAAGGCGTGCTCCAAGCCGTCGCCGTCCCATCTTTGATGGAAGACACCGTTCTCGTCTCCGCCTCGTTGCGTGTCCGTGCTAGGGTGACGCCGAGGGGCTTTCAGATCGAGGGTATTCGATGCTTCGTGGCGCTGCGCTTTTCGCCGCCGTTCTCGCCGTCTCGGGCTGCGGGATCGACCCGGTGACGCCGAAGGAGACTCGCGTCGACTATGCGGGTTTCATCAACAGTGCGGATCAGGCCGCCATTTATGCCAATTCGCAATGCGCCCAGATCAACCGCTTGGCCGTTTTCAAGGCCGAGGACGTGGTCGACGGCCGCAAGGGGGCGACGTTCCAGTGCCTGCCGGTGCCGAACTGCTATCCGCAGGAAGCGGCGGCCCCGGGCCAGCCGGTGGCGCTGACGCCGGCGGCGGTCCCCGTCGCCGCGCCGGCCGCCGCATCGGCCCGGCTGCCGGGCCAGGTCGTGGCGATGGCCCCCGTGTCCTCGAAGCGCGACCGCAAGGCGGCGCGCCGCGCCGCGGCGGGGCCGTCGATCGAGGATCAGTCGGACGACACCTACATTCCGTTCGCGGCGACGCCGGTGGCGGCCGGCCCGCAGCCGCAGCGCGTGCCGTCCTATGAGACGATCAGCGTGCCGACCGGCCCGAATCCGGTCTCGGCCGAATCCCCGGGCCCGCAGCCCGTGGGCTCCTACGCCACCGCGGCGGCGCCGAGCTGGCGGCGCGCGGTGACCTGCAAGCCCGCCCAGAACCTGCCCCTGGCCGTGAACCAGCTGCCGACCGGCGACGCCTATCCGTTCTGACCGGCGTTAGGCGCCGCCGCTTGTGATCGCCCCGGGCGCATGCCCCGGGCGGCCGTCTGCAGTTGGGGCCGTGTGCCGATTGCGCGCTCTTGCGCTCTTCTCCCGTTTCCCCCAAGCTTCTTGTCCTAATCAGCGTCCGCTCAGGGGCGGAGTCTGTCGTGTTGTTGGCAATTTTCTGAAAATAGTCTTTTCTTTTGCGGAGGGGGAATATGGTTGCGGGGACCAAATCCGATGACGTGCTGGTCGGCGACGCCGGCGACAATCGGCTGGACGGGCTGGATGGCAATGATCGTCTGTCGGGACTCGGCGGCAACGATCTGTTGATCGGCGGCGCCGGTGCCGATGTCCTGGATGGCGGCGACGGCATCGACCTCGCCTCCTACTACACCTCCGCTGCGGGGGTGGCCGTCAACCTAGCCAGCCACTCCGCCTCCGGCGGGGAGGCGCAGGGCGACACGCTGATCGGGATCGAGGATCTCGAAGGGAGCGACTGGAACGACACGCTGACCGGCAACAGTGATGACAACTGGCTGTATGGGCTGGATGGAAACGACAGGCTCATGGGCGGCGGTGGTGACGATGTGCTGACCGGGGGCGCCGGGGCGGACACGCTCGACGGCGGGGCCGGCTACAATGCGGCCTTCTACGCCTGGTCCTTGGCCGGGGTCGCCGTCAACCTCGCCACGGGCGCCGCCGAAGGCGGGGACGCGCAGGGTGACGTGCTGCTCCAGATCGCGAATCTGATCGGCTCGGATTTCGCCGATCTGCTCGGCGGCGACGCCGGTGACAACGTCCTCTATGGCAATGACGGCGCCGACAAGCTGTGGGGCAACGACGGCGATGACATCCTCAACGGGGGCGCCGGCGCGGACTCGCTCTATGGCGGCGCCGGCTACAACGCGGCCTCCTATGTCGGGTCTTCGGCCGGGGTGGCGGTCAATCTCGCCACGGGGGCCGCTGAAGGCGGGGATGCCCAGGGCGACCTGCTGTACCAGATCACGGACCTGTTCGGGTCGAATTTCGCCGATCTGCTCGGCGGCGACGCCGGTGACAACGTGCTTTATGGCAATGGCGGTGCCGATAAGCTCTGGGGCAATGGCGGCGACGACATTCTCCGCGGTGGTGCCGGTGGGGACACACTCTATGGCGGTGCCGGCGAGAATATGGCGTCCTATTTAGGGTCTTCGGCCGGGGTTGCAGTCAACCTTGCCACGGGGGCC
>NZ_JBCNNF010000143.1:0-15618 GCF_039594555.1 Inquilinus sp.
GAGCCGGCGGAAAAGCGTTGCGTCGGGTTTCGCGCGACCGTAATCATCCCCGACCCCGGGGCCGCAGTCCCGGCAGGAATGAAGGGTGCAGAATGAAGAAGCTCCTGACCGGCGTCGCGGCGGCCGCGGTCGTGCTTGGATCCGTGCATGCGGCCCAGGCCGCTTCGGTGCCCATCTGGATCGGCATCGGTTCGGCGGCGATCCTCGCCGCCGGCATTCTCGGCGAGACTCAGGATATCGGCGACATCCGGGTCGGCAACGGCACCGGCGACCTGCCGCTGTCGCTGACCCTCGGCGCCGGCTACTACAACATCCTGAACGACAAGGGCGAGCCCGGCCACGAGGACCGCGACAAGGGCGGCGCCGGCATCGGCCGGGTCGAGCTGCGCTTCAACCAGGAATTCCTGCGGATCCGGCCGTTCATCGGTGTCGAAGCCAACACGGATTCGGCGACCTACGTCTATGGCGGCGGCATGTTCGACGTCCACTTCGGCGAACACTTCATCCTGTCGCCGAACGCCGCGGTCGGCGCCTATTTCAACGGCGATGGCCGCGACATGGGCTCCACCGTCGAATTCCGCACCGGCGTCGAGGCGGCGTGGGAGTTCGACAACAAGATGCGGATCGGCGCCGCCTTCCACCACATCTCCAACGCCGGCATCGGCGACGTGAACCCCGGCGTCGAAACGCTGACGCTGAACGTCTCGATCCCGCTGAACTGAGGATCGCCGGCCGCGCGGCGGGGGCCGCGCAGGCCTGAATTCCCATACGGACCAGCGACTTGGCGGCCGATTCGCCGCAGTCGCTGGTCCCGTTCGGACCGACACGGAAGCTTCACATAAGGGGTATAGGCTCCGGCGCGCCACGACTCCCGTGGAAGCAAGAGGTCCCCCATGTCGATCAAGACCCTGGCGATCGCGGTCAGCGCGCTCGCCCTGCTCGGCGCCGGCCCGGCCGTTGCCGCCGAAGTCGTCACCATCTACAGCGCCGACGGGCTGCATGACGGCACGCCGAGCTGGTATGGCGAGCAGTTCGACGCCTTCACCAAGGCCACCGGCATCAAGGTGCAGTACATCGAGGCCGGCTCCGGCGTCGTGGTCGACCGCATCGCCAAGGAGAAGTCGAACCCGCAGGCCGACGTCCTGGTCACGCTGCCGCCCTTCATCCAGAACGCCGTCGCCACCGGCCTGCTCGAGCCCTACGCCGCGGCCGGCTCGGACCAGATCCCGGCTGCCGAGAAGGGTCCGAAGGACCTCTACCTGCCGCTGGTGAACAACTATCTGAGCTTCATCTACAACGGCTCGACCCTGGCCGACGCGCCTAAGACCTTCGACGACCTGCTGGACGCCAGGTTCAAGGGCAAGATCCAGTATTCGACCCCCGGCCAGGCCGGCGACGGCACCGCCGTGATGATCCAGGCGATCCACGCCTATGGCGGCAAGGATGCGGCCTTCGCCTATCTGCAGAAGCTGCAGGACAACAACGTCGGCCCGTCCTCCTCGACAGGCAAGCTGACCGCCCTGGTCAACAAGGGCGAGCTGTTCGTTGCCAATGGCGACCTGCAGATGAACATGTCGCAGATGGCCGACAACCCGAACATCCGGGTGTTCTGGCCGGCCGGCAAGGACGGCAAGCGGTCGACCTTCGCCCTGCCCTACTATGTCGCGCTGGTGCATGGCGCGCCGAACAGCGCCAACGGCAAGAAGCTGATCGACTTCCTGCTGAGCCGCGAGGCGCAGGAGAAGGTCAGCGCCGTCGCCATCGGCCTGCCGGTGCGCCAGGATGTGAAGCCGACCGACGAGAACTACAAGAAGATCGAGCAGGCGATGCAGGGTGTCGAGATCTGGACCCCGGACTGGAGCGCGGTGCTGAAGGATCTGCAAGCCGACGTGGCCCGCTGGCACGAGGTCACCGGCAGTTGAGCTCCGTCACCTCCACCGTGGCCGACGGCGCGCAGGACGCGCCGTCGGCCCGGGCGGCGGCCACGGCTGCGGGTGCCCGGAACAGCATCAGCTTCGACGCCGTCACCGTCGCCTATCGCGGCACCGTGGTGCTGGACCGCCTGACGCTGGAGGTGCGGCCGGGCGAGATCCTGGCGCTGATCGGCCCGTCGGGATCGGGCAAGACCACGGCGCTGCGGGCCGTCGCCGGCTTCGTCCGCCCGACCTCGGGCCGGATCCGCATCGGCGATGTCGACGTCACCGACCTGCCGCCCTACAGCCGCGGCATCGGCATGGTGGTGCAGAACTACGCCCTGTTCCCGCATATGCGGGTGACCGAGAACGTCTCCTTCGGCCTGCGGGCGCAGGGCGCGTCGCGCGACCTGATCGCGCAGCGGGTGACCGAATGCCTGCGCATCGTCGGCATGGGCGCCTACGCCCAGCGCTATCCGCGCGAGCTCAGCGGCGGCCAGCAGCAGCGCGTCGCCATCGCCCGCGCCCTGGCGATCCAGCCCCGCGTCCTGCTGCTGGACGAGCCGCTGTCAGCGCTCGACGCGCAGATCCGCCGCTCGATGGTCGAGGAGCTGGCGCGGCTGCACCGCGACCTGCCGGACCTGACCGTGCTCTATGTCACGCATGACCAGAGCGAGGCGCTGACCCTGGCCGACAGCATCGCGGTGATGCGCGACGGCCGGCTGCACGCGCATGGTCCGACCGGGCCGCTGTACCGCACCCCGCCCAACCGCTTCGCCGCGGAGTTCCTGGGCCGCGCCAACCTGCTGCCGGTGACGATCGAGGAGGGCGGCTACGCCCAGCCGGCGGCGCAGGTGCGGATCGGCGGCCACCTGCTGTCCGCCACCCCGAACCGGTCGCTGGACAGGGGCGCGCAGGCGCTGCTGTGCGTCCGCCCGCACGCGCTGTCGCTGGCGCCGCGGGCGGATTGCGACAACGCCGTTCCCGCCACGGTGCGCGAGGTCCAGTGGCAGGGCGAGCAGCACGTGATCACGGCCGACATCGCCGGCACGTTGATCCGCGTGGTGTCGGCGCCGCTGCGCCAGCCGCCGCAGATCGGCGGCACGCTGGAGCTGCATTTCGCCGCCGCCGACGCCAGCCTGCTGCCCGAGGACGAGCCGCGGTGACCGTCGCGACCACGGGACGAGCCGCCCCCGCCCTGCCCGGCGCCAGGACCGTATGGGTGGTGCCGCCGCTGCTGCTGGTGGCGGCGCTGTTCGCCTATCCGCTGGCGCTGATCCTGCGCCAGGCGCTGGTGGGCGACGGCGACGCGGCGAGCCTGGCGAACTTCGCCCAGGTGATCGGCACCCGCGCCTTCCACAACGCGCTGCTGAACACCATCGAGATCGCGGTCGCCGCCACCGCCGGCTGCCTGCTGGCCGGGCTGGCCCTGGCGCTGCTGCTGTCCTTCGTGCCCTTCCCGGGCAGCGGCGTCGTCGCCCGGCTGATCGATACCGTCATCGCCCTGCCGACCTTCCTGGTGACGCTGGCCTTCACCTTCCTCTACGGCTCCGCCGGCATGCTCAATGCCGGGCTGGTCGAGACCTTTGGCCTCTCCACGCCGCCGGTCGACTTCCTGTACTCGCCCTGGGGCGTAATCCTGGCGGAGGTGACGGTCTACACCCCCTTCGTCATGCGGCCGCTGATGGCCGCCTTCTCGCTGGTCGACCGGGCGCAGATCGAGGTGGCGAGCAGCCTGGGCGCCCGCCCCGCGCGCATCGTGCGCCAAGTGATCCTGCCCGCCGCCCTGCCGGCGCTGCTGGCCGGCGGCAGCCTGTGCCTGCTGCTGACGGTCAACGAGTTCGGCATCGTCCTGTTCATCGGCGCCAAGGGCGTCATCACCCTGCCGCTGCTGGTCTACGACAAGGCGATCCAGGAGTTCGATTACACCACGGCCTGCGTCATCGCCGTGGTCAATGTCGTGCTGTCGCTCGGCCTGTTCACCCTGTACCGGGTGGTGGTCGGGCGGTTGGGGGGCCGGCATGCTGCTGTGGTCTGATCGCGGGCGCGCGGCGGCCTGGGCGGTCACCGCCCTGATCGTCGGCGTGCTCTACGTCGCGCCGCTGGCGGTGATCCTGATGGCCGGCCTGTCCGGCCAGTGGAACGGCGTGCTGCCCAGCCACCCGACGCTGCGCCACTTCGCCGACGCCGTCTCCGGCCCCTCCGCCGAGCAGATCTGGGCCAGCCTGGTCACCGGCGCCGTCGCCAGCCTGATCGCGCTGGCGGCCGGCACCTGGGCGGCGCTGGCGCTGCGGCCGCTGGCCGGCCGGCTGCGGCGGGTGCTGGATCTGGCGTTCTTCCTGCCCAGCGCCGTGCCCTCGGTGTCGGTCGGCCTCGGCGTGCTGGTCGCCTACAGCCAGCCGCCGCTGCTGCTGAACGGCACGGTGGCGATCGTGCTGGTGGTGCATCTGGTGCTGATCTCGGCCTTCGCCTTCGGCAACGTCTCGGCCGGGCTGGCGCGGCTGGCGCCGGAGTTCGAGCAGGTGGCGGAGAGCCTGGGCGCCCGGCCCGGCTTCCGGCTGCGCCATGTCACCCTGCCGCTGCTGACGCCCTATCTGCTGGCGGCCTTCAGCCTGTCCTTCGCCCTGTCGATGGGCGAGCTGGGGGCGACGGTGATGGTGTATCCGCCGGGCTGGGTGACCCTGCCGGTCGGGATCTTCGCCCTGACCGATCGCGGCGACGTGTTCCAGAGCGCAGCCCTGACCGTGGTGCTGATCCTGGTGACCCTCGCGGTGCTGGGCGCGATGTCGCTGGTGCCGAAACGGGCGGCGGGACGGTAGCCGTTAACAACTTCTAACAGGCGATGCGGTGCGATCTCTGCTGCGATGCGCGCCGCACCGAATCGTCGCCGAGAGGAAGTCTTGATGAACCCCGCCCGCATCGCCCTGCTCGGGGCCGCCCTGGCCTGCACCATCTTCGGCGCGGTCGCGCTGGCCGCGCAGGGCGCCGCACCCGAAAACGCCTCGCCGATCTACGGCGTGACCATCCCGGAGGGCTACCGGCAGTGGCAGTTCATCGCCCCGGCGCATGAGACCGACCCGCTGAACGAGCTGCGCGTCGTGGTCGGCAACCCGACGGCGATCAAGGCCTATCAGGACGGCACCCTGCCCTTCCCCGACGGCACCATCCTGGTCAAGCTGGCCTGGAAGCACGTCCAGTCCACCGAATTCGCGCCGGCCTATGTCCCCGGCGCAGCGACGACGGTGCAGGTCATGGTCAAGGATTCGAAGCGCTATGCCGACACCGGCGGCTGGGGCTTCGGCCGCTTCATCGACGGCAAGCCGGTCGACCAGGCCCAGCACGAGACCTGCTGGGCCTGCCACCAGGCCAATGTGAAGGACCACGACTACGTCTTCACGCGCTTCGCGCCGTAGCGGGATGAATTGAGATCCGGTCACGTCGGGATCGGATATCGCGCGTCTTCTCGCGTTGCCTCTCCCGCCTGGCGGGACCTTTTCAGAACACCCGGTTCCTCGCCGTCATTGCGAGGAGGCGAAGCCGACGAAGCAATCCAGGGGCCGCACCGGCCCCTGGATTGCTTCGCTGCGCTCGCAATGACGGTGTTGGAGTGCGGTGACGTGACTCAACTCAACTCAATTCATCCTGCTCCAAAGACAGCCTCAAGCCCGCCTGACGCGATGAACCCGGCCACCGCCGCGATGTCAGGTGCGGCGGGTCGGTCAGCCTCCAGCGTCGGCACCAGGCCGCGCACCTCAGTCAGGATGGCGGCGGTGCCCGAGCCGAGGGCGACGCCGCCCCGCAGGTCGACCGCCTGGGCCGCCACCACCAGCTCCAGCGCCGCGAGGAGGCGCAGCCGCTCGACGATCCCGGCGGTCTTGTCGACCGTGGAAGTCGCCATGGTGGCGTAATCCTCGACCCCGTCGGCGACCGGCAGCACCGCCACCGGCATCGGCCCGGCCAGATGGCCGATCTCCGCCAGCAGCGCCGCCGCGGTCTTCTGCGTCGGACCGTAGCCGGTGCTGCCATCCGGCGCCGGCGCCAGGAAGCGCGGCAGGTCGCTGGAGCCCGGCGACATCAGCTTGACGATCCGCGCCGCCGAGATCGCCGCCACCCGGGCCAGCGCCGCCCCAAGCGCCTCGAACGCCAGGGCCAAGTGGGTCGGGTCGAAATTGGCGTTCGGCAAGGCGACGCCGTCCTCGGCGATCACCGCCGGGTTGTCCCCGGCGCCGGCCAGCTCCAGCTCGACCGACGCGCGCGCCGCCACCAGCGCCGCCAGCGCCGCGCCCAGCACCGGCGGGGCGCAGCGGAAGCTCAGCGGGTCCTGCAGCTTGCGCGCCGAACCGGGCTGCGCCAGGTCGCCGCCGTCCAGCAGCGCCAGCAGCCTCCGCGCCGCCTCCGCCTGCCCCGGCGCCGGGCGCAGGGCCGCGGCGCGCGGGTCCAAGGGCGCGATGCCGGCGCGATAGCCCTCGAAGGACAGGGCCGCGGCGGCCAGCATCGACCGCAGCGCTTGCGCCGCATCCTCGACCACCAGGGCACCGGCGCCGACCGAGGCGGCATTGGCCGAGACCAGGGCCAGGCCGTCCTTGACGCCGAATTCCGGCGGCGTGATGCCGGCGCGGGCGAGTGCCTCGGCCCCCGGCAGGATCTCGCCCTGGAATTCGGCCTCGCCCTGCCCCAGCAGCACCAGGGCGATGTGGGACAGCGGCGCCAGATCGGCCTCGCCGACCGACCCGGTCATCGGCACCACCGGATGCACGCCGCGGTTCAGCAGATCCGTCAGCGCCTCGGCCACTCCACGGGAAGCGCCGGAGCGGCCGGCGCAGAGCCCGGCCAGCCGGGCGGCCATGATCGCCCGCACCTCGTCCGGCCGGGCATTCCGCCCGACCCCGACGGCGCGGCCCGGCGGGATGCGGCGCTGCACCACCACGGCATCCGGCACGATCCGGGTGTCGACGCCGGCACCCAGCCCGGTGCTGACGCCATAGATCGCCGCCCCGCCGGCGGCGAGGCCTTCCAGCGCGCGATGCCCGGCCTCGATCCGCTCCAGAGCGGCATCATCAAGCTCGACGGCCGCGCCCTCCCGGGCGATGGCGACCAGGTCGCGGGTGGTGAGCGGACCAGCGCCGAGGTGGATTGGGTCCGTCATGATCAGGCGAAGCGCAGCCGCTGGCCGATCTCCAGCCGCTTCGCCTTCTCCAGCATGGCGTGGCCGAGGGCGATGTCGCTGAGGCTGAGGCCGCGATGCCACAGGAGGATGGTCTCGTCCTCGCGCTCGCGGCCCGGCTTCAGCCCGGCGACGACCTGGCCCAGCTCGGCATGCAGCGTCGCCTCGGACAGCTTGCCGGCCTCGACATGGGCGCGCAGCGACCCGAACGGACCGCTGCGGCACTGGCCCCAGTCGTCCACCACCATCTTGGCCATGATGTCGGTCAGCGACAGTTCCACCGCGCTCATCGTGCCGTAGGGCACCACCAGCGCGCCGGGCTTGATCCATTCGGTCCGCAGCAGCGGCTCGGGCTGCAGCAGGCGCGAGGCCTCGACCACGATGTCGGCGCCGCGCACGGTCGATTCCCAATCCGTCATCGCCCGCACCGGCTTGCCGAGGTCCTGCGCCAGCCGCTCGGCGAAGGCGTCGCGGCTCTCCGGCCGGCGGGAATGGACGCGGATCTCGTCGAAGTCGAACAGCTTGTCGAGCAACCGGACGTTCCAGTAGGCCGTGCCGCGCGCGCCGATATGGCCGAGCACGCGGCTGCCCTTGCGGGCCAAGTGCTTGGCGCCGATCGCGGTCACCGCACCGGTGCGCATGTCGGTGATGGCGGTCGCGTCCAGGATCGCCTTCGGCATGCCGGTCGCCGGGTCGAACAGGTTCAGGATCGCCATCTCCGACGGCAGGCCGCGCTTGTAGTTGTCGACATAGTCGCCGACCACCTTGACTCCGGCGGCGTTGATCGGCGCGCCGATGGCGCCGCGCAGCACGTTGAAATGGCCGTGCACCTGCGGGTCGGGCTTCAGGTGCATGCGCGGCTCGATCACCGTCTCGCCGTGGCCCTGCGCCGCCAGGCTGGTCTCGATCGCCTGCAGGATCTCGTCATCGGTGATCGCCAGCGCCTCGATGTCGAGGCCGTTGAGGAAGGTCACGTAGATCGGGTGCATGGTCCGTCGTCGCTCCGGCTCTTTGCGTTGCCTAGTGCCTTCCCGGCCGCCCATGGCCGACATCGCCGATGCTCATCGCCAGGATGCGGCTGATCTCGGTCAGGTCGCGGCCCGATTCCGCCGACCAGCGGTTGAAGGCCTGCTGCATGGTCCTGAAGTCGCCCTTGCCGCCCGGCGGCTTGGCCAGCACGCCCTCGCGGATCAGCGCGGCGACGACGTCGCCGGTCGGGATGAAGGCCGGCTTGCCGATGCCGCGCAGGAAGCGCATGCCGGTGTCGCCGCCCAGGCGGCTGCCGCGCTTCTTCAGCACCTCCAGCAGCCCGACATAGTCGGCGTCCGGCCAATCGGCGATGAATTTCGCGGCGCTGCCATGCTCGGCGGCCAAGTCCAGCAGGAACCGGGCATTGGCGATCACCGACTGGATCTTGGCGCCGTGGCGGACGATGCGGCTGTCCTGCAGCAGCGCGTCGAGCTTGTCCTCCGGCATCGCGGCGCAGCGATGCGGGTCGAAGCCGTCGAAGGCGGCCTCGAAGCCGTCCCACTTCGCGGTGATGACCTTGGAGGCGAAGCCGGCATTGAAGATGCGCCGCGTCATCTCCGCCAGGATGCGGTCGTCCGGCATGGCGGCGATCTCGGCCGGCGTCTTCGACCTGCTCTCGGCGAGCGCGCGTTCAAGCACGTCCATCCCGCCCCGGCGCTCGGCCGCCAGCGAGATCACCTTCGCGAAATCACCCATGCCGTCATTCCTTCGGTTCGGCGCAGGCGGACAGGAGAGCCCCTCCATCGGCGCCGATCCAGAGGAAAGCGCAGCCGCCTTTTGCCTCAGGCCTTGGCGGCGGCCGTCGACGAGGCTCGCCACAGGTCGATGCCGCCGTCGAGGGCATGGTGGTCGATCTCAGCCAGCTCCTCGGCGGTCAGCGGCGTCCCCTTCAGCGCGTCCAGGCTATCGTCCAGCTGTGCCACCGACCGGGCGCCGATCAGGGCCGAGGTGATGCGCGGGTCACGCAGCACCCAGCTCAGCGCCATCTGCGCGAGGGTCTGGCCGCGGCGCTTGGCGAGCTCGTTCAGCGCCCGGATGCGGGCGATGTTGCCCTCCGACAGCAGCCGCGACTGCAGCGACCGGCCGCGCTTGGCCCGCGAGTCCTCCGGCACCCCGTCCAGGTATTTCGAGGTCAGCATGCCCTGGGCCAGCGGCGAGAAGGCGATGCAGCCGATGCCCAGCTCCGCCAGCGTGTCCAGCAGCCCGTCCTCGACCCAGCGGTTGAGCATGGAATAGGACGGCTGGTGGATCAGGCAGGGGGTGCCGAGATCCTTCAGGATCGCCGCGGCCTGGCGCGTGGCTTCCGGCGAATACGACGAGATGCCGACATACAGCGCCTTGCCCTGGCGCACGACATGATCGAGCGCGCCCATCGTCTCCTCCAGCGGCGTCTCGGGGTCGAGCCGGTGCGAGTAGAAGATGTCGACATAGTCGAGCCCCATGCGCTTGAGGCTCTGGTCCAGGCTGGCGACCAGGTATTTGCGCGAACCGAAATTGCCGTAGGGCCCCGGCCACATGTCGTAGCCGGCCTTGGTCGAGATCAGCAGCTCGTCGCGATAGGGCCGGAAATCGGCGGCGAAGATGCGGCCGAAATTCTCCTCGGCCGAGCCGTAGGGCGGGCCGTAATTGTTGGCAAGGTCGAAATGGGTGACGCCGCGATCGAAGGCGCGGCGCAGCACGGCGCGGCCGGTCTCGTATAGGTCGACCCCGCCGAAATTCTGCCAGAGGCCGAGCGAGATCTCCGGCAGCTGCAGCCCGCTGCGGCCGGAGCGGCGGAAGCGGGCGGTCTCGTATCGCGCCGTGTCGGCGATCCAGGGCGTCTGCATGGCTGTGTCCGTTCTATCGGGTTGGCGTCAGGCGACCGGCTGGGCGCATTGCCCGGCGCCGACGATGGTGGTCGTGGCGGCGGCTTCGCCCGGCGTGCCGTCCTGCAGGTAGAAGATCTCGTTGTTCTGGTTGAACGCCTTCAGCACGCGCCCGTCGGCATTCTCGATCGTGCCTGTGTGGTTGATCGGGTGCTGGCGCCGGGTGCCTTCCGGCGTCTGGACGATCAGGAAGCCGCACAGCTCGTAGCGCGCGGGGCGGCCGGCCGGCACCTTCACCTGCAGCTCGGCCACCGGGTCGTCCTTGGTGATGTGCAGGATGCCGATGGTGCGGCCGTCGATGGCGACGGTGATCAGCTCCTCGACCTGGTCGGGGCCGAGCTCGTCGACGATGCGGAAGCGGCTGTCCTTGGGGGCGGCGCCGGCCGGGACGGCCGCGGCGACGATGCCGAACGTGAGCGCCAGGACCGCGGCACACCAGAATCGCAAGCTGCGTGTCGTCGGCTGCACGGCGCCCTCTCCGTCCCGTCCCTCTGGCAAGGCAGCGACCGTAGCGCGGGGGCGCGCCACATACCAGCTTGCACGATGACCCCCGGATCGGTTAGGCCAGCGCTTCCGCGGATGCGGCGCGGCCCGGGCCGCGCCCATGGCATCCCTATCGAAAACCCAGTGTAGGGTCAGTTATGCGTTCTTTTGACGGACAGCGGTCCGACGGCGCCCCGATTCGCCGGAACCGCGAGGAAAAGCGGAAGCAGCTGCAGGAGCTGGAGCAGAAGCGCGGCCACCTCGGCAACCACACCTCGAAGACCCTGCGGGACGCCATGGACCGCAAGATCGCCGAGCTGAAGACGGAGCTGGCCCTGGCCGAGCGCGCCGCCGCCAACCAGGCCGCCAACCCGTCGCCGCAGCCGCGCCGGCCGCCGCGCCGTTGAAAATAAACCGGGACGGCGCCTGACCGCCGCCGCGCTCTTAGAGACCGTTTGGAAATGCGCTGGCGTGAGTCGGCTGGTGGTGGTTTCGAGAACCGGAGCGCAGCGCACATTTGGTGCGTGAGCACCGGAAGCGCAGAAACCGCCGTCAGACGGCCACGCCAGTAGCATTTGCAAATGGTCTCTCAGATCTCGATCACCAGACCGTCATGCGCCGGCCGGACATGGCCCGGCAGCTGCCGACACAGCCAGTCGTAGTCCATCTGGTGGTTCATGTGCGTCAGCCAAGCCTGCTTCGGCTTGAGCCGCTCGATCCATTCCAGCGTCAGCGCCAGATGGGCGTGCGACACATGCGGCTCCGGCCGCGTCGCATCCACCATCCACAGCTCCACCCCCTCCAGCGCCGCCCAGGCGCGGTCGTCGAGGCGGACCACGTCGGTCGAATAGGCGAAGCGGCCGAAGCGGTAGCCCATCGACACGACGCGGCCGTGGTCCTGCTCGAACGGCACGATGTCGATGTCGCCGACCCGGAACGGTCCGTCCAGCAGATGCGGCACCAGGAACGGGTGGTAGAAGCCGCGGTCCATCTCGACCGAGGTCATGATGTAGCCGAAGCGCTCCTCCAGCTCCTGCCGCACCGCCGCGTCCATATAGGCGTTGATCGGCTGCTTGAAGGCCAGCGGCCGCAGGTCGTCGATGCCATGGATGTGGTCGGCATGGACATGGGTGTAGAGCAGCCCGTCGACCCGCTTGACGTCGTGGTCCAGCAGCTGGTCGCGCAGGTCCGGCGAGGTGTCGACCAGGACGGTGGTGCTGTCGCTCTGCACCAGGATCGACGGCCGGCGACGGCGGTTGCGCGGATTGGCGGGATCGCAGGTGCCCCAGACGCCGCCGACCATGGGCACGCCCATCGAACCGCCGCAGCCGAGCACCGTGACACGCATCGCTCAGGCCTCTTGCTTCGGGATCTTCGTAAACAGATTGAAGAAGTTGTCGCTCGTCTTTCGAGCAAAATCCGAACCGGACAGACCGTGCAGCTCGGCCACACGCTGGGCGGTGTGGGCGACGAAGGCGGGCTCGTTGCGCTTGCCGCGCTTCGGCACCGGCGCCAGGTAGGGGGCGTCGGTCTCCACCAGGATGCGGTCCAGCGGCACATCCTTCGCGGTGGCCCGGATGTCCTCGGACTTGTTGAAGGTCACGATCCCGGACAGGGAGATGTGAAGCCCGAGTTTCACCGATTCTTCAGCGAGTTGCCGCGTTCCGCTGAAGCAATGGATGATGCCGCGCAGCGGCGACAGCTCACCGCCCTGCCCTTCCTCTTTCAGAATGCGCAGCGTGTCGTCCTCGGCCTCGCGGGTGTGGACGATCACCGGCAGGTCGGCGATCCGGGCGGCACGGATGTGGCGCCGGAAGCTCTCCTGCTGCGCCTCGGCCGGGCTGAGGCCGTAATGGTAGTCGAGGCCGGTCTCGC
Source organism: Inquilinus sp. (assembly GCF_039594555.1). Classification (GTDB taxonomy): domain Bacteria; phylum Pseudomonadota; class Alphaproteobacteria; order DSM-16000; family Inquilinaceae; genus Inquilinus. Next base: position 12,330 of record NZ_JBCNNF010000143.1, read on the forward strand.
CGATCCCGACCATCTTCGGATGCGCGACGAGGTCCAGGATGCCCTCGACGGTCAGGCCGGTGAAATCCTTCGCCTCATGCGGATGCACCCCGGCGGCGCCGTAGAGCATCGGGAAGCGGTCGACCAGCGCGATCGTGTCCGCCAGCCGGTCCGGCCGGGTGCAGATGGTGAGCATGCAGCCCACCCCCGCCTCCCGGGCGCGGCCGACCACATCGTCGATCTCCGCCGCGAAATCGGGGAAATCGAGATGGCAATGGCTGTCGACCAGCATCAGGCCGTCGCCTCCGGCTCGACATAGCGCGGGAACACGCCCTGCGGCGCCGGCAGCACCGTGCCGGGCACCAGCGCGTCGGCATCGCCGATCCGGTCGAAGCTGCGAGCGTCGGCGGCCACGGCCAGCTGGTCGAGCGTCTTGCCCATCGCCTGCGGCATCACCGGCTGCATCAGGATCGACAGGCGCCGCACGGTCTCGGCCACCACCCACAGCACCGTGCCCGCCCGCTTCGGATCGGTCTTGCGCACAGTCCAGGGCTCCTGCTCGGCGATATAGCGGTTGCCTTCGCCGACGACGGCCCACACCGCCTCCAGGCCGCGATGGAAGGCCTGGGCGTCGAATTCGCGCCGCAGCACCTCCAGCAGCGCCGGCAGCCGGTCGAGCAGCGCGCGGTCGACCTCGGTCAGCGGACCGGGCTGCGGCACCTTACCATCCCAGTTCTTGGCGATCATCGACAGCGCGCGCTGGGCCAGGTTGCCGAAGCCGTTGGCCAGCTCACCATTGGTGCGCTGGACCATGGCGCGGCGGGAGAAGTCGCCGTCCTGGCCGAAGGAGACCTCGCGCAGCAGGAAGTAGCGCACGGGGTCCAGGCCGTAGGTCGCGATCAGCTCCAGCGGGTCGATGACGTTGCCGAGCGACTTCGAGATCTTCTGGCCCTCATTGGTCCACCAGCCATGGGCGAAGACACGCTTCGGCGGCTGCAGCCCTGCCGACATCAGGAAGGCCGGCCAGTACAGGGCGTGGAAGCGCAGGATATCCTTGCCGACCATATGCAGGTCGGCCGGCCACCAATGCCTGAAGCTCTCGGACTCCACATCGGGATAGCCGACGGCGGTGAGATAGTTGGTCAGGGCGTCGACCCACACATACATGATGTGCGCCTCGTCGCCCGGCACCTTGATGCCCCAGTTGAAGGTGGTGCGGCTGATCGACAGGTCGCGCAGGCCCGCCTTCACAAACGAGATCACCTCGTTGCGGCGGGACTCCGGCGCGATGAAGTCGGGATTGGCCTCGTAGAATTCCAGCAGCCGGTCGCCCCAGGCGGAGAGGCGGAAGAAGTAGCTCGGCTCCTCCACCCACTCGCATTCGGCGCCGGTCGGGGCGATGCGCTTGCCGTCGACGACGGTCAGCTCGTCCTCGCCGTAATAGGCCTCGTCGCGCACCGAGTACCAGCCGGCATAGCCGCCGAGATAGATGTCGCCATTGGCCTTCATCGCCTCCCAGATCGCCTGGGACGCCTTGATGTGGCGCGGCTCGGTGGTGCGGATGAAGTCGTCATTGCTGAAGTTCATCGCCGCGGCCAGGTCGCGGAAATTCTGACTGACCCCGTCGGTGAAGGCCTGCGGGTCGACCCCGGCCGCCTCGGCCGCCTTCTGCACCTTCTGGCCGTGCTCGTCGGTACCGGTCAGGAAGTGGACGTCATAGCCGTCCAGCCGCTTGAACCGGGCCAGCACGTCGCAGGCCAGCGTGGTGTAGGCGTGGCCGATATGCGGCTTGTCGTTGACGTAGTAGATCGGCGTGGTGATGTAGAATGTCTTCGGCGCCGTCATCGCGGCCTCTTTCCGTACTGCGGCGGCGGTCAGCCGTTGCAGGCGCGCTCGATGCCGATGAACGCCTGCAGGAGAACCTGCTTCCGATCGAGGTTGGACCCGTCCGCCTGAGCGAACAGACGGCGGGTGTTGTCCCATAGCTCCACCCAGCGATCAAGGCCGCCGGCCCTATCCACCGCCCCGACCACGCGCTGCATCACCGTCCCCTCGCCCGCCACGATCTCGGCCGGGGCGATGCCGCGGGCGGCGGCGCGGGCCAGCCGCTCCATCCACCAGACCAGCAGCTCGGTGAACAGGCGCCAGCTGGAATCGGCGGCGACCGGCCCGATCCGGTCGCCCATCCGGTGCACGGCCTTGAAGTCGACCCGCGGGAAATCGTCCAGCAGCGCCAGCATGTCGCGGTACAGGCCCAGGCCGCCATCCTCGATCAGCGACGCGGCGCGGCCGATGCTGCCCTCGGCCAGCCGCACCAGCGACGCCCGCTCGGCGGGGTCCAGCTCGGGCGCGTGCTCCGCCAGCAGCCGGTCGACCGTGGCGTCCGGCAGCGGCTCCAGCGCCAGCAGGCGGCAGCGCGACCGGATGGTCGGCAGCAGCGCGCCGGGATTGCCGCAGGTCAGCAGCAGCACGGCATGGGCCGGCGGCTCTTCCAGGATCTTCAGCAGGGCATTGGCGCCGTTGCGGTTCATCGCCTCCGCCTCGTCAACAATGACGACCCGCCAGGCGCCCTCGGCCGCGGTCAGGCGCAGGAAGGGCTCGATCCGCCGGATCTCCTCGACCGGGATCTCGCGGCTGCGGCGCTTGCGCTCATCGTCGCCGCTGTTCCGCTCGATCGTCAGCAGGTCGGCATGGCCGGCGGCGGCGGCGCGGCGGAAGGTCGGGTGGTCGGCCGGGATCTCCAGGCCCTGGGCGCCGCGCGGGGCGCCGGCCAGCAGGAAGCGGGCAACCCGGTGGGCGAAGGTGGCCTTGCCGATGCCGGGCGGGCCGGTGATCAGCCAGGCATGCGGCAGCCGGCCGGCGCGCAGGGCGTCGAGGAACGCGCCCTCCGCCGCCTCATGGCCCAGCAGCCGCGGATTGGCGCGGGGTGCAGAAAACTCACCGCTCACGGCGCCGCGGCCCCGAACTTGGCGTCGACCGCCGCGCGGATGGCGGCCGCGACCTCGTCGACCGTGCCCGTGGCGTCGATCACCACGCAGCGCTCCGGCTCGGCCGCGGCGATGGCCAGGAAACCCTCGCGCAGGCGCTGGTGCAGGGCCGCGCCCATCCGCTCATAGCGGTCCTCGCCGCCGCGACGGGCGCCGGCGCGGGCCAGGCCTGTCTCGACCGGCACGTCGAGCACCAAGGTCAGGTCCGGCTTCAGCCCGTCGGTGGCGATGCGGAACAGGGCGTCCAGGCTGGCGCGGTCCACGCCCATGCCCCAGCCCTGATAGACCATCGAGCTGTCGGCGTAGCGGTCGGAGACGACCCA
>NZ_JBCNNF010000144.1:0-15594 GCF_039594555.1 Inquilinus sp.
CGACTTGCCGACCGCCTGGGTCGGCAGAAAAGTCACCGGCAGGTCGGCCGGCAGCAGCTCCAAGACCCGCCGCACCATGCCCTCGGCGATGCAGGTGTCGGTGTAGACCGGCAGGTGCGGCCCGTGCTGCTCGATGGCGCAGACCGGCTGCACCGCGATCCAGCCCTCGGCGCCCCCATCGCGGAAGTCGAGCGTCGTCATCTCGTGCCAATAGCGCTTCGGCAGCATCAGCGGAGTCCTTTCAGGCGTCAGGAGCGGCGGCGATGACCTCGACCTCGACCAGGAACTCCGGCCGCGAGAAGCCGGAGACGATCATCAGGGTCGAGGCCGGGGGCGGGTCGGCGACGACGCGGTCGCGCACCGCCATGTAACCCTTGAGGTGCTCGCGCCCGGTGACGAAGGCGTTGATGCGGATGATGTGCGACAGGTCCATCCCGGCCGCCGCCAGGATCGCCCGGATGTTGTCGAAGCACAGCTCGGCCTGGCCTTCGACCGTGTCCGGCACCGCGTCGTCCGGGCCGATGCCGAGCTGGCCGGAGCAGACCACCAGGCGGCTGCCCGCCGGCACCTCGACGGCATGGCTGTAGCGGGCGAAGGGCGGCCGGATTCCGGCGGGGGTGATCGGGCGCAACATCAGGATTGGTCTCCCGCGAAAGGCAGCAAACGGTAGGGCCGGCAGCGGGCCTGCGCAAGGTTGCCGCATGCCGGAAAACTGGACTAGGCTGCCCAGTTGTTGGGCATCGGAAGGACGGGCGTCGGCCGCGGCGCGCCGCCATCCGGGCGCCCGACGGGACCAGCATCCCGCGGATCCTCGGCCGGCCGCGGCAGCTCCTGGAACCAGGGGCGGAATGGCATGGCCGTTGCATCCTGTCGTCCTTGGCGCCGCGGCAAAGAAACGACACAGGGAATCGGCTTCATGCAGCTTTTCGGACGGGTCCTCGCTCTCGCCTTCGGCCTGGCGGCGGGACTGGCCGCGGGCGCGGCCCCGGCGGCGGACAAGGTCAGCTTCGGCACCAACTGGCTGGCCCAGGCCGAGCATGGCGGCTACTACCAGGCCGTGGCGGACGGCACCTACGCCAAATACGGGCTGGACGTGACCATCGTCATGGGCGGGCCGCAGGCGGCCAACCGGGCGCGCCTCGTCGCCGGCCAGATCGACTTCTTCATGGGCGGCACGCTGGACGCCTTCGATTCGGTCAAGGAAGGGGTGCCGGTGATCAATGTCGCCGCCATCTTCCAGAAGGACCCGCAGGTGCTGATGGCCCATCCCGACCAGGGGATCGACAAGATCGGCGACCTGGCGAAGCTGGACACGCTGTTCCTGTCCGGCGAGGGCTACGACACCTATTATCGCTGGCTGAAATCGGCCTATCCCGGCTTCCGGGACGAGCAGTACAAGCCCTATACCTTCAACCCCGCCCCCTTCATCGCCGACCCGAAATCCGGCCAGCAGGGCTATCTGACCTCGGAGCCGCGGGACATCGAGGCGCAGGCCGGCTGGAAGCCCAAGGTCTTCCTGCTGGCCGATAACGGCTACGGCGCCTATTCCACCACCATCGCGGCGCAGCAGGCGATGGTCGACCAGAACCCCGAACTGGTGCAGCGCTTCGTCGATGCATCGATCATCGGCTGGTACAACTATCTCTTCGGCGATCCGTCCGCGGCCAATGCGCTGATCAAGAAGGACAATCCGGAGATGACGGACGCGCAGCTGGCCTATGGGCGGGAGCAGCTGAAGGCCGCGCATATCGTCATCGCCGGCGAGGCCGAGGCCCAGGGCATCGGCTGCATGACCGCCGCGCGGTACCAGAGCTTCTACGACGCCATGGTCAAGGCCGGGGTGCTGGACGCCGGGCTGGATGTGAACAAGGCCTTCACCACCCGCTTCGTCTGCAAGGGCGTCGGCCTCGACATCTACAAGAAGCTGGCCGGCGGCTGAGGTGGATTCGGCCGCGTTGACCATCCCCGGATCCGCCGGGGTGCTGGTGTCGCTGGACGGCGTATCGAAGCGCTTCGCCAGCGGCACCCTGGCCCTCTCCGCCATGTCGCTCGACATCCGCGAGGGCGAATTCGTCAGCCTGCTGGGCCCGTCCGGCTGCGGCAAGTCGACGGCGCTGCGGCTGATCGCCGGCCTCGGCGCGCCCTCGGCCGGCGCTATCCGCTGGCCGAACGGTAACCGCGGCGCGACCGAGGGCGAGGTCGGCTTCGTGTTCCAGGAGCCGACGCTGATGCCCTGGGCCACGGTGTTCAAGAATGTCTGGCTGCCGCTGCGGCTGAAGGGCTTGTCCCGCGCCGCGGCGCGCGACCGGGTGATGGAGGCGCTGGCGATGGTCGGCCTCGACCGCTTCGCCGACGCCTATCCGCGCGAGCTGTCGGGCGGCATGAAGATGCGGGTGTCGATCGCCCGCGCCCTGGTCACCCGGCCGAAGCTGCTGCTGATGGACGAACCCTTCGCAGCGCTGGACGAGATCACCCGGATCAAGCTGAACGACGACCTGCTGCGGTTGTGGCAGGGGCAGAACTGGACCATCGTCTTCGTCACCCATTCGGTGTTCGAATCCGTCTACCTGTCGTCCCGCATCGTGGTGATGGCGGCGCGGCCGGGCCGGGTGATCGAGGAGGTCGATGTCGACGCCCCCTATCCGCGCGGCAACGAGTACCGGATGTCGACGCCCTACAATGAGCATTGCCGGACCGTGTCCGATGCACTGATGCGGGCGATCATGGTGGCGGCGGAGCAGCGATGACCGAGATCGGGATCCAGACCGAAGACGAGGCCGCCATCGCCGAAGCCCGGCGGGCCGACCCCGGCCGCCTGCGGGCGCTGGCGGCGCGGATCGCCGTGCCGGTGGTCGCCTTCGGCGCCTTCATCGTGCTGTGGCAATGGTACGTCACGGCCTATCAGGTGCCGCGCTACATCCTGCCGGCGCCGACCGAGGTGGCGGCGACGATGGTCGGCGACTGGCCGATCCTGTCCTCCGCCCTCGCCGTAACCCTGACCATCACCTTCGCCGCCCTGGCCGCGGCGCTGGTCGGCGGCGTGGCGCTGGCCATCCTATTCATCCAGTCGCGCTGGCTGGAGCTGGCCTTCTACCCCTATGCCGTGGTGCTGCAGGTGACGCCGATCGTGGCGATCGCGCCCTTGATCATCATCTACGCGCCGTCGACCGAATCGGTGCTGCTGATCTGCGCCTTCATCGTCGCCTTCTTCCCGATCCTGTCGAACATGACGCAAGGGCTGAAGAGCACCGACCACAACCTGTTGAACCTGTTCGAGCTGTACGGCGCGTCGCGCTGGCAGTCGCTGCTGCACCTCCGCATCCCGGCGTCCTTGCCCTATTTCGCCACCGGCCTGCGCATCGGCGGCGGGCTGGCGCTGATCGGGTCGGTGGTGGCGGAGTTCGCGGCCGGGTCGGCCGGCGCCCAGTCCGGCCTGGCCTTCCGCATCCTCGAGGCCGGGCGGCGGCTGAACGTGCCGCGGCTGTTCGCGGCGTTGATCCTGATCACCCTGACCGGCCTGGCGATCTTCGCCCTGACCAGCTTGGTGTCGCACCTGCTGCTGCGGCGCTGGCACGAAAGCGCCATCCGGCGGGAGAACTGAGCATGGCCGGATTCGCTGTGCTGCCGGAGGCCCGGCGCTACCGCCTGACCAACGCCACCATCCCGGCCTGCCTGGCCGAGGGCGTGGCTCTGGTGCCGGACCGCGACGGGCTGGCCCGGGCCGATCTGACCATCGATGGCGGCACGCTGGCCGCGATCCGCCCGGCCGGCAGCCCGGATCCGGAGGAACTGCCGGCGCTGGACCTCGACCGCGGCATGGTATGGCCGGCCTTCATCGAGGCGCACACCCATCTCGACAAGGGCCATATCTGGCCGCGCTCGCCGAACCCGGATGGCAGCTTCGACGGCGCCCTGTCCAGCGTGCGCACCGACCGTGCGGCACACTGGTCGGAGGCGGATGTCCGCGCCCGGATGGAGTTCGGCCTGCGCTGCGCCTTCGCCCACGGCACCAGGCTGATCCGCACCCATATCGACAGCGACCCGCCGCAGCATCGCGTCTCCTGGCCGGTCTTCGCCGAGCTGCGCGACCAATGGGCCGGGCGGATCGAGCTGCAGGGATCGGCCCTGGTCGGCATCGACCGGGTGCTGGAGGATGGTTATTTCGACGACCTCAGCCGCACCGTGCGCGCCCATGGCGGCATCCTCGGCGCCGTCACCTATCCGGTGGCGGGGCTCGAGGCCGGGATCGACCGGCTGTTCCGCCACGCTGCGGAGCACGGTTTCGACCTCGACTTCCATGCCGACGAGACCGGCGACGCGGCGGTGCGGACCCTGGCCATGATCGCCGAGGCCGCGATCCGCCACCGCTTCCGCGGCCGGGTGCTGGTGGGCCATTGCTGCTCCTTGGCCCGGCAGCCGGAGGACGTGATCGACCGCACGCTCGGCCGGGTGGCCGAGGCCGGCCTGGCCGTCGTATCGCTGCCGATGTGCAACATGTATCTGCAGGACCGGCGGGCCGGGGTCACGCCACGCTGGCGCGGCGTGACGCTGCTGCACGAGATGAAGGCGCGGGGCATCCCGGTGATGGTGTCCTCCGACAACACCCGCGACCCGTTCTACGCCTATGGCGATCTCGACGCGCTCGAGGTCTACGCCCAGGCGACGCGGATCCTGCATCTCGACCACCCGGTCGGCGACTGGCCGCGGGCGGTCGCCGCCACCCCGGCCGCGGTGCTGGGCCGCCCCGAATTCGGCCGCCTGGAAGCGGGCAGCGGCGCCGACCTGGTTCTGCTGCGCGCCCGGACCTGGACCGAGCTGCTGTCCCGACCGCAGGCCGACCGGATCGTGATCCGGAACGGCCGGGCGATCGACACCACCCCGCCGGATTACCGCGAGCTGGACGCGCTGCTGGCGCCCGAAGGAGAGCAGGCATGACCGATCTCGCCGCGTTGAAGCGCGACCTGGAGGGACTGCGGGTCACCGAGGATCCGGTACTGGTGAAGCAGAAGAGCCAGGATTTCTTCTGGTACTCGCCGGTGCTGAAGCGGCAGCTGGAGCATGTCACCGGCGACATCGTCGTCTCCCCGACCTCGGAGGCCGAGGTGGTGCAGGCGCTGAAGGCCGCCTATGCCCATGGCATGCCGGTGACGCCGCGCGGCGCCGGCACCGGCAATTACGGCCAGGCCATGCCGCTGTCCGGCGGCATGGTGCTGAATCTGGCGCGGATGAACGCGGTCACCGCCATCCGTCCCGGCGCGGTCTCGGCCCAGGCCGGCGCCGTGCTGGCCCAGATGGACCTGCAGACCCGGGCCAAGGTCGGGCAGGAGATGCGGCTGTTCCCGTCGACCTACCGGATGGCGACGATCGGCGGCTTCCTGGCCGGCGGCTCCGGCGGCGTCGGCTCGATCCGCTGGGGCGGGCTGCGCAATCTCGGCAACGTCATGCGGGTGCGCCTGGTGACCATGGAGGCGGAGCCGCGCATCCTCGACCTGACGGGCGAGGACCTCTTGAAGGCGCTGCACGCCTACGGCACCAACGGCATCATCACCGAGGTCGAGATCCCGCTGACCGCAGCGCCGGAGTGGGTGGACGTCGTCGTCGGCTTCGACGATTGGATGGACGCGGTGCGCTTCGGCGAGGAGATCGGCCGGGCCGACGGGCTGCTGGTGAAGGAGATCGCGCCGGTTGCCGCGCCGGTACCCTACGAGTATTTCCTCAAGCACCGGAAGTTCGTCCGCCCCGACCAGTCGGTGGTGCTGCTGATGGTGGCCGATTTCGCCATGGGCGGCTTCGAGGCCTTCATGAAGCGGTCGAAGGGCGAGGTGCTGTTCCGCGCCGACACCGCGACCGACGAGGAGAAGCGCGGCCTGCCGCCGCTGTACGAGCTGACCTGGAACCACACCACCCTCAGGGCGATCAAGATCGACCCGACCATCACCTATCTGCAGGTGCTGTACCCCTTCCCCGACCATCTGCGCCTGGTCGAGGAGATGACGAAGATCTTCGGCGACGAGCTGCCCGGCCATCTCGAGGTGATCCGCTTCGACGGCAACGTCACCTGCTCCGGCCTGCCGATCGTGCGCTTCACCACGGAGGAGCGGCTGGACGAGATCATCCGCATCCATGAGGACCATGGCTGCCTGATCTTCAACCCGCACCGCTACACGCTGGAGGAGGGCGGGATGAAGCGCACCGACGCGGTGCAGCTGGAGTTCAAGCGCGAGACCGACCCGCGCGGCCTGCTGAACCCCGGCAAGATGATCGGCTGGGACGACCCGGATTACGACCTGAACTCCGGCCGCATCTACCTGTTCCCGGGACTGCAGGCGACGGGGTGATGACCGGCCGCTTTCTCTCGGAAATGGATTTCTTTAAGTCCCCCCTCCCCTTGCGGGAGGGGGGCAGGGGGAGGGGGCTGCGCGCGTCCGCGCGCGAATGGGCGGGGCACCGAATTCGCGGTCCATGCCAGTTTGTGACAGCCTGGGTTGGCTCGATCCGAGAGAACCCCCTCCCCCTACCCCCCTCCCGCAAGGGGAGGGGGGACTCAAGAGAGGCGGCGCGTGAATGTCGCAGCGCTTGCGGCGGGACCTGACCCATGCGCGTCCTGGTGCTGTTCGCGCATCCGGTCGAGACCAGTTTCCACGCCGCGCTGCACCGGGCGATGGTCGACGCGCTGCGCCGGGCCGGGCACGAGGTCGACGATTGCGACCTCTACGCCGAGGGCTTCGAACCGGTGCTGAGCCGGGAGGAGCGGCTGCACTATCACGACCTCTCCATCAACTGCCGACCGGTCGAATCCCAGGTCGACCGGCTGCTGCGGGCCGAGGCGCTGGTGATCATGGCGCCGGTGTGGAATTTCGGCTTCCCGGCGATCCTGAAGGGCTGGTTCGACCGGGTGATGCTGCCCGGCGTGTCCTTCGTCATGCGCGACGGCCGGGCGTATCCGAACCTGCAGCACATCCGGTCCCTGACCGCGGTCGTCTCCTATGGCGGCACGCGCTGGGCGTCGCTGCTGATGGGCGATCCGCCGCGCAAGCTGGTGCAGCGCTGGCTGCGCGGCCTGATCCGCCCTTGGGCGCCGGTGCGCTACCTCGCCCTCTACGGCATGAACCGCGCCACCGACGCCGACCGCGACGCCTTCCTGGCGCGGGTGGTCGGGGCGGCTGTGACGCTGCGGAGCCCCGTCGAGGGATCTTGTCCTGGCTTCGGGTTGGTGCTATCGATGTTCCATATATGTTCCGGATCATGTACCCGGTGCCGGCAGGCTGATCGATTGCGAGATCGCGAGGCTGGCGACGGAGCCTTGATGGATAGGACCAAATGCGATTCGCACTTGCCGCCGGCGCCATCATCGCCGTCGTCCTGATTGCCGGCGCCGCGGCGCTCTTCATGATTCCCGACCGGAAGCTGACCAACGAGATCTATGCGCGAGTCTGCGTCGACATCACCCGGCTGCAGCTTTTGCAGCCGTCTTCCATGGACATTCGTGATGCGGTGGTCGGCCAGCCATCGGACCTCGATCCGTCGGTGGCGATCGCCGGCATCGATCCGAGCGTGAAGAAGCTGAAGGCCACCTACGCAACTCTCGTCGAGCAGATCCAGGCGGATTACAAGAACCAGAGGCCGCACCGGGAGGTCCACGCCTTCATCCAGTATTCCGGCCGGCTCAAACGGCCCGGCATCGTTCCCGTGGGGCTGTCCGAATGCACGTTCCGGGAGGTGCCGGGGACGTCCGACTATGAGAGCCGGCTGGTCGACATCATCCTGGACGGCCGCCGGATCACGCCCAACGACACGCTGGCGTGGATGACGACGGCGCAGGCCGATAACCTATCCGCCCTGCAGGAGGTGGAGATCGGCCTCCGCGACCGGATCCGCTATCTCACCGGCAGCCGGACGGTGACCAATTAAACCTCCACCTCGACCAGTACCGTCTCGGGCTGGGAGCAGCAGGCCAGGATCCAGCCTTCGGCGATCTCCTCGTCGGCGATGCCGCCCATGTGATCCATCCGCACCTCGCCCTTCAGCTTGCGCACCAGGCAGGTGCCGCACAGGCCCTGGCGGCAGGCGGTGGGGATGCGCAGGCCGCAGCCCTCCGCCGCCTCCAGCACCGTCTGGCCCGGCAGCACCGCGGCCTTGCGGCCGGAGCGGGTGAAGGCCACCTGCATGCCCTCGCCCGCCGGTTCGACCGGCGGCGTGATCGGGGAGGCGACGGGCACCGGAGCCGGGGTGGCGCCGAAGCTCTCCTCATGCCAGCGCGCGGAAGGCACGCCGAGCTCGCTGGCCACCTGCCGCGCCGCGTCCATGAACCGGTCCGGGCCGCAGCAGAACACCGTGCGCCCGGCCACGTCCGGGCACAGGGCGGAGAGCAAAGCGTGTTCGAGCCGGCCGCTGGACCAGCCGTCGCCCGCCGGCGCGCCGGTGACGACGAAGCGCAGCCGGAGGCCGGAGGCGACTTCGGCCATATAGCCCAGCTCGGACCGGAACAGCAGGTCCTGCGGCCGCCGGGCGAAATGGACATAGACCACGTCGGTCTGCGGCGCGGTGTCGAACAGCCAGCGCGCCATCGACATCATCGGCGTGGCGCCGCTGCCGGCCGACAGGAACAGGTAGCGCTCGCCCAGGTGGTCGAGCAGCGAGAAGCGGCCGGTGGGGCCGTGCGCCGTCAGCGCATCGCCGACCCTGAGCTTGTCGAACAGCCAGCGGGTGGCGACGCTGCCCGGCTGCACCTTGGCGGTGATCTTGGCGTGGTGCGGCCGCGACGGGGTGGAGGCCAGTGTGTAGGTGCGCAGCACCGGCTCCGGCCCCACCGGCAGCTCCAGCGTCACGAACTGGCCGGGGCGGTAGGAGAACCAGCTGCCGTCCTCCGCCTCGAAGCGGAAGGTGCGGACATCCGGCGCCTCCTCGCGGATGCCGATGCAGCGCAGCCGCGCCGTCTTGGCGTTCCACAGCTTCGGCGTGGCGGTCAGCGGGCCGGGCATGGCGGCCTCAGGCCACGTCGCGGATCGGGCTGGCGGCGGTGCCGCCGCCGAGCCGGCGGGACATGGCGTCGGCATACCAGTCGACGAACTGGATCACCGCGCCTTCATGCAGCTTCGAATAGGGGCCGGGCACATAGGCCGGGGACAGGATGCCGCGCTGGTTCTCCTCGACGATGCGGCGGTCCTCGTCATTGGTCGCGGTCCACACCTCGGTCAGCGCCCTGAGGTCGTAGTCGACGCCCTCGACCGCATCCTTGTGCACCAGCCATTTGGTGGTGACCTCGGTCTCGGTCGGGCTGATCGGCAGGATACGGAAGCTCAGCGCATGGTCGGCCAGCAGGTGGTTCCAGCTGTTCGGGTAGTGGTACAGCAGCATCGAGCCGAGCCGCGTGGTCGGGAAATCGGCCAGCAGCCGGTTCACCGCCGGTTGGCCGCTCATCGTCATCGAATGGGCGTTGTTGATGAACGGCACACGCATCACCCGGTACTGCATGTCGTCCGAGATCTGGTAGCGGCTGGGCAGGCCGATCGCCTCGCAGCTCTGCCAATGCTCCAGGATCTGCGGGTTCTCCTCCATCCCTTCCTGGCCGCTGGTCAGGGTCGGCTGGTCGGAGAAGACGCGGCACAGCTCCGGATGGTTGCCGGAGCAATGATAGCATTCGCGGTTGTTCTCCATCACCAGCTTCCAGTTGCCGCGCTCGATGATGGTCGAGCTGTGGGCGACCTTGGCCTCGGACAGGAGATGCGGCGCCATGTAGGGCTCGACCATCCGGCGCAGCGGCTCGAAATCGCGCGGCTGCTCGGCCAGCGACAGGAAGATCCAGCCGCCGACCTCCTGGCAGGCCACCGGCTTCAGCCCGAACTGCGCCGGGTCGATGTCGTCCATCATGTCGCGGGCGAAGATCAGCTTGCCCTCGAGGTCGTAGGTCCACTGGTGATAGGGGCAGACCAGCCGCGGGCGCGAGCCGCGCTCGTCGGTGCACAGGCGCGAGCCGCGGTGGCGGCAGACATTGTGGAAGGCACGGATGGCGCGGTCGCGGCCGCGCACCACGATCACCGGATACTCGCCGATCTGCACGGTCAGGAAGTCGCCCGGCCGCGTCACCTCGCAGGCATGGCCGATGAACAGCCACTCCTTGTAGAAGATGTGCTCCAGGTCCAGCGCGTGATAGGCGGGGCTGGTGTAGAAATCCCGCTTCAGGCTGAAGCCCGGCGCCCGGGACATCAGATCCATCGACATGGCCGAACGCGCTTCCATCTCCACCACTCTCCTGCCGGCTCCGGACGGGACCGTCGTCCATCGTCATCCGCCCCAGACCATGGCGCGACTCGGGGGCCTCACCCGCTCCGCAGCCGACACGCCATGACGCAACCGCGACACGGGCGCGGCCCTGCGATCGGCTCGGCATTTTCTGCTGCGCAACGGCCACACCACGCCAGTCTCTGCCGCGCCCCGGCCGCATTGCGCAGCCCCTGCCGGCGCGGCCGGCGCATCATCGGCGCATCGACACCGGAGACCCGCCATGAAGCTGACCGACTTCAAGATCCTGACCTTCGACTGCTACGGCACGCTGATCGACTGGGAGACCGGCATGGTCAACGCCCTGGCGCCGCTGACCGCCCGCGCCAAGGCGCCGCTGACCCGCGACCGGATCCTGGAGGCCCATGCCCGGCATGAATCGGCGCAGCAGCGCTGGACCCCGGCACGGCGCTACAGCGAGCTGCTGGCGATCGTCTACAAGCGCTTGGCCGAGGAATGGGGCGTGGCGGCGAGCTGGGAGGAGGCACTGGCCTATGGCCGGTCGATCAAGGACTGGCCGGCCTTCGCCGACACCGCCGGCGCGCTGCAGTACCTGAAGAAGTACTACAAGCTGGCGATCCTCTCGAATGTCGACAACACCAGCTTCGCCCTGAGCAACGTGCGGCTGCAGGTCGAGTTCGACGCCGTCTTCACCGCCGAGGACATCGGCAGCTACAAGCCGTCGGCCCGCAACTTCGACTACATGCTGGAGAAGCTGGGCGGCATGGGCATCGCCAAGGGCGAGGTGCTGCACACGGCGGAGAGCCTGTTCCACGACCACGAGCCGGCGACGGCGGCGGGGCTGGCGACCTGCTGGATCCACCGCCGCCATGCCGAGGGCGGCTTCGGCGCCACCATGAAGCCGGCGACCGAGCCCAAGGTCGATTTTCGCTTCACCAGCATGGCGGAACTGGCAAAAGCTCACCAGGAGGCGCTGCGCGGTTAGCCTCCGACTCTGTGGTTGACTCACCGCCCCTTCCTCGTCATCGCGAGGAGCGAAGCGACGTGGCGATCCAGGGGCCGGTGCCGCTGGATCGCCACGCCCCTGCAGGGCTCGCGATGACGGGTCATAATTCAGGCCGCCGGCACCAGTCATCGCCGCGACGGATCGGATGAGGATGAGGATGGCGGGCGCGCCGAAGCTGGACCGGATCGACATCGCTATCCTGGCCCGGCTGCAGGCCGACGGGCGGATCACCAACGCCGCGCTGGCCGATGCGGTCGGCCTGTCGCCCAGCCCCTGCCTGCAGCGCGTGAAGCGGCTGGAGGCGGCGGGCTACATCACGGGCTACGGCGCCCGCATCGCTTTGGCGAAGCTGACCGAGACCGTGACCGTGTTCACCGAGGTGACGCTGAGCGACCACCGGCGCGAGGATTTCATCCGCTTCGAGGCCGGCCTGACCACGGTGGAGGAGCTGTTGGAGTGCCACATGGTCAGCGGCGGCTACGACTATCTGCTGCGCTTCCTGGCCCGCAGCATCGCCCATTACCAGCAGGTGATGGAGGCGCTGCTGGACCGGCGGCTCGGCATCGAGAAGTACTTCAGCTACATCGTCATCAAGTCGCCGATCCTGCGCCAGGCCGCCCCGCTGCAGACCCTGCTGCGGGGGGAGTGACTTTCGCGGTCCGCGCCCGGCTCACGCCGAGGATGTGAAGGCGCATGGCTTCTCCCGTTTGCGGTGTTTTCAGAAACCCAACACCGTCATTGCGAGCGCAGCGAAGCAATCCATGGGGCAGCACGAGCGGGCGGCATGGATTGCTTCGTCGGCTTCGCCTCCTCGCAATGACGATTCTTTTGCAGGAGAGGACTGAATCTGATCACGAACTCGCCGGGATCACTTGAAGTCCCGGCTCCTCAGCGTCACCCGGTGGCCGCGGCCGGATGCGGCGCGGGGGCGGCGTTGGGCTTCGGGGTCCAGGACCACCTGGTCGGTGCCGCGGGCCAGCACCGGCAGCTGGTCGGTCCAGTCGACGAAGCGCTCGGCCACCACATGGATCACCTGGTGCTCGCCCTCGCCGACCTTCTGCACCCGGCCCTCGCAGGCCAGCAGGCGGCCGGCATAGACGGCGCGGCGGTACTGCTCCGACACATGCGACCAGACCACGATGTTGGCGGCGCCGCTCTCATCCTCGACGGTGACGAAGATGGTGCCGTTGGAGGTCTGCGGCCGCTGCCGGAACAGCACGATGCCGGCGACGCGGATGCGGGCGCCGTCGCGGGTCTCCTCATCGCGCAGGCTGCGCGCCGGGACGATGCCGAGCCCGGCGAGCGCCGGGCGGAGCAGCGCCAGGGGATGCCTCGTCAGCGACAGGCCGGTGGTGGCGTAGTCCTCCAGCACCTCCAGCCCCGGCGGCAAGGGCGGCAGCTCGGCCGCCGCCTCCTCGAACAGCGCCAGCTGGGCCGGGCGGGCGGCGAACAGCGGCAGGGCCTCGCCCTCCACTCCGGCCACGGCCCATAGCCCCTGCTGCCGGTCGAGCCCCATCGAGCCGAAGGCGGCGGCCTCGGCCAGCCGGTTCAGGGCGCGGGACGAGACGCCGGCGCGGCGGGCCAGATCGGCGGGTGAAGTATACCCGGTGCCGCGTGCCTTCACGATCTCCTCGCCCTCGTCCTTGCTCAGCCCCTTGACCAGCCGCAGGCCCAGGCGCACGGCGTGGTCCCGGCCGCCGGTGGGCTCCAGCGTGCAGTCCCAGTCGCTGCGGTTGACGTCGACCGGGCGCACCTCCACGCCGTGCTCGCGGGCGTCGCGGATGAGCTGGGCCGGGGCGTAGAAGCCCATCGGCTGGGAGTTGATCAGGGCGCAGCAGAACACCTCGGGATGATGGTGCTTCACCCAGGCGCTCTCATAGACCAGCAGGGCGAAGGAGGCGGCATGCGCCTCGGGGAAGCCGTAGCTGCCGAAGCCCTTGATCTGGTTGAAGCAGCGCTCGGCGAAGTCGCGCTCATAGCCGTTGGCGACCATGCCTTCGATGAAGCGGGTCTCGTAACGGTGGATCGTGCCCTCGTTGCGGAAGGTGGCCATGGCGCGGCGCAGCCGGTCGGATTCGCTGGGCGAGAAGCCGGCGGCGACGCTGGCCAGCTTCATCCCCTGCTCCTGGAACAGCGGGACACCGAGCGTCTTTTCCAGGACGCTGCGGATCTCCGGCTTGGGATAGGTCACCGGCTCAATGCCGTCGCGGCGGCGCAGATAGGGATGCACCATGTCGCCCTGGATCGGGCCCGGCCGGACGATCGCGACCTCGATCACCAGGTCGTAGAACTTCTTCGGCTTCAGCCGCGGCAGCATCGACTGCTGGGCCCGGGATTCGACCTGGAACACGCCGATCGAATCGGCGCGGCTCAGCATCTCGTAGACCTCGGGGTCCTCGCGGGGCGTCATGCCGAGGGCCAGCGGCTCCGGATACCGCTCCGGATAATGTTTGTTCATCAGGTCGAAGCAGCGCTTCAGCGCGGTGAGCATGCCCAGCGCCAGCACGTCGACCTTGAGCATGCCGACGGCGTCGAGGTCATCCTTGTCCCAGCAGATGACGGTGCGGTCGTCCATCGCCGCATTCTCGATCGGCACCATCTCGTCCAGCCGCCTTCGGGCGAAGACGAAACCGCCGGTGTGCTGGCTGAGATGGCGGGGAAAGCCCATCAGCTCGACCGAGAGCTCCAGCGCCAGGCGCAGCCGGGGATCGGCCGGGTCCAGCCCGGCCTCGCGCACCTGCCCCTCGTCCAGCCCGGTCATGCTCCAGCCCCAGACCGAGCCGGACAGGGCGCTGATCATGTCCTCCGACAGCCCCATCGCCTTGCCGACGTCGCGCACCGCGGCCCGGGTGCGATAGCAGATCACGGTCGCGGTCAGGGCCGTGCGGTGGCGGCCGAACTTCTCGTAGATGTGCCGGATCACCTCCTCGCGCCGTTCATGCTCGAAATCGACATCGATGTCGGGCGGCTCGTGCCGCTCCTCGCTGACGAAGCGCTCGAACAGCAGGTCCATCTGCACCGGGTCGATGGCCGTGATGCCGAGGCAGTAGCAGACGACGCTGTTCGCCGCCGAGCCGCGGCCCTGGTTCAGGATGCCGATCTCCTTCTGGCTGGCATAGGCGACGATGTCGGCCACGGTCAGGAAGAAGGGGGCGTAGTCGCGCCGGCCGATCAGCTCCAGCTCGCGGTCGATCTGGGCCTGCACCTTCTCGGGCACGCCGCCGGGATAGCGCCGGGCCGCGCCCTCGCGGGTCAGCTGCTCCAGCCGCTCCTGCGCCGGGATGCCGTCCGGTGTGATCTCCTCGGGGTATTCGTAGCCCAGCTCGTCCAGGCTGAAGCGGCAGCGCTCGGCGATCTCGACCGTCCGCTCCAGCGCGTCGGGATGGTCGCGGAACAGCCGCGCCATCTCGTCCGGCCGCTTCAGGTGCCGCTCAGCATTGGCCTCCAGCCGCCAGCCGGCCTCGTCGATGGTGCAGTGCTCGCGGATGCAGGTGACCACGTCCTGCAGCCGCCGCCGCTCCGGCACGTGGTACAGCACGTCGTTGGTGGCGACCAGCGGCACCCGCGCCCGCCGCGCCAGCTCGGCCAGGTCGGCCAGGCGGCGGGCATCGTCGCCGCGGTAGCGATGGCTGGCGGCCAGGAACAGACGCTTCGGCACCTCGGACCGCAGCCGGGCCAGGTGGTCGGCGAAGGCGTCGTCGATCCGGTCGGGCGGCAGTGCCACCAGGATCTGCCCCTCCAGCCAGGGCGGCAGATCGGCGAAACTGAGGTCGCACTGGCCTTTCTTGGCCCGCCGGTTGCCGATGGTCAGCAGCCGGCACAGCCGGCCATAGGCGGTGCGGTCGGTCGGATAGCACAGCAGGCTTGGGGCATCGGCCAGGTCCAGCCGACAGCCGACGATGTAAGGGATTCGGCAGGCGGGCTGCCGGTCCTGGTCGCGGTTGGCGATGACATGGCCGCGCACGATTCCGGCCAGCGAGTTGCGGTCGGTCACGGCGATGGCCGACAGGCCCAGCAGGATCGCCGTCTCCACCAGCTCCTCCGGGTGCGATCCGCCGCGCAGGAAGGAGAAGTTGGTGGTGACCTGGAGTTCGGCGTAGGCGGTCATGGCAGGGCCGCCTTCCGCCAGCGTACAGCCCTGCCAGATTCACAGATCTTTGGAGTGAGCTTTTTAAAGTCCCCCCTCCCCTTGCGGGAGGGGGGCAGGGGGAGGGGTCTGGGCGCGTCCGCGCGCGAATGGGCAGGACACCGAACTCGCCGTCCGTGCCGGTTTGCGACAGTCTGGGCCGGCTCGAGCCGAGAGAACCCCCTCCCCCTACCCCCCTCCCGCAAGGGGAGGGGGGACT
>NZ_JBCNNF010000145.1:0-15580 GCF_039594555.1 Inquilinus sp.
TCTTGGTGGCGATCGGCTGGTTGTGGATCGCCGAGAACTGCTCCAGCGTCGGCCAGGGGTCGAAGTTGAAGGCCAGCGGGCAGTCATAGCCGGCGGCCTTCAGCTGCCGGGCGATCTGCTCGACGTCCTCCCAGGTCTCCGGCCCCTTGTCGCGGCCGATCTTGGCGAAGGCATCCTTGTTCCAGTAGAACAGCGCCGTCGACGAGTTGTAGGGGAACGACATCAGCTCGCCCTTCGACGTCGCGTAGTAGTTCGCGATGCCGCCGAAATAGTCGTCCCACTTGATGTCGTAGCCGTTGTCGGCCATCAGCTTGCGGGCCGGGACATAGGCGCCGGACAGCATCAGGTCCAGCGTGCCGGCATCGAACACCTGCACGACGGTGGGCTGCTTCTGGGCGCGATAGGCGGCGATGGCGTTCTGCACCGCATTCGGATAGCCGCCCTGGCCGACGCAGGTGATCTCGTAGTCGGCCTGGCTGTCGTTGAAGCGCTTGCAGGTGTCCTGCACCCGCTGCTCCAGGTCGCCGGTCAGCCCGTACCAGAACTCGAACTTGGTGCGCTCGGCCTGGGCCGGCTGCGCGAATACGGCGGCGGCAGCCAGCGCGAAGGCGGCCGCCGACAGCTTGGTCACGACGGTCATGTGTGTCTCCCCTTGGGCCGCCCGACGCGTCCCTCGATGGGCGGCGACGGGGCCGATCCCTACAGGGGGAAGATGACGTTTCGATTTAGCATTGGTATCGGCCGGATGACATTTGCTGCGGTCCGGCTGTGGATTAAGCGAATAAGTTCAAAGCATTAGACAATGGGCGAAAAGGTCCGGACCGGTGCTGGTCCGGCGCGGGTGCCCTGGGCTGCCGCCGAAACGCGAACGGCCCCGCCGAGGGGGCGGGGCCGCTGCGAAACTCGGGAGAGCCGTCGGGTCAGACGAACTGAACCGTGACGATCTCGTAGCTCTTGGAGCCGCCGGGGGTGGTGACCTCGACCTGGTCGCCCTCGGCCTTGCCGATCAGCGAGCGTGCCAGGGGGGCGGTGATCGACAAGCGGCCTTCCTTGATGTCGGACTCGTCCTGGCCGACGATCTGGTAGGTGATCTCCTCGTCGGTGTCCTCATCCGCCAGCGTCACGGTGGCGCCGAACTTTACAGTGTCGCCCGACAGCTTGGAGGTGTCGATGATGTCGGCCCGGCTGATCCGGTCCTCCAGCTCCATCACCCGGCCTTCGATGAAGCTCTGGCGCTCGCGCGCCGCGTGGTATTCAGCGTTTTCGGACAGGTCACCATGCTCGCGCGCCTCCGCGATCGCCTTGATCACCTCCGGCCGCGCCACGCTCTTCAGATGCTTCAACTCTTCCTGCAGCCGGTTGTACCCCGCCGCGGTCATCGGCACCTTTTCCATTGCGCTCCAGTCCCAAAAAGCCAAAAAGCGGTACACCCGGCGTCAAGGACGCCGGCCTCCAGACCTGCTCGTATCCCTGCCCCCGGTGCTACCGCGCCGAACCTAGGTAGGATTGCAGCGGGGCGACTTCAAGCGCCCCGGCCTTCAGCGCTGCGATCGCCTCCACGGTCGCGCGCGCTCCGGCCACGGTCGTCGAGTAGGGAATGTTATTGACCAGCGCGGCGCGGCGCAAGCCGAAGCTGTCGCGCACCGTCTGGGCGCCGTCGGTGGTGTTGAACACCAGCTGGACCTCGCCGTTCAGGATGGCGTCGACGATATGCGGCTGGCCTTCCATCACCTTGTTGATGCGCCGGACCTTGAGCCCGCCCTCCTCCAGCGCCCGGGCGGTGCCGCTCGAGGCCAGGATCTCGAAGCCCAGCTCGGCGATGCGCCGGGCGATCGGCAGGATCGCCGTCTTGTCCCGGTCCTTGACCGAGACGAAGACGGTGCCGGACAGCGGCACCTTCTGGTTGGCGCCCAACTGGCTCTTGGCGAAGGCGCGGCCGAAGTCGCGGTCCAGCCCCATGACCTCGCCGGTCGACTTCATCTCCGGCCCCAGGATGACGTCGACGCCGGGGAAGCGGTTGAACGGGAACACCGCCTCCTTCACCGCCGTATAGGGCGGGGTCGGGCCGGCCAGCGGGAAGTCGGCCAGCTTCTCGCCGGCCATCACCCGGGCGGCGATCTTGGCGATCGGCGTGCCGGTCGCCTTGGCCACGAAGGGCACGGTGCGGCTGGCGCGCGGGTTCACCTCGATGACGTAGACCTCGTTGTCCTTGACGGCGAACTGGGTGTTCATCAGGCCGATGACGCCCAGCCCGTCGGCCAGCATCCGGGTCTGGCGCTCGATCTCATGCACCACGAAGGCGGGCAGGGAATAGGGCGGCAAGGCGCAGGCGCTGTCGCCGGAATGGATCCCGGCCTCCTCGATATGCTCCATGATGCCGGCGACATAGACCTGCTCGCGGTCGCGCACCGCGTCGACATCGACCTCGATCGCGTCCTGCAGGTAGCGGTCGATCAGCACCGGGTTGCGGCCGGAGACCTTGACCGCGGTGGTGATATAGCGGCGGAAGCCCTGCAGGTCGTGCACGATCTCCATGCCCCGGCCGCCCAGCACATAGGATGGGCGCATCAGGCAGGGGAAGCCGACCTCCTGCACGATCGCCTCGGCCTCCTCGACCGAATGGGCGATGCCGCTCTTCGGCTGGCGCAGGCCCAGCCTGTCCAGGAGATCGCGGAAGCGCTCGCGATCCTCGGCCAGGTCGATCGCGTCCTTCGGCGTGCCCAGGATCGGGATGCCGGCCTCCTCCAGGTCATGCGCCAGCTTCAGCGGGGTCTGGCCGCCGAACTGGACGATCACGCCCTTGACCGTGCCGCGCTCCTGCTCGACCCGGATCAGCTCGATCACGTCCTCTGCGGTCAGCGGCTCGAAATACAGCCGGTCCGAGGTGTCATAGTCGGTCGACACCGTCTCCGGGTTGCAGTTGACCATGATGGTCTCGTAGCCGGCCTCCTTCAGGGCATAGGCGGCGTGGACACAGCAATAGTCGAACTCGATGCCCTGGCCGATCCGGTTCGGGCCGCCGCCGAGGATGACGATCTTCTCGCGGTCGGTCGGGTCGGATTCGTCCTCGCCCTCGTCGAAGCCGGCCTCGTGGGTCGAGTACATGTAAGGTGTGGCCGAGGCGAACTCGCCGGCGCAGGTGTCGATGCGCTTGTAGACCGGGGTGACGCCCAGGCCGCGGCGGGCCGCGGCGGCCTCGGCTTCGGACACGTCCGCCAGCTTCGCCAGCCGGGCGTCGGAGAAGCCGAGGCGCTTCAGCCGGGCGAAGCCCTGCGCGTCCTCGGGCAGGCCGTAGCGCCGCACCTCCTCCTCCGCCGCGACGATCCGCTCGATCTCGCGCAGGAACCAGGGGTCGAACTTGCAGGCGGCGCGGATCTCCTCGACCCCGAGGCCCAGGCGCATCGCCTGGGCGATCACCAGCAGCCGGTCATGGGTCGGGCGGGCCAGGGCGGCGCGGATCACCTGCGGGTCCGGCGCGTCCATCGCCAGGCCGGGGATTTCGATCTCGTCCAGGCCGGACAGGCCGGTCTCCATCGACCGCAGGGCCTTCTGCAGCGCCTCGGGGAAGCTGCGGCCGATCGACATCGCCTCGCCGACCGACTTCATGCTGGTGGTCAGGGTCGGCTCGGCGCCCGGGAACTTCTCGAAGGTGAAGCGCGGCATCTTGACGACGACATAGTCGATCGTCGGTTCGAAGCTGGCCGGGGTCACCTTGGTGATGTCGTTGGCCAGCTCGTCCAGCGTGTAGCCGACCGCCAGCTTGGCCGCGACCTTGGCGATCGGGAAGCCGGTCGCCTTGGAGGCGAGGGCGGAGGACCGGCTGACCCGCGGGTTCATCTCGATCACGACCATGCGGCCGGTCTCGGGGTCGACCGCGAACTGGACGTTCGACCCGCCGGTGTCGACGCCGATCGCGCGCAGCACCGCGATCGAGGCGTCGCGCATCCGCTGGTATTCCTTGTCGGTCAGCGTCAGGGCCGGGGCCACGGTGACGCTGTCGCCGGTGTGGATGCCCATCGGATCGACATTCTCGATCGAGCAGATGATGATGCAGTTGTCCGCGCGGTCGCGGACCACCTCCATCTCATATTCCTTCCAGCCGAGGACGGATTCCTCGATCAGCACCTCGCGGGTCGGGCTGGCGGCGAGGCCGGAGCGGACGATCTCCTCGAACTCGACCCGGTTGTAGGCGATGCCGCCGCCGGTGCCGCCGAGGGTGAAGGACGGGCGGATGATCGCCGGCAGGCCGACGGCCGGCAGCGCGTCGATCGCCTCGGACAGGGTGTGGACCACCGCGCTCTTCGGCGATTCCAGGCCGATCTCGTCCATGGTCTCGCGGAACTTGGCGCGATCCTCCGCCTTCTCGATGCTCTCGCGCTTGGCCCCGATCAGCTCGATCCCCAGCCGCTTCAGCGTGCCGTTCTCGGCCAACGCCATGGCGGTGTTCAGCGCCGTCTGCCCGCCCATGGTCGGCAAGAGCGCGTCCGGCTTCTCCTGCTCCAGGATCCGGGCGACGATCTCCGGCGTGATCGGCTCGATATAGGTCGCATCCGCCAGCTCCGGATCGGTCATGATCGTCGCCGGGTTGGAGTTGACCAGGATGACGCGGTAGCCCTCCTGCTTCAGCGCCTTGCAGGCCTGGGCGCCGGAATAGTCGAACTCGCAGGCCTGGCCGATGACGATCGGACCGGCGCCGATGATGCAGATCGAGCGGATGTCGGTGCGCTTGGGCATGGGGGCGGCCTGCTGGGTACAAGGGGGCACGCTCCCGAAGGAGCGCGCTCTTATAAGGAAGGAACGCGCGCGGGGAAAGCCCCGGGGCGGCCGCATGGCGCAGGGCAGGGGCGACCTGTCGTCATCCGGACACTGGTGAAATCCACGCGGAGGCCCCATTTCCTGCGCATCATCGGGTGGAGGGCGGCATGGCGAAACCGGCGCAGGCGACGCCCCTCGGCGTCCTGGGTGCCATGGAGCGGGAGGAGCGGGACGGCCTGTCCTACGTCTTCTACGGCCGCGTCCTGGTGCTGGCGCTGCTGGCCGTCTATGTCGCCATCTGGATCCCGGTCGGGCGGTCGGTGGCCTATATCGGCCTGATGGCCGTCTTCCTCGTGCTCGGCCTGATCCCCTATCTGCTGCAGCGGCGCGGCAGCATCGGCGTCTGGGGCGTCGGCGCCTTCCTGGTGCTGGACGCGGTGGTGCTGACCTTCGTCATGGTGGCGCCGAACCCGCTGTTCGGCTCCGAGCTGCCGGTCCAGTTCACCCAGCGAATCCCGAACTTCCTGTTCCTCCTCCTGTTCCTCTGCGGTGTGGCGCTCAGCTATTCGCCCAAGCTGGTGCTGCTGGTCGGCGGGGCCCTGACAATCTCCTGGTCGCTCGGCTTCGCCTGGCTGGCGACGCGCCCGGACAGCATCGTCACCAGTGCCAACGACGTGGTCGACGGTCCGAACCCCAACGCCATGCGCATCGCGATGTCGCTGGATCCGCACGCCGTCAGCAGCACGCTGTGGATGATCCAGACCGTTGTCCTGGTGCTGATGACGCTGGTGCTGGCGCTGGCGGTGTGGCGGTCGCGCAAGCTGGTCGGGCGGGCGGCGCGGATGGAGGCGGCCAAGGCGGCGCTGTCGCGCTACTTCTCGCCCAACCTGGTCGGCCGGCTCGCCGCCTCGGCCGCGCCGCTCGGCGAGATCCAGCGCCAGCCGGCGGTGATCCTGTTCGTCGACATCGTGGGATTCTCCGGCCAGGCCGAGGGACTGGCGCCGGAGCGGGTGGTGGCGCTGCTGCGCAGCTTCCACCGCCGCATGGCGCAGCAGGTCTTCGCCCATGAGGGCACGATCGACAAATATATCGGCGACTGCGTCATGGCGACCTTCGGCACGCCGCAGCCCGGCCCGCGCGACGCCAGCAACGCGCTCAGCTGCGCCCGGGCCATGTGCGATGAGGTCGAGCGCTGGAACGCCAAGCGCCAGGCGCGCGGCGCGGCACCGATCGAGGTCGGCATCGGCCTGCATTACGGGCTGGTGGTGATGGGCAATATCGGCGACGAGCGGCGCCTGGAATTCGGCGTGGTCGGCGACACCGTCAACGTCGCCAGCCGGCTGGAGCGGCTGAGCCGGCGCCTCGATACGAGGGTGGTGGCCAGCGACGCCGCGGTCATCCAGGCCGGGCGCGAGGGCTGCGCGCCGGAGGTGCTGGGCGCCTTCGGCCCGGCCGGCCAGACCGAGATCCGCGGCCGGCAGGAGACGCTGGCGATCTGGACCCTGGCCGCGGCCGCCGCGATGCCGCAGGATCGGATCGCCATCGCGGAATAGGGAGGTCAGAATGGGCAGCACCGAAGGCCTGCGCCGCCGGCCGGCGGGCGAGACCACTGTGGCGCTGCCGTCCGGCGCCGCCATGCCGATCCTGGGGCAGGGCACCTGGGGCATGGGCGAGGACCGGCGCCGGGCGAAGGAGGAGGCGTCGGCGCTGGCTGCCGGGCTCGACCTCGGCCTGACCCTGATCGACACCGCCGAGATGTATGGCGAGGGCGGGGCCGAGGAGGTGACGGGCCAGGCCATCCGCGGCCGCCGCGACGGCGTTTTCCTGGTCAGCAAGGTCTATCCGCACAATGCCGGCTTCGCCGCCGCCATCGCCGCCTGCGAGCGCAGCCTGCGCCGGCTCGGCACCGACCGCATCGACCTGTACCTGCTGCACTGGCAGGGCCGCGCGCCCTATGCCGAGACCATCGAGGCGTTCGAGCGGCTGCGTGAGGACGGCAAGGTGGTCGACTGGGGCGTCAGCAACTTCGACCTCGACGACCTGGAAACCTGGACCGGCGAGGCGGGCGGCGCGCGCACCGCGGCCGACCAGGTCTGCTACAGCCTGTCGGCCCGGGGCATCGAGTGGGATCTGCTGCCCTGGTGCCAGGATCGCGGCCTGCCGGTAATGGCCTATTCGCCGCTCGGCCAGGGCCGGCTGCTCGGCAACCCGGCCCTCGTCGCGGTTGCGCGCCGGCACGGCGTGGCGCCGGCCACCGTGGCGCTGGCTTGGCTGCTGACCCGGCAGGGCGTCGTCGCCATCCCGAAATCCAGTCGGGTCGAGCGGCTCCGCGACCATCGCGCGGCGCTGGACCTCGTCCTCGACGACACGGACCTAGCGGCGCTGGACCAGGCCTTCCCGCCGCCGCGCCGCAAGACGCCGCTCGCTATCCTCTGACCGCCGGCCGTTTCAGAGAGCGAGCCCATCTTCGCCGTCATTCCCGCGAAAGCGGGAATCTCTTTCCGGTCGGAGCGTCGCGAGATCCCCGCTTTCGCGGGGATGACGGATTGGCGATTTCGAACAGGTCTCTCCGAAAGTCAGCCTCGGGATCGCTTGGCCATGCGTTGGCAGGGCCGGGTGGCGATCCGGCTGCCTTTGTGCGCCAGTTGATATCCTTACTGAAAATTGAGAATTCATGAAGATCTGCAATCTGGGATGAATTCGAATTGTGGCCTCTTTGTGATATCTTCGTGTCTTAAAAGAAATCTGGCGGCGCTCCAGCTTGGTTCGAGGGTGTATGCTTGCCGTTGTAGTCAATCAGGACGACGGAATCTTCGATATAGGGCGTGAAATGAGGGAGCCGGCTGTTTCCCAAGAGACTTCGCCGGTTGATGAAAGAGGGATCACCCCTATGTTGTCTCGAATGAAGCGTCTTTTCCTTGCCGCTTCGGCGGCCCTGCTCCTCGCCGGCGCGACCGGCGCCGCTGTCGCCCAGGAGCGGGCGCCCACACTCGCCCCGGCCGTGTGGACCGGCCAGGCCGATGCGAGCCTCGCCACCAAGGTGGATTGGCGTCGCGACCATTGGCGTCGGGACTGGCGCCGCGACAGCTGGCGCCATGACCGCCGCGACTGGGGTCGGGACCACTGGCGCAACGATCGCTGGCGCTCGCAGCACCATGACTGGCGCTGGCGCGACGACCGCCGTCCCTATCGCACCTGGCGCTGACAATCGCGCGATCCGAGGACGATGAAGGCGGGCTTTCCAACGGCTGGCCTTCCGTCCCGGCCTCTCGTCGATCATTGGAAAGGGATCAGCCCATGCTGTCTGGCATGAAGCGTCTTTTCATGGCCGCTTCGGCGGCTCTGCTCCTCGCCGGCGCCTCCGGCGCCGCTGTCGCCCAGGACCGGGCGCCTGCGCCCGTCGCCGCCCCGGCCGTCTGGAATGGCCAGGCCGATGCGAGCCTCGCGACCAAGGTGGATTGGCGCCGCGACCACTGGCGCCACGACCGCCGGGACTGGCGCCGCGATCATTGGCGTCGCGACCATTGGCGCGGCGATTGGCGCCGTGACCACTGGCGCCGGGATTGGCGGCGCGATCACTGGCGCCACGAGCGCTGGCGGCATCACAACCGCTGGGGCTGGTACTGACCCCGGCACTTTTCGGGAATGAACGAGGCCGGCCCCGCGGGGCCGGCCTTTTTCGCGGTCACATCCGGACCGGGTCCGGCAGAGGCGAGTCGGGCGCGCCCGGCGGCACCTCCGGCGGCGGCTGGCCCGGCTGGTCCGGTGGGGTATCCGGCCGCGGATTCGGCATCGGCGGCCGGGTCGGGTCGTCCGGCGGCGGCTTCGGGTCGCTCATGGCGAGACCTTCCTGTGCGGCGATGCTCATGAATGGGCGTGGTGCTCGTGGCGCTTGCGGGTCGCCGCGGCCTTCTTCGCCGAGGCGCTGCGGGCCGCGGCGGGCCGCTCGGCCGAAGCCTTGCCGCCCAGATGGCCGCCCTTCCGCGACGAGGCGTGGCTCTCCGCCTTGCCGCGGCCGGAGCCGCTCTTCTTGCCGCCGCCGCTCTCCTTGTTGACGGTGGCCCAGGCCCGGCGCTCGGCCTCGTTCTCCGAGACGCCCCGGGCCTCGTAGCCCTCCTCGATATGCTCGGCCTTGCGCTTCTGCTTGTCGGTGTAGCTCGACTTGTCGCCGCGCGGCATGGATGCCTCCATTCCGGTTGTCGGCTGCCCGGCGCGTCCGGGCGCCCTCCCTGAAGCAATCGGCGGTCCGCCGGAGCGGTTCCGGGGAACCGCCCGGCGGCCGCGGCCATTCCCTGAAGGAGACCACTCTTTCGGAGGCACGACATGCAGACCGAGACAGCCCGTGATCTCAGCAGCCGGGAAACCCATCGGCTGATCGCCAGCGACAAGGTCGAGAACACCCCCGTGCGGCGCCCGAACGGCGACCGGATCGGCACGATCCAGCGGGTGATGATCGACAAGCGCACCGGCCGGGTCGGCTATGCCGTCATGACCTTCGGCGGCTTCCTCGGCATCGGCGAGGACTACTACGCCCTGCCATGGTCGATGCTGACCTACAACGAGGCCCTCGACGCCTATGAGCTGGACGTGACCGAGGACCAGCTGCGCGGCGCCCCGGCGCATGACCGCGGCGAGCGCTTCGACTGGGACGACCGGCAATGGGCGCAGCAGGTGCACGACTATTACCGCGTGCC
This sequence comes from Inquilinus sp., assembly GCF_039594555.1. Classification (GTDB taxonomy): domain Bacteria; phylum Pseudomonadota; class Alphaproteobacteria; order DSM-16000; family Inquilinaceae; genus Inquilinus. The sequence goes on from NZ_JBCNNF010000145.1 coordinate 9,450, forward strand.
GCCCTACTGGATGTGACGACAAGCTCAGGCTGGGAGAACTTGGGGCGGCCACCGGGCCGCCCTCTTTCTGTCGGCTACACGACCCACCAGAGCAGGATGATGCCGAAGAGCACGACCACGAGGCCCATCGACAGGTGCAGCACCCAGCGCATATGGCCGCTGGTCTCGCCCTGGCGGGCCTCGGTCTTGTTGAGCGTCGGCGGTGTTCGGTCGTCCGGCATGTCGCCTCCTCGCTGCGATGGCCTCTGCAAGGCAACGGCAGCGGGGAAGGGCCGGTTCCTAGCCCAGCGGCGGGTCGACGGGTTCGGGGTTGGTCAGCGCCGTCAGCACGTGGTCGCGCCAGGCGCCGCCGATGAACAGGTAGTCCTTGGCATAGCCTTCGCGGACGAAGCCCAGCCGCTGCAGCAGCGCCGCGCTGCGGGCGTTCTCCGGCAGGTGGTTGGCCATCAGCCGGTGCAGGGCCAGCGGGCCGAAGGCATAGCGGATCGCCATCTCCAGCGCCTCGCGCATCAGCCCCTGGCCCTGCTGCGCCGCGCCGATGTGATAGCCCAGCGTCGCCGCCTGAAAGGCGCCGCGCGACAGCATGTTCAGGTTCAACTGGCCGACGATGCCGTCCCAGGGCCGGTCGACCAGCCGCAGCACCAGGCGCACGGCACGGTCGTCCAGGAACAAATCGGCCGCCTCGGCGCCCCAGCGCCGCCAATGCGGCTCGGTCCGCCAGGCGGCCGTCCTTGGCGGCATCCAGGGGCCGAGATGGTCCCATTCCCGGTGGTGGAAGGCGGCAAGGTCCGCGCCGTCCGCCGGGCCGGCCAGCGTGAGGAGGACCCGGGGGCCCAGCAGGCGCGGCGCGGCGGGGTGCGGCATCAGCGTTTGTGGGCGTCGATCAGGTCTACGAAGCGCTGGAACAGGTAGTGGCTGTCCTGCGGGCCCGGGCTGGCCTCCGGGTGGTACTGCACCGAGAACACCGGCCGGTCCTTCAGCCGCAGCCCTTCATTCGAGCCGTCGAACAGGCTGACATGGGTGACCTCGACCGTGTCCGGCAGGCTTTCCGCCAGCACCTGGAAGCCGTGGTTCTGGCTGGTGATCTCGACCTTGCCGGTGGTCAGGTCCTTGACCGGGTGGTTGGCGCCGCGATGGCCGCGCGCCATCTTGCCGGTGGTGCCGCCCAGCGCCAAAGCCAGCATCTGGTGGCCGAGGCAGATGCCGAACATCGGCAGCCCGGTGTCCAGCAACGCCTTGATCGTCGGCACGGCGTATTCGCCGGTCGCCGCCGGGTCGCCCGGGCCGTTGGCCAGGAACACCCCGTCCGGATTGTGGCTCAGCACGTCCTCGGCGGTCGCGGTTGCCGGCACCACGGTGACGTCGCAGCCGGTCGAGGCCAGGCAGCGCAGGATGTTGCGCTTGGCCCCGAAATCGATCGCCACGACCTTGCGCTTCGGGCTCTCCAGCGTGCCGTAGCCGGTGCCCTGCTCCCAGCGCGTCTGGTCCCAGCGATAGGTCTGGGTGCAGGACACCTCCTTCGCCAGGTCCATGCCCTCCAGGCCCGGCCAGGCCTGGGCCTCGGCCAGCGCCGCGGCGATGTCGAAATCGCCGTTGGGGGCGTGGATCACCACCCCGGTCGGGGCGCCGGCGTCGCGGATCCGGCGGGTCAAAGCGCGCGTGTCGACCCCGGCGATGCCGACCAGGCCGAAGGATTGCAGCCAGTCGTCGAAGTCGCGCGCGGCACGCCAGTTCGACGGCTCGGTAATGTCGTCGCGCAGCACCAGGCCGCGCGCCGCGGTGGTTCCGGTCTCGACATCCTCGGGGTTGGCGCCGACATTGCCGATATGGGGGAAGGTGAAGGTGACGATCTGCCCGGCATAGGACGGATCGGTCATGATCTCCTGGTAGCCGGTCATCGAGGTGTTGAAGCAGACCTCTCCGATCGCCTTGCCGGTGGCGCCGATGCCTCGGCCCCAAAGCACCGTGCCGTCGGCGAGCACGAGCGCCGCAGTGGCGCCGGGAGGCGGAGCGGTGTGGGTCATGGCAACCTCGGAATGAATTTCCAGGCATAAAGCACGGACGACGGCGAGATTCCAGCCCCTGATGCCCGCGCTGGCGGAATGGCCGCCCCCTTCTCTTGCCTATCCCGGCCGGATGGCCGACAGTCCCGCCGCTTCTGTCAGGAGGATCCGACCATGCTGCGCCCCCAGTTCACCGACGCGCTCAAGGAGGCGATGAAGGCCAAGGACGAGCGCACGCTCTCGACCGTGCGGATGATCATCGCCGCGCTCAAGACCAAGGACATCGACGCCCGCGCCAAGGGCAACACCGACGGCATCCCGGATGAGGAGATCCTGTCGATGCTGCAGACCATGGTGAAGCAGCGGCGCGAGAGCATCGCCCTCTACCAGCAGGGCAACCGGCAGGACCTGGTCGACAAGGAGCAGGCCGAGATCGCGGTGATCGAGCGCTGGCTGCCCCAGGCGATGGACGAGGCCGAGACCGCGGCCGCGATCGGCACGGTTATCAAGGACCTCGGCGCTGCCGGCATGAAGGACATGGGCAAGGTGATGGCCGAGCTGAAGACCCGCTATGCCGGCCGGATGGATTTCTCGAAGGTCTCGGCCGCGGTGAAAGCGCAGCTGGGCTGAGGAGCAGGTCCCGCATCGTCATGCCCGGGACGCGCGGGTCTCCATAACCGCTGACCTGCGGAGCGGGAATCGCGTTACGCTGTTGCGTTCCCGCCCGCTAGAACCGCCGCATGTCCCTTCCTCCCGGCTTCCTCGAAGAGCTGCGCACCCGCCTCCAGGTGTCCGACGTGGTCGGCAAGCGGGTGCCGCTGCAGCGCAGCACCAAGGGCGAGTTCAAGGCCTGCTGCCCGTTCCACAAGGAGAAGACGCCGAGCTTCACGGTCAACGACCAGAAGGGCTTCTTCTACTGCTTCGGCTGCGGCGCCACCGGCGACGTCATCAGCTTCGTCATGCAGCACGACCGCCTCTCCTTCATGGAGGCGATCGAGACGCTGGCCTCCCAGGCCGGGCTGGAGGTGCCGAAGGCGGCGCCGGAGGATCGGGCGAAGTTCGAGCGTCAGAAGACGCTCTACGACGTGGTCGAATCCGCCTGCGCCTTCTTCGAGGCCGAGCTGCGCGGCCCCGGCGGCCGGATGGCGCGCGATTATCTGAAGAGCCGCGGCCTGGACGGCGAGACGGTGTCGCGCTTCCGCCTCGGCTTCGCGCCCGGCGAGGCCGGCAAGCTGATCAAGCATCTGCGCGGCCAGGGCTTCCAGGACGCGATGATCGAGGAGGTCGGGCTGGCCCGCCGGCCGGATGACGGGCGCGACCTGTACTCCTTCTTCCGCAACCGGGTGATCTTCCCGGTCGCCGACAAGCGCGGCCGCACCGTCGCCTTCGGCGGCCGGATCATGGAGGGCGACGGGCCGAAATACATCAACAGCCCGGACAACCCGTTGTTCCACAAGGGCAATCTGCTCTACGGCCTGTCCCGGGCCCGGCAGGCCGCGTCCCAGGGCCAGACCGTGATCGTCGCCGAAGGCTATATGGACGTGATCGCCCTGGTCCGGGCCGGCTTCGAGGCGGCGGTGGCGCCGCTGGGCACCGCCCTGACCGAGGAGCAGATCGTCGAACTGTGGAAGATGGCGCCGGTGCCGGTGCTGTGCTTCGACGGCGACGAGGCCGGGCGGCGGGCCGCCTGGCGGGCGATGGACCGCATCCTGCCGCAGTTGAAGCCGGACCATTCGGCCCGCATCGCCTTCCTGCCGCAGGGCGAGGACCCGGACAGCCTGATCCGCGGCTCCGGCGGCGGCGCGGCGATGCAGTCGGTGCTGGACGGCGCCCTGCCGCTGGTCCGGGTGCTGTACGACCGCCAGACCACCATGCACCGTCTCGACACGCCGGAAGGCCGGGCCGGCCTGCGCGCCGGGGTCGAGGCCCAGGCCCGGCGCATCGCCGACCCCTCGGTGCAGGGCCAGTACCTGGCCGAGCTGCGGGCCCGCTTCGAGGAGGCCTACCCCTACCGGCCCAAGCGGCAGCAGGGGGAGTGGCGGCCGGGCGGCAAGCCGCCGCAGCCGGCCGGGCCCAAGCCGCAATCGATCCGCGACGAGCAGGACGACCGCCTGCCGTTCTGCGTGCTGCTGTGCCTGCTTGCCGCGCATCCTGGCCTCGGCGAGGAGGTCGGCGAGGGCTTCGCCATGCTGGAGATTCCCGATTCGGGCCTCGATTCGCTGCGCCAGTCGCTGCTGGCGCGACTCGGTGATTCGCATGGTCGCGACTCGGGGCGCGAATCGGCCGGACTTGATTCACAGCCGGGTCGGCCCTACCTGACTGTTCCCGAAGCCGATGGATTGCCGCCGGCGTTGGTCGATCGCATTCGCAGGAAATGGCCCTTCACCCGGCCGGAGGCCCCTCTGGAGGAGGCGCGCGCCGGCTGGGCCATGGTCATGGGGCATCTTGAGCTCCGCGCGCTGCGGCGCGAATTCGCGGATGCCGCGCGCGATTTGGCGCGGCAGGGCACGGAGGCCGCGCTGGAACGCTGGCATGGCCTGCGGCAGGAGATCGAGCGGCGGCAGGCGGTGCCGGGTGGGTTCTGACCCGGCCGGCCGGGATCGAGTCGAGACCGCGGCGCGGTCGGGGCAGGCATGATTCGAGTCGTGCCCCTTCCTTGCGCGCGGAAGCTTAGGTATGAGAGCCAACTTCGGGTCACTCCCGACGGCGGCGGGTGAAGGGGCACGGGTGCAGATGGCGACCAAGACAGCGGCAGCGGCGGAATCGGCCGAGACGCGCGAGGACAGTGCGGACGGCGCCTCGATGGACATCACCGTCCAGGCGGTGAAGAAGCTGATCGCCAAGGGCAAGGAGCGCGGCTACGTCACCATCGACGAGCTGAACGCCGCCCTGCCGCCGGACCTGACCTCGTCCGAGCAGATCGAGGACGTGACCTCGAACCTGTCCGAGATGGGCATCAACGTCGTCGAGAACGAGGAGTCCGACGACACCGCGGCCGCCGGCGGCGATGCCGATGGCGAGGGCCGCAACGCCGGCAACCTCGACGACGACGATGTCGGCCGCACCGACGACCCGGTGCGCATGTATCTGCGCGAGATGGGCTCGGTCGAGCTGCTGTCGCGCGAGGGCGAGATCGCCATCGCCAAGCGCATCGAAGCCGGCCGGGAGATGATGATCGGCGGCATCTGCGAGAGCCCGCTGACCATCCGCGCGATGATCGAGTGGCATTCCGCCCTGAAGGACGGGAAGATGCTGCTGCGCGACATCATCGACCTCGACGCCACCTACGGCGCCAGCCCGGAGGGCGAGGCCCTGGCCATGAGCGAGGGTGAGGCGGAGGCCGAGGAAGAGGCCGAGCCGGAAGCCGAGGGTGAAGGCGGTGAGGCCGCGGCCGGCGGCGGTTCCGGCGAGGAGGACGATGGCGGCATCTCCCTCTCCGCCATGGAGGAGGCGCTGAAGCCCCAGGTGCTCGAGACCTTCGAGGCGATCGAGCAGACCTACCAAAAGATGCACAAGCTGCAGGAGCAGCGCCTGACCCATATCCAGAAGGGCGAGGCGATCTCCAAGCAGGCGGACGCCAAGTACGACAAGCTGAAGGAGGACATGGTCCGCCTGATGGAAGGCGTGCACCTCAACAATGTCCGGATCGAGCAGTTGGTCGAGCAGCTCTACGGCCAGAACCGCAAGCTGATGGGCCTCGAGGGCCAGCTGATGCGGCTGGTGGTCGAGGGCGGCGTCAGCCGCGAGGCCTTCCTGCAGAACTATTTCGGCCATGAGCTCGACCCGAACTGGATCGAGCGGGTGCGCGGCCTCGACAAGAAGTGGGCCAAGTTCGTCGAGAAGAACGGCGCCGCCGCCCAGCGGGTGCGCGGCCAGATCAGCCAGATCTCGGACGAGGTCGGCCTGCCGATCTCGGAATACCGCCGCATCGTCTCGACCGTGCAGAAGGGCGAAAAGGAGGCCGGGCGCGCCAAGAAGGAGATGGTCGAGGCCAATCTCCGCCTGGTGATCTCGATCGCCAAGAAGTACACCAACCGCGGCCTGCAGTTCCTGGACCTGATCCAGGAAGGCAACATCGGCCTGATGAAGGCGGTGGACAAGTTCGAGTACCGCCGCGGCTACAAGTTC
>NZ_JBCNNF010000146.1:0-15565 GCF_039594555.1 Inquilinus sp.
CCCTATCTATAGGGTATGCTTCCTGTCGGCATTGATTGTGGTCTTCAGTCTCATCGAATGCCTGGAAGATGCGGGAACAGGGACGGAGTGATTCAATCGCTGTGGGCCGTGGTCGCGACGGGATGGAGCAGGCTGTCGATGCAGCGCTTCAGATCCAGGTCGTCGAAGGGCTTCCGCAGCAGCATCTCCCCGGCGCAGTCGGGATCGAGCTCGCTCTCGCGATAGGCCGTGGTCAGGACGAAGGGGATGCCGCGGCGGCGCAGCACCTTCACCACCGGGTAGACGCGCTCGTCACGCTGCAGATGGACGTCGAGGATGGCGGCCGAGACCGGCTCGGCTTCCGCCAGGCGCAGGGCGCCGGCCAGATCGCCGACCGGGCCCGCGACCTCATGGCCGAGGCGCCGGACCGTCTCCTCGATCATCAGCGCGACAAGGAACTCGTCCTCGACCACCAGGATCCGGGCGGGTTCGGCGGAGGGGGACATCACGCACCTCCGATTTCGAATTGACCTCAACTTGGCAACAGGCCGAAAGGGTATAGAGTTGCTTCCAGCCGCAAATTCGGCCGGGCGACATTCGATCCCACCGGCCGGGCCTGCTTGACCCCGGTACCGCCCGAACGGAGACAGTCAGCGTGCCGACCCGCGCCAAACCCGCAGCCGCAGGCCGGAGCGAGCGCCGCCCGCCGTCCCGGAAAGCCTCTGCCCGTTCCGGTCGATCCGCAACCGATTCCTCATCGGCCAGGCTGATCGTGGCGATGGGGGCCTCGGCCGGCGGGCTGGAGGCGTTCGAGCGCTTCTTCCTGCACATGCCGGCCGACACCGGCTTGGCCTTCGTGCTGGTGCCCCATCTCGACGCCCATCACAAGAGCGCGATGGCCGAACTGGTGGGCCGGTTCACCCGCATGCCCGTGGTGCAGATCGAGGACGGCATGACCATCGCCACCGATTGCATCCACATCATTCCGCCCAACACCACACTGACGATGCGGGGCGATGCCTTCCAGATCGAGACGCCGCGCAGCCACGCCTCCACGATCGACAGCTTCTTCCGCTCGGTGGCGGAGCAGCATGGCGAAACCGCCGCCGGCATCATCCTGTCCGGCAGCGGCAGCGACGGGTCGGTCGGGCTGAAGGCGATCAAGGAGGGCGGCGGCCTGACCATGGCCCAGGCCGGCGAGACCTCGCGCTACGACAGCATGCCGCGCAGCGCCATCGCCACTGGCCTGGTCGATTTCGTGCTGCCGGTCGAGGAGATGCCGGCGCAGCTGGTCCAGTATGCCCGGACCCTCTCCCGCCTGAAGCGCGAGGGGACGACGCCGGTGCGGCAGGAGACGCGGCGGCATCTGGTCAAGATCTTCACCCTGCTGCGCGCCAGCACCGGTCACGATTTCAGCCAGTACAAGAACAACACCTTCATCCGCCGGGTGCATCGCCGCATGCAGGTGATGCAGATGACCTCGCTGGCCGATTATGTCGAGCTGCTGCGCAAGGATGCGGTCGAGGTCGAGGCGCTGTTCCGCGACCTGCTGATCGGGGTGACGCATTTCTTCCGCGACGCCAAGGCGTTCGAGGTGCTGGAGCGCGAGGTCATCCCGAAGCTGATGGAGGAGAAGGGCCCCGACGACCAGGTCCGGGTCTGGGTTCCCGGCTGCGCGACGGGGGAGGAGGCGTATTCGATCGCCATCCTGCTGCGCGAGCGGATGATCGAGAGCGACGTCGCGCTGAAGGTCCAGATCTTCGCCACCGACATCGACGACCACGCCCTGACGGTCGCCCGGAACGGCGTGTATCCGGACACGATCGCCCGCGACATCTCGCCGGAGCGCCTCGAGCGCTATTTCGTCAAGGACGCCGGCAACTACCGCGTGATCAAGGAAATCCGCGAGATGTGCATCTTCTCGGTGCACAATGTGATCAAGGACGCCCCGTTCTCAAAGCTCGACCTGATCTCCTGCCGCAACCTGCTGATCTATCTGGACGCGACGCTGCAGAACCGGGTGCTGCTGCTGTTCCACTTCGCCCTGCGGCAGCGCGGCTATCTGTTCCTGGGGCCGTCCGAGAACATCACCCAGCACCCGAAGCTGTTCGCCAAGATCGACAGCCGCCAGCGCCTGTTCAAGGCGCGGGCGGTGGAGGCGGAGCGACCGACCGTCGAATTCCCGCTGACCACGTCGATCTACCGCAACCATATGGAGCTGGAGCGGCCGGCGGGCGCGCTGCCGATCGTCAAGGATACGATCAGCCGGCGGGCGCAGCGGGTGGTCGACGGCTATGCGCCGGCCTGCTTCGTGGTCGATGAGCATTACGAGATCCTGCACTTCTCCGGCCGCACCGGCCGCTACCTGCAGCCGTCGCCCGGCGTGGCCAGCCTGAACCTGTTCAGCATCGTCGAGGCCAGCCTGCGGCCGGACCTGCGCACCGTCATCCACCAGGCCTTCGCCTCCGGCCAGCGCACCCTGCGCGAGAACGTGTCGCTGCCGGTCGATGGCGGCTTCCAGGCGATCAACCTGATCGCCGAGCCGCTGGCGGTCACCGAGACCGATCAGAAGCTTTGCGTCGTCATCGTGCAGGAGGTCGGCACCCTCAAGCAGCTCGGCATCACCCGGCCGGAGGCGGCGTCGGACGTCCAGAAGGACGAGATCATCCGGCACCTGGAATCGGAGCTGATCGCGACGCGGGAGCGGCTGCAGACGACGATCGAGGAGCTCGAGACCTCGAACGAGGAGATGAAGTCCTCGAACGAGGAGTTCCAGTCGGTCAACGAGGAGCTGCAATCCACCAATGAGGAGCTGGAGACCTCGAAGGAGGAGCTGCAATCGGTCAATGAGGAGCTGGAGACGGTCTACGCCGAGCTGAACTCCAAGATCGAGAGCCTCGACCGCGCCATCAGCGACCGCAAGAACCTGCTGGAAAGCACCCAGATCGCGACGCTGTTCCTGGACAACAACCTGCGGGTGCGCAGCTTCACCCCGGCGATCACCGAGATCTTCCACCTGATCGAGAGCGGCTACGGCCGGCCGATCACCGACATCGTCAGCCGCCTGTCCTACGAGGCGCTGTCGCGCGACGTCAGCCGGGTGCTGCGCACCCTGACAAGGCTGGAGCAGGAGGTGGCGCTGGCGGACGGGTCGGCCAGCTACATCATGCGGATCCTACCATACCGCTCTGTCGACAACGTCATCAACGGCGTCGTCATCACCTTCATCGACATCACCGAGCGTAAGCGCAGCGAGGAGGCGTTCGCCAGGCTGGCCGCGATCATCGACAATTCGCAGGAAGCGATCATCGGCATGGCGCCCGACGGCACCATCACCAGCTGGAACGCCGGGGCCGAGCGCATGTACGGCTATTCGGCGGAGGAGGCGATCGGCCGGGCCCTGTCCTTCCTCTCCGTCGCCAACCGGTCGTCCGAGCTGCGGCAGATCCTCGACCGGCTGAAGCGCCAGCCGGCGCAGCAGAGCGTGGTCGAGACCGAGAGGCTGACCAAGGACGGGCGCCGGATCTTCGTCTCCTACACCGCCTCGCCGATCCGCGACACCGCCGGGAAGCTGGTGCCCGTGGCGGTGGTCGAGCGCGACACCACCGAGCGGCGGCAGGCGGAGGAACGGCAGCAGCTGCTGCTGGCGGAGCTGAACCACCGGGTCAAGAACACGCTGGCCAGCGTGCTGTCGATCGCCGGCCGCACGCGGCAGTCCAGCGCCTCGCTGGAGGAGTTCAGCCAGTCTTTCGAAGGCCGCGTCCAGTCGCTGGCCAGCGCGCATGAGCTGCTGGCGGAGAATGTCTGGTCCGGCGCCGACCTCCGCCAGACGCTGCTGCGCGAGCTGCAGCCCTACCACGAAGGCAAGGATCCGCCGGTGCTGACGGGCGGCGAGGTGTTCCTGCCGGCCCGCGCGGCGCTGATCTTCGCCATGGCGTTCCACGAGCTGGCGACCAACGCCTCGAAATACGGCGCCCTGTCCGCGCCCGGCGGCGCGGTCAAGGTCGGCTGGCGCGTGGTCAAGAGCGCCGCCACGCCCTTCCTGCGCATCGAATGGACCGAGCGGGGCGGCCCGAAGACGGCGGAGCCGACCCGCGAAGGCTTCGGGCTCAGCTTCGTCAAGCGCAGCATCGCCTATGAGCTGCACGGCAACGCCGAGCTCACCTTCAAGCCCGCCGGCCTGCAATGCCGGATCGAGGTGCCGATGACCGAGCTGCGCCCGGATCCGGAGCGATCGCCCGGCTGACCCGGGAACGCCGACCCCACGGGCAAGGTTGTCAAGGGATCAGCCCGTGGGCGCGAAGGAGCAGGCATGGCCAACCGCGACATCGTGGCGATCGGCACGTCCGCCGGCGGCCTTGCCGCGCTCAAGCGCCTGGTCGCGGGCCTGCCGGCCGATCTCGATGCGGCGGTGCTGGTGGTCCAGCATCTGACCAGCGACCGCCGCAGCGCGCTCGCCGACATCCTGGACCGGGCGGGGCCCCTGCCGGCCGGTTTCGCCGAGGATGGCGCGCCGGTGGTGCGCGGGCGGATCCATGTCGCCCCGCCGAACCGCCATCTGCTGCTGCAGGGCGACACGCTGCAGCTCGGCCACGGCGCCTGGGAGAACGGCGCCCGCCCGTCCATCGACACGCTGTTCCGCAGCGTTGCCGTCTGCTGTGGCCCGTGCAGCATCGGCGTGGTGCTGACCGGATATCTCGACGACGGCAGCGCCGGCCTGCGGGCCCTGCGGCGCTGCGGCGGCATCACGGTGGTCCAGGACCCGGCCGATGCCGAATATCCGGACATGCCCCGCAGCGCGCTGGCGGCAACGGACGTGGATCATCTGGCCGCCCTGGACGACATGCCGGGCCTGTTGGCCGGGCTGGTCGCCGCCCCCGCGGGGCCGCCGGTGGCGGTGCCTGCGGATATCCGGCTGGAGGTCGACATCATGGCAAGGCAGGCCGGCGACGAGATGGCGGCGCTCGACCGGCTCGGCGAGCGTTCGGTCTTCACCTGCCCGGATTGCGGCGGCGTGATGTGGGAGGTGCAGGACGGCGGCGCCCTGCGCTACCGCTGCCATCTCGGTCATGCCTACTCTGCCGACTCCTTCGGCCATGCGATGTCGGGGGAGGTGGTGCAGGGCATGGAGGTTGCCCTGCGGACCTTGGAGGAGCGCGGCCGAATGCTCCGCCGCCTCGGCGAGCAGGCCGGCCAGCAGGGACGGGAACGATCGGCCCGGATGTGGTCGGAGCGGGCAGAGGTGTTCGGCCGGCAGGCCGAGGCCATCCGCGTGGCGCTGCTGCAGATCCACAAGGCCGAGGAAGCCGGCTGAAGCCTCCAGGCTATGAGGGGCCGAGCTGGTTCAGCGGCAGGGTGATCGCGATCGCCAGCCCGTCGCGATGCCAGTGCCGGACGAGATCGCCCTTCAACTGGCCCTTGATCGTGCCGTCCGCCAGCCAAGTGCCGAAGCCGTCGGCCTCCGGCGGCGCCGCGATGGGCGGGCCGCCGCGCTCCACCCAGTCGAGGCGAAGCTGGTCGGCCTCGACCGCGAGGGTGATCTCCACCTGCCCGCCGGGCATCGACAGGGCGCCGTACTTCGCCGCGTTGGTGGCGAGTTCGTGGAACACCAGTGCCAGGCCGGTCACGGCATGGCCCTCGACGGCCAGATCCAGGCCCGAGATGGACACCCGCCGCCCGGGCACTTCCTCGTAGGGCGATACGATGGTTCGGACCAGCGCACGCAGCGAGGTGGGGGTGGCCGCCTTTTCGCGCCGGATGTCGGCCAGAGTCAGGTCATGCGCCCGCGCCAGGGCGCCGAGGCGGCTTTGCACCGCCTCGGTCAGCTGCTCGACCGAGGCGCTGGACCGGGCGCTGAGGGTCACCACGGCGCCGGCCAGGGCGAACAGGTTCTTCACCCGGTGGCTCATCTCGCGCAGCAGCAAGGTCTGCCGCTCCTGAGCCCGCCGTTGCTCGGTGATGTCGCGCACGATCTTGGACGCGCCGACGATCCGGCCCTCGGCATCCTTGACCGGCGATACTGACAGGGAGACCTCGACCAGGCTGCCGTCCTTGCGGCGCCGCACCGTCTCGAACCGGCCGATGCGCTCGCCGGCCCGGATGCGGGTCAGCATGCGGGGTTCCTCCTCGTGCCGGTCGAGCGGGATCAGGATCGTGATCGGCTTGCCGACCACCTCCTCCGCGGCATAGCCGAACAGCCTCTGCGCCCCGGCGTTCCAGGCCGTGATGATGCCGTCCAGATCCTTGGCCAGGATGGCGTCGTCGGAGGATTCGACGATGGCTGCCAGGCGCTGCGCGGCAAGCTCCGCCTGGTACCGCTCGGTGACGTCGATCAGGATGTTGACCGCGCCGGTCAGCCGGCCCGCAGCGTTGAACAGCGGTGTCGGATAGGGGACGAAATGCACCCGGCTGCCATCGGGCCGCTCGGCGATCGTGTCCACCCCCAGGACCGGCCGCCGCTCCCGCAGCGACAGCGCCAGCGGCGCTTCGTCATGGGGCAGCGGGGTGCCGTCGGGCCGGAACAGCTTCCACGCGCCGTTGTACCGCGCCTTGCCGATCTCCGGATCCAAGCCCCACAGCCGGGCCGCCGCGTCGTTGAAGAAGGTGATCCACCCCTCGGCATCGGTCATGTACACCGCCACCGGGAGGCTGCGCAGCAGCGCCTGCCATTGCGGCTCGTCGGCAAGCCGCCCGAGCTTGAACCGCGTCATCCGGAACTCGGGCGCGGCTGATTCCGGCAGACCAACCATCCGGCGTCCCTCTGTCGAAACCGACATTGCTCCGCCATCGACGGGGCACGATCAACGGCATCAAGGAAGGTAGAGGCTGCCGTTGCGAAAGGCAACGAGGCGGCGCCGCGGATCCTGGACCGGCAGGGTTCGGGCACTATGCCAGCCACGCGCTTCGCAAAGTTTAGTCGCAATGAATCTGTAAAATTATCACATGATATATTTCCGCTCGTCAGTTGAACTGCGCCATGGACGGTGATCAAACAGCGATGGTCGTGGCGACGTCTGTTCTCGCGCTGACGCGACGGCTCAGCCGATGCGCTCGAACGTGTCCAGGCTGGTGCCGAAGGCGCGCCAGGCCCCGACCTCGCGGATCTCGGCAGGTGCACCTTCCGCGGCCCCTGTCAAAGCGTGGCCGGCGACGGTGTGCCAGAGGGTCTCGAGTTTGCCCTCCCTGAGCAGCCCCGTGTAGCTGACCGCGGCTGGTCCGGCCGTGCCGTTGCCGGCGGCGGTAAAGCCGATGACGTCGCCATAGGCGGCTCCATGGATCGGGATGTCCTGCCCGAAGAAGCTGCTGTCCTCCAGGGCCGTGCGGAACCTGCCGCGGATGACCCCGCCGCTGTCATCCTCGATCACCACGATAGAGCCGTACTGGTTGCGCCATGTGCCAGTCCAGGATGCCATAGCCTCGTCTCCTTGAATCGACCGCTTCAGGATCCGATGCTGGGGTTAGGTCAGGCGAACCCCAGCAGGCCGACCGCGAGTGCCGCCGCCAGCAGCAGGCCCAGGACGACCGCAAGCGCGGAGACATGCATCAGGCTTCCCGGCGCTTTGCGGCGATCCGGACCCTGGTGGCCCTGGACGAGCCGGGTGTCCGGCGGGCGGCCGATCGCCTCGCGCCCGCGCGCATCGCCGACCTCGTCCGACGATGGCGGCGTGCCGGCCGCCTCGTCATCCGTGCCGAGCGGGGCCGCGGCCGGATCCAGGGCTGGGATCTTGTCCCCGGTCAGGCCACGGTCGATGTCGCGCAGCAGCTGCTGCGTCGTCGGCTGCGTCCCGCGCGTCTGCTCGGGCATGGTTCGCTCCTACCAAGTCCCGGTCTCGATCACCTGGCCGGCCAGGCGGCCGGAGCTGCGAATGGCGTCGAGGCGCGCCTCCGCATCCTCCTGGTCATAGGCCCAGATCGTCGCGGTCCAGACGCGTTCCAGGCCCGACTGGGTCTCCAGATGCGAATACTCGGCCACGAAGCGGAACATCGGCCGCCCCCACTGGTCGCAGGAGATGTGCTCGGGCTCCGGGCGCTGGCGATCGGGCAGGCGGACAACAGTCATAATGCCTTGATCCATCGGATGGTGGCGACCTGCTTCCTGAATGCCGTGGCGGCGATCGCGGTTCCGGTAGCCTAGCTGAATCCGTCAGGTCTTCAGTTAATCGAGTATCGAACAAACATTTGTTATCTGAAGGAAAATGCCATCATTTGATAATAAATTAAAAACAGGAACGAAGTTTTCGGCATGAGGTTTGTTTGTATGTTCGTTGAGTTTTATTGCCGCTCGGTATCGCCTCGCTGAATGCGATGACAAGTGGCCTCCAGCCTTACAAGGGGAAGACCCCATGCCGGACCAGAGCCGTGCTTCAGACCGTGCCGACTTCACAGCCGTCGTCGCCCCAGTCATCTGCGAGCTTCGGCGTTATGCGCGATCGCTGACCCGCAACCGGGCGGATGCGGAGGATCTGCTGCAGGACACGTTGCTGCGCGCCTACAACAAGTTCCATCTCTGGCAGCCGGGCACCAACATCGCCGGCTGGCTCTCCGTGGTGATGAAGCGCGTGTTCCTGTCGCAATTCGAGCGCCGCGGCCGGCTGATCGCGGTGCCCGCTGAGGATTTCGACGGGCCGCAGCCGCCGAGCCAGGACGACGTCCTGGACCTCGTCCGGCTCGGCAAAGCGATCGACGGCCTGCAGCGGCATCATCGCGAACTGGTGGAGGCGGTTGCGATCAACGGCGATTCCTATGAGGAGGCGGCGCATGCGTTCCACATTCCGATCGGCACGGTCCGGTCCCGCCTCGGCCGCGCTCGCGACCACCTCCGCCAGGAGATCGGCGTCAACTGACGGCAGCGTCGGTCAGGTGCGGCGTCGTCGCCGGTGAACTGGGCCGCAGGAAGATGCGAGTGACGCGGGGCTGGGCGTCCTTCAGCCTCCCCGTCAGCTCATCGACCGCCAGGAGGGCCTCCCGGCGGTCGAGCCCGTCGCGGAAATCGACGGTCATGGCCAGCAGGATCTCGGCCGGGCCGAGATGCATGGTCAGGATCTCGACAACCCGCGCCACCCGCGGATCCTCCTCGACGATCCGCCGCAATTGCCGCACCACCGGCTCCGCCGCGCTTTCCCCGATCAGCAGGCTTCGCGTCTCATTCGCCAGCATGCCGGCGGCGGCAATCAGCAGGCAGCCCACCCCGATCGACGCCACGCCGTCGAAGATCGGCTCGTCCAGCACGAGCGTCAGCACCAAGCCGGCGAGAGCGACGACGAGCCCGGCGAGTGCGGTCGAGTCCTCCAGCAGCACCGCGAAGATGCCCGGATCCTTGCTGCCGCGGATGGCACGCCAGAATGGGACGTCGGGCTGGCTGCGCCGGAACTCGCGCCAGGCCACCAGCAGCGAGCCGCCCTCGAACACGAAGGCCGCCGCGAGCACCAGGAGGTTGACCCAGACGCGCTGCACCGGCTCGGGAGATGCAATCTTCTCGGCGCCCTCATAGATCGAGACGACCCCGCCGAGGGCGAAGATCATCAACGCGACCACAAAGGTCCAGAAATAGTATTCCATGCCGTAGCCGAAGGGATGGCGGCTGTCGGCCGGGCGCGCTGCCCGGGACAAGCCGAGCAACAGCAGCACCTGGTTGCCGGAATCGACGGCGGAGTGGATCGCCTCGCTGAGCATGGCCGTGCTGCCGGTCCAGGCCGCGGCCGCCGATTTGATCGCCGCGACCGCCAGGTTGCCGGCCAGCGCCGCATAGATCGGCCGGCGGGAGCCGCTCTCGGCGGCCGGCGCCGTGACGCCGCGCGTCAGCCGCACGTGTGGCGGGGCAACTCGGGCTATATCGTCGGGCCGGGGAAGCGGGCGTCCTGCTGGCATGGCCGGGCAACGGCGTTGGCAGCGGCGGGGTTCCGGCCCGTCGTTCGCGAAAAATCGCGGTGGCCGCAGCGCGACCGGAACCGGCTTTCCGAACACCCCGTTGGCCTTCCAGGAACTTACATCGGCAGGCCTGCACCCGGCCGGCCTGTCCCTCCCGATCCGATCCGCATCGCAGGGGAGTCGAAAGCGTGAGCGCGAAACCCATCCGCCTGGGAATCGTGGGCGTCGGCAATTGCGCCTCGTCCCTGGTCCAGGGACTGACCCATTACCGTGACGCCCGCGGCAACGAGCCGCTTCCGGGGCTGATGACGGCCGATCTCGGCGGCTACCATGTCGGCGACATCGAGGTCGCCTCGGCCTTCGACGTCGCCGCCAGCAAGGTGGGGCGGGACGTGGCGGAGGCCATCGCCGCCCCTCCGAACAACACCCACCGCTTTGCCGATGTCGCGCCGACCGGGGTGCGGGTGCAGCGCGGCAACACGCTGGACGGGCTCGGCAAGTACCTGCGCGAGCGGATCGAGGAATCGGAGGAGCCGGTGGCCGATGTCGCCGGCATCCTCAAGGAAACCGGGACCGACGTCCTCGTCTCATATCTCCCGGTCGGGTCCCAGCAGGCCGCCGAATGGTATGCCGAACAGGCGCTGGAGGCCGGCTGCGCCTTCGTCAACTGCATGCCGGTCTTCATCGCCTCCCGCCCGGAATGGCGGCAGCGTTTCGAGGAGCGGCGCCTGCCGATCATCGGCGACGACATCAAGAGCCAGGTCGGCGCCACCATCGTTCACCGCATGCTGACCAACCTGTTCCGCGAACGCGGCGTGCGGGTGGACCGCACCTATCAGCTCAACTTCGGCGGCAACACCGATTTCGAGAACATGCTCGAGCGCGAGCGGCTGGAATCGAAGAAGATCTCCAAGACCCAGTCGGTGATGAGCCAGCTGGACATCCCGCTGGCGGCCGAGAACGTCCATGTCGGCCCCAGCGACTACGTGCCGTGGCTCAGCGACCGGAAATGGGCCTATATTCGGCTCGAGGGCACCACCTTCGGCGGCGTGCCGCTGAATGTCGAGGTCAAGCTCGAGGTCTGGGATTCCCCGAACTCCGCCGGCATCGTCATCGATGCGGTGCGCTGTGCCCGGCTGGGCCTCGACCGCGGCATCGGCGGGGCGCTGATCGGCCCGTCCAGCTACTTCATGAAGTCGCCGCCGGAGCAGTTCACCGACGCCGTGGCGCGGGAGCGGACGCTGCGCTTCATCGCCGGCGACCCGCCGCAGGGCACGGCATGACCACCACCTTCCTGCTGCTGCGCCATGCCGCGCACGACAATGTCGGCGGCTACCTGGCCGGGCGCATGGGCGGCGTCGTGCTCGGCGAGGCGGGGCGGGCCCAGGCGGACCGGCTGGCCCGCCGCCTGCGGGTTGAACGGATCGACGCCATCGTCGCCAGCCCGCGGGAGCGGACGCAGCAGACCGCGCAGGCCGTCGCGGCAGCCTGCGGCCTGCCGGTGGAGACGGCGGAGGAGCTGGACGAGATCGATTTCGGCCGCTGGTCGGGGCAGGGCTTCGAGGCGCTGCAGCAGGACCCGCTGTGGCAGCGCTGGAACGCCGTGCGCAGCCTGATCCGCACGCCCGGCGGCGAGACCATGCTCGACGTGCAGCGGCGCGTGCTCGGGCTGATGGAGCGGCTGGCCGCCCGGCAGGACGGCCGGTGCATCGCCCTGGTCAGCCATGCCGACGTGATCAAGGCCGCGGTGCTGCACCATCTCGGCCTGGCGATCGACGCCTGGCCGCGCTTCGACATCGCGCCCGCCTCGATCACCCGGCTGGAGGTCGGGGACTGGGGCGCGCGGCTGCTGGGCCTCAACGAGACCGTGGACTAGGAGGGCGCGATGAAGCTCGTCGTCTTCGGCCTCACCGTCAGCTCCTCCTGGGGCAACGGTCACGCCACGCTCTGGCGCGGCCTGATCCGGGCGCTGTCGCGCCATGGCTGGCAGGTGGTGTTCTTCGAGCGCGACGTGCCCTATTACGCCGGCGCCCGCGACCTGCATGCGCTGAAGCAGGGGGAGTTGGTGCTGTACCCCGCCTGGGCCCAGGTGCGCGACCTGGCGGCGCGCCATCTGGCCGACGCCGACGCCGCGATGGTGACCTCCTTCTGCCCCGACGGCCTGGAGGCGACCGATCTGCTGCTGGACGCACCGCGGCCGCTGCACGTCTTCTACGACCTCGACACGCCGGTGACGCTGGAGCGGCTGGAGCAGGGGCAGCCACTGTCCTATATCGGGCCGCGCGGCCTCGCCGATTTCGACCTCGTCCTCAGCTATACCGGCGGCGGCGCGCTGGACGCGCTGCGCGACCGCCTCGGCGCCCGCATCGCCGTGCCGCTCTACGGCCATGTCGACCCGGACGTGCATTGCCCGGCGGCGCCGCGGCCCGATTTCGCCGGCGACCTGTCCTACATCGGCACCTATGCGCCGGACCGGCAGGCGGCGCTGGAGAGCCTGCTGGTCGAGCCGGCGCGGCGGCGGCCGGATCTGCGCTTCGTCATCGCCGGGGCGCAGTACCCCGACGACTTCCCCTGGGCCGGTAACATCTACTTCCTGCGCCACCTGGCGCCGGCCGACCATCCCGGCTTCTACGCCTCGTCGCGCCTGACCCTGAACGTCACCCGCGGCTCCATGGCGCGGATGGGCTGGTGCCCGTCCGGCCGGCTGTTCGAGGCCGCGGCCTGCGGCACGCCGGTGCTGAGCGACGCCTGGCCGGGGCTGGAGGAGTTCTTCGCCCCCGGGCGGGAGATCCTGCTGGCCCGCGGCACCGACGACGCCCTGGCCGCGCTGGACCTGTCCGAGGCCGAGCTGCGCCGGATCGGCGCCGCCGCCCGGGAGCGCGTGCTGGACGAGCACAGCTCGACCCGCCGGGCCGCCGAGCTGGAAGAGCTGCTCGCCTCCGCCCGGCCGGCGCCGGCCAGACCCATCGCCATGGAGGCCTGATCGATGTGGGGCATCGTGCCCGCCGCGGGACGCGGCAGCCGGATCCAGCCCTTGGCCTTTTCCAAGGAGCTGCTGCCGGTCGGCAGCCGGATCGACGGCGGCGAGGAGAGGCCCTGCGCCGTCAGCGAGTATCTGCTGGAACGGATGATCGAGGCCGGGGCGGACAAGATCTGCTTCGTCATCGCCCCCGGCAAGTCGGACATCCTGGAATATTATGGCAGCGACTATGGCGGCGCGGCCGCCACCTATGTGGTGCAGCCGCAGGCGTCCGGCCTGTGCGACGCGATCTTCCGCGCCTTGCCGCTGATCGGGCCCGACGAACCGGTCCTGGTCGGCCTGCCCGACACAGTGTGGTTCCCCAAGGACGGCTTCGCCGACCTGCCGGAGGACGGCCTGTCCTTCCTGCTGTTCCCGGTCGACCATCCCGAGTTCTTCGACGCCGTCGTGCTGGACGAGCAGGGCGCGGTGCGCGAGATCCAGGTGAAGCAGGCGGACGCCCGGACCCGCTGGATCTGGGGCGCGTTCAAGATGACGGGGAGAGAGCTGCGCCAGCTGCACGCCCTGTGGCTGCGGCGCGGCCGGCGCGACGAATACATCGGCACGCTGGTCAATGCCTGGCTGGCCGAAGGCGGCCGGGCGGTGGGCGTCCGCTCCGGCCTCTCCTATGTCGATGTCGGCACGCTGCACGGCTACCGCGCGGCGATCGGGCTGCTCGGCGACGCCGCCTCCGGCACCGATGCCGGCGCCGCGGCCGCCGCCCGGGTGGCGACCGGCTGGCCCGCCGGCCGCTCCTTCGGCGCCCCCATCCGCGATCAATGACGGAGGCATCAGGCATGGGACGCATGTCCGGTGATGAGATCCGCCGCCGGGCCGAGGCGCTCGGTCCGTGGTTCCACAACATCGACCTCGACGGGGTCGCCACCGCGCCCGACCATTTCCTGGGCGACTATCCGGCGATGAAGTGGAGAGCCTTTGCCGGAGCGATCCCGCAGGATCTGCGCGGCCGCACCGTGCTCGACATCGGCTGCAACGGCGGCTTCTATTCGCTGGAGATGAAGCGGCGCGGCGCCGATCGGGTGCTGGGCGTCGACTTCGACGAGAGCTACCTGGCCCAGGCCCGCTTCGCCGCCGAGGTCGCCGGCCTGGACATCGAGTTCCGGCATCTCTCGGTCTACGACGTCGCCGCGCTGGGCCAGCGCTTCGACATCGTCCTGTTCATGGGCGTGCTGTACCATTTGCGCCACCCGCTGCTGGCGCTGGACCTGGTGCGCGAGCATGTGGTCGGCGACCTGATGGTGTTCCAATCGATGCAGCGCGGCAGCGCCGAGGTCGGGCCACTGGAACCCAATTATCCGTTCTGGAACGAGGCGCTGTTCGACCGGCCGGACTTCCCGAAGCTGCATTTCATCGAGCACCGCTACGCCGACGACCCGACCAACTGGTGGGTGCCGAACCGCGCCTGCGTCGAGGCGATGCTGCGCAGCGCCGGCTTCGAGATCACCGGGCATCCGGAGCCGGAGGTCTATCTCTGCCGCCCCGCCGGCCGGCCGGAGGGGGAAGGCGCCGTGTATCCGAACCGCGGGAGGACTGCATGATCGAAGCGGCGATGATCTGGAACGAGCCGAACAACAAGTCGCATTGGGACCGCGAGCTCGATCCGGACTGGGCGCTGTTCGCCGACATGGCGATCGCCGCGGCCGACGCCATCGCCGCCGAGAACCCGGACATCCCGAGGGTGCTGGGCGGCATCTCGCCGATCGACCCGGTCTTCATCGAGGGCATGAAGCGGCGCGGCGTGCTGGACCGCCTCGACGCGGTGGCGGTGCACGGCTTCCCGCTGGACTGGAACCTGTGGCAGATCGGGGAATGGCCCGCCAAGCTGGACGAGATCCGGGCCGTCACCGACCTGCCGGTCTGGGTCAGCGAGGTCGGCGTCTCCAGCTTCGGGGCGGAGGAGGTGCAGGCCTGGGGCCTCGACCGCACCGCCGAGCTTCTCGTCGGCCGGGCGCCGCGCATCCACTGGTACAGCCTGTACGATCTGCCCAGCGCCTGGGAGGCGACGACCCGGCACCGGGAGGCCGAAGGCTCGTCCTACTACCGGCACTTCTACATGGGCCTGCTGCGCGAGGACGGCACGCCCAAGCCGGCGCTGGAGCGCTTCGCCCGGCACGCGCCGGCCATGGGCCTGTGTCAGTGGTTCCACTACCAGGACCACCGGCTGGACGACTCCGTGGCCTGGATGAAGCGGCTCGGCGTCACGCATCTGCGCACCGGCCTGTCCTGGGCCGACAGCTTCCGGCCGGACGCGCTGGCCTGGTTCGACCGGCAGATGGAGGCGCTGGCGGATTTCGACGTCACCGTCACCTTCTGCTTCACGCCGGAACATCGCGGCCTGATGCCCCACCACACCAGCCCGCCGGTCGACAAGGCGGAGTTCGCCGCCTTCTGCGCCGACATGATCCGCCGCTACGGCACCCGGGCGGAGCCGCGGCGGGCATTGGGCTGAGCGATGGGGGCCGCGGCATCGACGCTGCTGTCGTCCCTGGCCGGGACTGCGGTCGCCCCGGCCGAGGCGGCGGTCGTCGTCGCCCACCCCGATGACGAAACGATCGGTATCGGCGGGCAGTTGCGGCACCTGCCCGGGATCGCGCTCCTGCACGTCACTGACGGCGCGCCGCGCGGGCTGGAGGATGCGCGGACCTACGGCTTCGCCACGTGGCAGGACTATGCAGCGGC
>NZ_JBCNNF010000147.1:0-15536 GCF_039594555.1 Inquilinus sp.
CGTCGGCTCGTCCAGGATCAGCACCCGGCAGTTCAGGGTCAGGGCCTTGGCAATCTCGACGATCTGCTGGCTGGCGATCGGCAGCTCGCCGGCCTTCACGTCGACCGGCACCGGGTGCAGGCTGGCCAGCACCGCTTCGGCCCGCCGCTTCAGGTCGCGCGTGTCCAGCCACAGGCCGCGCCCGAGGCCGCGGCGGCGGTTGGTCTCGGCCATGAAGATGTTCTCGGCCACCGTGGCGTCGGGGCACAGCGCGATCTCCTGATGCACCAGCCCGATGCCCAGCGCCTGGGCCGCGGCCGGGCTGGGGATCCGCACCGGCCGGCCGTCCAGGCTGACCGTGCCGCGGTCCGGCTGGTGCACGCCGCCCAGCACGTTCATCAGCGTCGACTTGCCGGCGCCGTTCTCGCCCATCAAGGCGTGCACCTCGCCGGCGCGCAGCTCGAACCGCACGCCGGACAGCGCGCGGACCGGGCCGAAGCTCTTGGCGATGTCGTGGACGGTGAGAAGCGGCGGTGCGGTCACGTCGACGGCCTTCCTGGGTCGCGGAGGCCGGCCGGGGCGGTCCCGGCCGGCGGTCGGATCGGCGGTTACTCGTCGATGCCCTTGGTGCCGCGACGCTTCAGGTACTTGTCCCAGTAGAAATCGTCGGCATTGGACGCCGTGACCACGGCGTAGCCGTTGTCGATGAACGGGATCACCATCGGATTCTTGCCGGCGCTCTTGGCGTCGTTCATCGGGTCGATCAGCTCAGGATGGGCGGCCATGTACAGCGCCATGAAGCCCATATAGCCCTGCATGCCCTGGTTCGGGTTGACCGAACCGAAGACCTGGCCGGCCTTGATCATGTCGAGGATCTTGGCGTTCACGTCGGCGGTCATGACCTTGATCTTGCCGCCGAGCTCGACGCTGGCCTGGGCGGCGCCGAGGGCAGAGTTCGCCTCCGGCATGAACAGCGCGCCGAGATTGGGGTTGGCCTGGGCCATCGACAGCACGGCCTGGTAGGCCTTGTTCGGGTCCTGGTTCGAGGCGGCGCGGGCCACCAGCTTCATGTCCGGCCACTTCTCCTCCATCCGCTTGATGAAGGCGGCGACGCGGCGGTCATGGTTGTCCTGGCCGGGATTCTCCAGCACGCCGTATTCGCCCTTGCCGCCCATCGCCTCGGCCACCGCGTCGGCCGCGCCCTTGCCCTCGAGGTCGTTGTTCGAGGTGATGAAGGCGGTGCGGTTCGAGTTCGGCGAGTCCGCGGCGAAGGTGACGATCGCCGTGCCCTGCTCGATGGCGCGGTTGATCGGTTCGATGAACGGGTCGGAGTTCATCGGATGCACCAGGATGCCCTTGGGCTGGCGGGCCAGGATCTGGTCGAAGCTGGCGATCTGCTTGGTGACGTCGTAGTCGGGCGTGCCGGTGTAGATGGTCTCGCAGCCCATCTGCTTGCCGGCCTGCTTGAACATCTCATAGACCGGGAACCAGTACTCGACGCCCGAGACCATCACGTTCATGGCGTAGAGCTCGCCCGGCGCGCAGCGGAACGGCTCCGCGGCATTCGCCGGGGCCGTCGCAGCGCCGGACAGGGCCATCGCCAGGGCGGCGCCCGCCAGGAACCGTGCGCGAAGTGTCGTCATCATTCATCCTCCCCTGATTCCGGCGGCGTCCTTGCGCAGCCGGTTGTTGATGTAAATTTCAATGACTGAAATTTCTTCCCTTCAACAAAGCGAGGTTTGCCGGCGGCGTCAAGCGCTTTGTCGGTGGGCCAAACAGAAAAGGGCGCGCCGGCAGAACCGGCACGCCTTGGAATGATGGAGGATGGCGATCAGTTGAGCTGGGATGCGTGCGATAGTCTCTCCGAGTTGAAGCCCGCCATCCGGTTCACGCCCCGGTCATCGAGTCCGAGAGGGTTCTGTCACGCCGGCCCGCACGGTCTTGGCGCGCCGATATGGTCTGGTTGCCCGTCGTCGAGGCGATGTCGGCCACGGGGCCGCTCCGCATCCTCTTCATTCGGCGGCGGGGCAGGCCGCCGGGCCAGGGCGACGCTCAGACCCGCGCCAATGGCGAGGCAGGCGGCGATGCAGAGGATGGCAATGACAAAGGCCTGGGTGAGGGCCGCCGGATCGGTGCGCGCGCCGAGGACGGTGTAGAAGATCCCGCCGATCACCGCGACGCTGAGCGCGGTGCCGACCTGCAAGGTCGAGCTGGCAACGCCGGCGATCATGCCGGACAGGGCCGGCGCGACGCGGCCCGTCACCATCCGCATCAAGGTCGGCAGGGCGAGCCCCTGGCCGAAACCGATGACGAACAGGAGGACGGCAAGCGGCACGGGCGCGGGGGACACCCCGGCCGGCGCCG
This sequence comes from Inquilinus sp., assembly GCF_039594555.1. Lineage (GTDB taxonomy): Bacteria > Pseudomonadota > Alphaproteobacteria > DSM-16000 > Inquilinaceae > Inquilinus. The sequence continues at coordinate 2,344 of NZ_JBCNNF010000147.1, forward strand.
CCATGATGGCCCAGACCAGGCCGACAAACCCGGCGGCCTCCAGCCCCATGCCGACCGGATTGACATAGGCACCGAGGATGCGCCGGCAGAACGGAGTCGACAGCGGCCCCAGCAGGAATCCCGCACCGAAGGGCAGGAAAACCAGGCCGGCGGCCAGCGCGGTCCTGTGCAGCGCATCCTGCAGATAGACCGAGAACAGCAGGAAGAAGGCCGCGATCGCGTAGAACAGCAGCGCGATCAGCAGCGCCCGGCCCAGCCCCGGTGCCCGCATGGCGGCCGGATCGACCAGGGGCGTGCCGCCCGCCCGGGCCAGCCGAATCTCATAGCGCCAGAAGAACCACGCCAGCACGGGCGCGGCCATGAGCGACAGCCAGGACCATGGCGGCCAGCCCGCCTCGCGCCCCTCGATCAGCGGCACGATCAGCGCGCCCAGCGTCGCCATCGACAACACCGTGCCGCCGAGATCCAGCCTGCACGCGTCCTGGGCCCGCGTTTCCTTCAGCAGGGGAATGCCGAACAGCACGACCAGGAGCGCCACCGGCAGGTTGACGAGGAAGATCGCCCGCCAGCCCAAGCCCCAGAGATCGAGCGAAATCAAGATGCCGCCGAGCGCCTGACCGACCACGGAGGCCAGGCCGAAGACCGCGCCATACAGGCTGAGCGCGAGCGGCTTTTCGCCTTCAGGGAAGATCGCCTGCACCGAGGCGAGCGCCTGCGGCGCCATTACCGCCGCGGTCACGCCCTGCAAGGCGCGGCCGACGACGAGCGCCCATGGCGCCCCTGCAAGGCCGCACAGCGTCGATGCCGCTGCAAAGCCGACCAGCCCGATGAAGAACACCCGGCCGCGGCCATAGAGATCGCCAAGGCGGCCGCCGGTGATCAGCGTCACGGCATAGAGCCCGGCATAGGAGGAAATGACGAGCTGCTCGGCAGAGGACGAGGCGCCCAATTCCCCACGGATCGAGGGCAGGGCGACATTGACGATGAAGAAATCGAGCGGCGGCAGGAACGCGCCGATCAGCAGGATCACGAACATGGCCCAGCGGCGCGGGTCGGGCGAGGCAACGTCACCCCGGGGCCGGGCAGCCAACAGGGGCTCCGGTTGAGATTCTATCGTGCTCACGGATGCTTTCCGTTCTCGATGGTGAACGTCGCCATCGCCGACCCGGTCAGGTCGCTCCGACGGCGGTCGCGGTGGCGCTCAGAGAGGTACGGCCAGGCTGCGCTGCGGCTTGACGGCGGTGACCAGATCCACGTCGGCCATCACCCGCGTCGTTTCCGGTGAGGCCAGGGCCGTTTCCATGGCGGCCTCGTCCCGGAAGACGCAGATCGCGACGGCGATCAGGCCGCCGCCATCTCCCCGCGGAAAAAAGCCCGCGAGGCGTTCCAGCCCGTACGGGCCCCAGCATTCGCGCACGAGCGGGAAATGGACATTGATCCAATGCTCGCGGTCGAACGGCGTGTCGGCATTGCCGGCATAGGTCACGTACATGGTGGTCACGGCAGTCTTCCTCAGTTCCGAGTGTCGAAATCGGTGGCGATGGAGATGTCGCGCCAGGCGGCGATATCGGCGCGGAATGCTTCGAGCTTCCGCTCCGCGATCGCGTGGGCTCGCGGCCCGAGCGGCAGGTGCAGCGGCGGATGCTCGGAATCGATGGCCTGCAGCATCACGGCGACGGCCTTGGCGGGATCGCCCGCCTGCTTGCCGTTGTTGGTCTCGCGATACTGCCGCCTCGCCTGCGCGATGTCGGCATAGGGGGCGATCTTCCGCGCCGCGGTGACGATCGAGCGACCGAGAAACTCGGTGCGGAACGGGCCGGGCTCGACGATGATCACGTTCAGCCCCAGGGGGCGGAGCTCCTCCGCCAGCGCCTCCGACAGGCCTTCCACCGCGAACTTGGTCGCGTTGTAGATGCCGGAGCCCGCGGAACCCGCGATGCCGGCGCCGGAGGACAGGTTGACGATGCAGGCTCCTGCGCGCTTGCGGAGCGCCGGCAGCGCGGCCCGGGTCGTCTCGATCAGGCCGAACACATTCGCCTCGAACACCGGACGGTATTCGCCGGGCTCCGCCTCCTCGATCGCCCCGAAGAAGCCGAATCCGGCGTTGTTCACCAGGACGTCGAGGCCGCCGAAGGCGCTCTCGGCCAGCGCGACCGCCTCCGCGGCGGCGCCGGGTTGCGTGACGTCAAGCGCAACGCCGCGCACTGTATCGGGGTAGCGGTCGCACAGCGCCTGCAAGGCATCGACCGAACGCGCGGTGGCGACGAGCCGGTCGCCGCGCCCGGCGACCGCCTCGGCAAGCTGCTTCCCCAGGCCGGACGAACATCCGGTAATCAGCCAGGTTTTCACCAGATCCTCCTGTGATCCGCCGGACGAGGGCCCGCTTTACGAGCGGCTCGTCCGCACCAGGTGGATTTGGGATGATCAGATCTGTACGATAACTGACAGTATCGAACGATCTCCGTTCACTTTTGTGGGTCGGCCCGATGGAGTGGAGCGACGTCCGGATCTTTCTGGCCATAGCCCGTTATGGCACGCTGGGCGGTGCCGCCCGTGCGCTTCGCCTGAGCCATCCGACGGTCGGCCGTCGCCTCCGGGCTCTCGAGCAGGCGACCGGCCATACGCTGTTCCAGAGAACGGCCGACGGCTTCATTCCGACCGAGGAGGGCAATGCCGTCATCGCCATGGCGGAGCAGATGGAAGAAGGCGCCTTAGCCATGGAACGGCGGCTCGCCGGGCAGGAGCAGAACCTTCAGGGCAGCCTGCGCATATCGTCGGCCGACTGGTTCGGCGCCTATGTCCTGCCGCCGATCATCGCCGATTACGCCAAGGCCTATCCCCTCGTCGATCTCGAGATCCTGACGGGCACCCGCCTGTTCAGCCTTGCCCAGCGGGAGGCCGACATCGCCTTCCGGATCGTCCCGTTCAACACGCCCGATGTCGTGCAGCGGCGGTTGGTCCGACTGGCCTATGGCGCCTATGTCGCGGCGGACTCCCCCGAGCCGGCCTATGGCGATGGAACCGGCTTCCGCCTGATCACCCACGACACGTCGACAGGCCAGTTCCCGGATATCGCCTGGCTCGAGGAGAGCTTCCCGAATGCGCGGCCCGTCCTGCGCTCGAACAACCGGAATGTGCAGGGGCGCATGTGCAGGCTAGGCATCGGTATCGCCGTTCTGCCGCAGGTGGTCGGCGACCAGATGGCGGGCCTGCGCCGGCTCGCCCTGCCGGCGGAGCCGCCCGGCCGGGATATCTGGATGGGCTATCATCGCGACATGAGGCGTCTTCACCGCCTGCGCGCCTTCATCGCCACGGTGAACAAGCACATCGCGGAGGCGCAACCCTGACTCGGAGCCCCTGAGGCCGGCCGCGAAAAAGGGCGCGCCGGACGGCACGCCCCTGGTCGAAGGCTCAAGAACAGATCTCGGTCGCAGGCACCGCTGTGCCCGCCCCCCTACTTCATCGTCGGCATGACGAATTCGGCGCCGGCGCGGATGCCGGTGGGCCAGCGGGTGGTGATGGTCTTCAGCTTGGTGTAGAAGCGCACCCCCTCCGGCCCGTGCATGTGGTGGTCGCCGAACAGCGACGACTTCCAGCCGCCGAAGGAGTGGAAGGCCATCGGCACCGGGATCGGCACGTTGATGCCGATCATGCCGACCTGGATCTGGCTGGCGAATTCGCGTGCGGCGTCGCCGTCGCGGGTGAAGATCGCCGTGCCGTTGGCGAATTCATGCCGGTTGATCCACCCGGCCGCGGTCTCGTAGTCCGGCGCCCGGGCAACCGACAGCACCGGCCCGAAGATCTCCTCGCGATAGATCTTCATGTCGGTGGTGACATGGTCGAACAGCGAGCCCCCGATGAAATAGCCGTCCTCATAGCCCTGGCGGCGGAAATCGCGCCCGTCGACCACCAGCTTCGCGCCCTCGGCGACGCCTGAGTCGATGTAGCCGCGCACCTTGTCGAGATGCTGGCGGGTGACCAGCGGCCCCATCTCGGCCTCCGGGTCGGTGCCCGGGCCGATGGCCAGGGCGCGGACCCGCGGCTCCAGCCGCGCCATCAGCGCCTCGGCGGTCTTCTCGCCGACCGGCACCGCGACCGAGATCGCCATGCAGCGCTCGCCGGCCGAGCCGTAGGCGGCGCCCATCAGCGCGTCGACCGCCTGGTCGAGATCGGCGTCCGGCATCACGATCATGTGGTTCTTGGCGCCGCCCAGCGCTTGGCAGCGCTTGCCGGTGCGCGCCGCGGTCTCGTAGATGTAGCGGGCGATCGGGGTGGAGCCGACGAAGCTGATCGCCGCGATGTCGGGGTCGAACAGCAGCGCGTCCACCGCCTGCTTGTCGCCATGCACGACGTTGAACACGCCGTCCGGCAGCCCGGCTTCCTTCAGCCAGTCGGCCAGCAGCAGCGAGGCCGAGGGGTCGCGCTCCGACGGCTTCAGGATGAAGCAGTTGCCGCAGGCCAGCGCCACCGGGAACATCCACATCGGCACCATGGCCGGGAAGTTGAACGGGGTGATGCCGGCGACGATGCCGAGCGGCTGGCGCAGCGAGTGGCTGTCGACCCGGGTGCCGACATTCTCCGTCACCTCGCCCTTCAGCAGCTGCGGCGCGGCGGTCGCGAACTCGACCACCTCCATGCCGCGCTGGACCTCGCCGCGGGCGTCGCTCAGCACCTTGCCGTGCTCGGCGGTGATGGCGGCGGCCAGCTCGTCGGTCCGCTCCTCGACGATGCGCAGGAAGCGGTTGAGGATGCGGGCGCGGCGCAGCGGCGTGGTCGCCGCCCATTCCGGAAGCGCCTGCTTCGCCGCGGCGACGGCGGCGCGGACATCGTCGACCGAAGCCAGGGCGACGCTGCCGCTCTGCTGGCCGGTGGCCGGGTTGAAGACCGGGGCGCTGCGCCCGCTGGCGCCCGGAACCCGGCGGCCGCCGATGAAATGCTGGATCTCGGTGGGCATGGTCGTCTCCTCCTCTGCTGCCGGCACCTTCCCGCTTTACCCGACGCGCATCAACGCACAGGATCGAGCAACCGTTGTGCGGGATTTATAGCCATGGACTGGGACCATCTGCGCGTCTTCCTGGCGGTCGCCCGGCAGGGCCAGCTGCTGGCCGCGTCGCGCAAGCTGGGGCTGAACCACGCCACCGTGGCGCGCCGGCTGGACGCGCTGGAGGCGGATCTGGGCACGGTGCTGTTCGACCGGCGGCCGGCCGGGTCGGTGCTGACCCAGGCCGGGGAGCGGCTGCTGCCGGTGGCCGAGGGCATCGAGACCGCGCTGCTGGGCGCGGCGGAAGGGCTGCGGGAGGACGAGGCGGAGGTGACGGGCACGGTGCGCATCGGCGCGCCGGACGGCCTCGGCAACCATTTCCTGGCGCGGGAGCTGGGGCGCTTCGCCCGGCAGTATCCCAGCCTGACGGTCGAGCTGGTGCCCCTGCCCCGCAGCTTCTCGCTGTCGCGGCGAGAGGCCGACCTGGCGATCGGGCTGGACCGGCCGGTGGAGGGACGGCTGATCGTGTCGCGGCTGACCGATTACAGCCTCGGAATCTATGCCGCGGCCGACTATCTCGCTACGGCGGGCACGCCGAAGGACGCCGACGCGCTGGCCGATCATGTCGTGGTGACGGGGGTGGAGGACTACGCCTACGCCCCGGGGCTGGACTATGCCTGGGCGCTGGAGGGCCGGTCGCCCCGGCGCTTCCGCTGCGCCAGCGCCACCGGGCAGCTGGAGGCGGTGCGAGCCGGCATCGGCATCGGCGTGCTGCACGACTTCGCCGCCGCCGATGTGCCGGGGCTGGTGCGGATCCTGCCGGAGGTCGGGTTCCGCCGCAGCTACTTCATCCTGTCGCATCCGGACACCGCCGGGCTGCGGCGGGTGGCGCTGTGCCGCCAGTTCATCGCCCGCCGCTTCGAGGAGGAGCGGCGGCGGTTCCTGCCGGGGTGACCGATCCGCATTCCCAGCACCGTCATTGCGAGCGCAGCGAAGCAATCCATGCATCCGCTCTTGCGGGACGATGGATTGCTTCGTCGGCTTCGCCTCCTCGCAATGACGAGAAAGGCCAGAGAGCCGGTCTTCAAAGAAACAAGACCGGGCAGGCTGCCCCACCGCAGCCTGCCCGGGGACGCGGGTGGCGCCGGCTACCGGCTGGCCACCCCGGCGCAGGCGTTCTGCCCGTCCAGCGAGCGAAGATAAGCGGTGACGGCCGCGATATTGCCGACACCGATCCTGCCGCCATGCACCGCGCTGAGATTGGGGCGGAACACATCCGCCAGCGTCGCCGCTTGGCCATTGTGGAAATAGGAGGACGACTGCCAAATGCCGGTCAGCGTCGGCGTGTCGAAGCCCACCCCGGCCAGCGGCTGGCCCGACCCGGTGCCGGAGGAGGGCTGCACCGTGCCGACATCGTGCCGCTGGTTGTCCTGGCTGACGGCATTGCCGTGGCAGGTGGTGCAGCTGGCCGCCTGGAACACCTGCTGGCCCCGCTGCGCCTCCGCCGTCAGGCAGCCCTGCGCCGTCCGGAACGGGCTGCGCGGGAAGGTGCTGAGCGATGTGACATAGGCGGCGAGGTTGTCGAGATCGGCGCTCTTGCCCGCCTTCTTCGGGCCCAGCGGGTTGATGGTGGCGGCATAGTCGGCGTCGCTCATGAAGCCGGCGCCTTCGAACTCGTCGCGGATGTCCTTCTCGAAATCCTGCAGCTCGTCGAAATTTGCGGTCCAGTGCAGCTTGCCCATGGCCGGGCCGACGCCCTGCCGCCCCTGCAGCGAGATGGTGCGGCGCAGCCCCTCGCCGCGCTGGGTGAAGTCCCAGACCATGCCGTCGCTGTCGCCGTCGACATGGCAGCTAGCGCAGGAGATGTAGCTCTCGCTGCTCATCCGCGGGTCGGCGGCGTTGTAGAAGACCCGCTTGCCGGCCAGCACCGCGACCGGCAGCGGCTCGGTCGCCACGGTCGGGATCGCCGTCGGGGCCGGGGTGACGAAATCCTCACCGGTCAGCACCTTGCTGACGTCGTGCACGGTGACGCCGCGGTCGAGGAAGGCGTTGACGAACAGCCGCTTGCGGGCGGCGTCGAGATAGAGGCCATGCGGCGTGCGGCCGATGCCGGCGATCGACCCGACCACCGCGCGGCGATAGGGGTCGACGATCTCGACGCTGTTCGACTCCATCTCGGCGACGAAGATGTAGTTGCCGCTGGGGGCGAACAGCGCGGCGCGCGCCGGCGCCCGGTTGTTGAAGTCGATCTGCTCGGCGAACACCTCCTTGCCCTGCGCCAGGTCGAGCTGGGACAGGATCGAGCGCACGGTGGTGTCGGCCTTCAGGTCGATCTGCTTGCGGTAGCGGCCCTGGACGATGTTGTCCTTCTTCGACGGCAGGATGGCGCGCCGGCCGTCGGGCGAGATCACGACCTGGTTCATGTAGTTGGCCACGCCCGGCGCCGCGGCCTCCGTGGCCGGGGTCGTCGTGTCGACCGGCAGGGCGATCACGGTCGGGCCGGCCGTGGTGGCGAGGTTGACCTTGTAGACCTCGCCCTGATTCATCTTCGAGCGGAAGCGGGTGACATAGGCCGTCTTCGAGTCGGCGCTGACGGCGATGCCGCGCACGTCGCCGCCGCCCGGCAGCGTCACCCGGCGGGTGATGGCGCCGGTCGACGGGTTGAACACCGCCAGCACCGACTTGCCGGCCAGGGTCAGAAGGCCCTTGCTGCCGTCCGGCGTGAACGTCACGCCATAGGGAGCGCTGCCGTAATCGAGGGCGAAGGTGCTGACCGCCTTGGTCAGCGGGTCGATGCGCAGCAGCTTGTCGTCGCCCTGCACCGCGACCCACAGCTTGCCGCCGGGGCCGAGGGCCAGGGTCTTCGGCTCCTTACCGACCGACATCTGCCAGGACTTGGCCAGGGTGGCGGCGTCGATCGCGGCGACGGTGCCGGCATCGGGGTCGAGGGCGTAGACCGCCGTGGCGTTGCCGACGATGTTGCTGCTGTGGGTCGGGGCCGATGCGGTGACCGGGTAGATCACGCTCTGCAGGAAGGAGAAGGAGGTCTCGGTCCCATCCTCGGTCACCACCGTCACCGACACGGTGTAGTTGCCCGGCGTAGGATAGGTGTAGCGCGCGATCGGGCTGGCCGCGGTGGTGGTCACCGGCGCGCTGCCGTCGCCGAAGTTCCAGATGTACTTCGCGCCGCTGAGCCCCAGCGCGGCGGGGTCGAGCGCGACCGCCTTGGCCACCTGCTGCTGCGGCAGCACCGACGGGCGCGGGTTGAAGATGCCGTCGATCTCGGCATCGGTCAGCACCCGCTTGTAGACCCGGACGTCGGACAGGATGCCCTTGAAGGCGACCGGGTTGCCCTGGATCTGCCCCAGCATCTGCAGCTTGTCGAAGATGCCCATGACGCCGGGGGTGCCGGTGGAGGTGACCTTGACGCCGTCGATCACCATCGACTGCGCGCCGGTGGCGGAATCGCGGGTCATGGCGACCTGGTGCCACTGCCCGTCATTGACCGGCGCCGCGGACCGGGTGACCGGATTGCTGGCGTTGCGGTCGCCGACCGAAAGATTCAGATAGCCGGCATTGTCGATCCAGCCCCAGAACACGTCATTGGCGCCGCCGACCTGGTCGCGGCCGAAGATGCCCGGCGCCTGCCACGGGTTGCTGTTGCCGATCTGGCTGGTCTTCATCCGGAAGCTGACGGTGGCGGTGCCGCCCAGCGTGTAGGCGATGCTGTCGCTCTCCAGCTCCACGCCGGTGGTGCGCGGGGTGAAGTCCAGCCCGCCATCGGCATAGCTGTCCTGGCTGCCGGCCCTGCCGTCATTGCTGCCGGCCACGTCGGTCAGCGTGCTGGCCAGCGGCCAACGGTTGACATAGGAGGTCGGGACCAACTGGCTGCCGGTGGTGAAGCTGGAGGCGAACTCCGTGGCCAGGCCATTGCCGGCATAGTCCTTCAGCCCGCCGGCGGTCAGCACGACCTCGTATTCGGTGTTGAGCTGCAGCGGCTCGGCCGGGGAGAAGTTGACGATGCCCAGCTGCACGCTGTAGGTGCCGGCCAGCGCCGCCCCGCCCTTGGGCCGGACGATGAAGGTGTCGGCATTCACCGTCTCCGGCAGGATGCTGTCGGACAGGGCCAGGCCGATGCGCGACGTCTGGGCCTGGTGCAGCACGCCCGCGGCGGGCGACACGGTCAGCACCGCAGGCGGCGTCGTGTCCGGCGCCTTCTGGTGCGGCCGGAACGCGGTGTTGGTGCCGTGGTCGCTGCCGACGAAGACCAGATTGCCGAACATCGCCACCTGGCCGAGATCGGGGTCGCGGTTGCCGCGCGGCGGCACCGTCACATTGTCCGGCACCCGCTCGGACCGGCCGATCTCCGGATAGGAGGCGGGGTTGGTGATGTCGAGCTTGAAGATGTAGCGCTGCGCCCCGACGATCAGGTGGTCGTCCTGGGCGGCGCAATAGAGGCCTTCCTCGATCGGCGTAGTCTCGTTCTCGATCACGACCTGGCGCGGGTTCGAGACGTCGTAGCCAGCCATCTTGCCGTCGCCGTTGCGGCCGGAGGTGTAGAGCTTCCGGCCGTTGAAGCAGGTGGCGTAGTAGTTCGGGAAGGTGCTCTTGCCGCCGATCACGGTCGGGTTCAGCGGGTCGGAGATGTCGAGGGTGGCGAAGCCCGACGTGGTCTCCATCGAGGTCAGCACCATCTCGTTGCCCATGGCGAAGATCGGGCCGGCGCGGAAGCCGCCCAGCTCGCCCACCGGCAGCGGGTTGGGCCGGCCGTTGCCGCGGTCGGCCAGCTTGGCATTGGCGGGGTCGCGGGCGTCGACGATGAACATGCCGCGGCTGGCCGACGCGACGTAGAGATAGGGCGCCTGCCACCACATCTGCCAGTTCACGTCCTCATAGTCGCCGGCATTCACGCCCGGCAGCACCAGCTTCTTCACCTGCTTGATGTCGTTGATGTCGGTGAAGTCCCAGAACTCGACGCCGTAGATGCTGGGCAGGGCGATGTAGTCCTTGCCGCCGATCGTGGCCTGGCCGAAGGCGTGCGGCTCTCGGAACTCCTTGGTCCGCCCGTCCGGCTCGTAGATCGTCTTGACCAGCTTGATGTCGCGCGGGTTGCTGACGTCGTAGATCAGGAACCCACCGGTCGCCTCGCCGCTGTCCGGCGCGAACAGGGTGACGAAGTAGCCGTTGTGCATGACCCCGACATTGGTGCCGTAGGGTTTCTGCGGGCTGGTGTTGCCGGGGATGGTGTACTGCACGACCGGGATGCCGTTCTGATAGGTCCCGTTGTTCCAGTCGATCGTCGAGATCTCGCGGAACAGCTCGGCATCGGTGTAGGTGAGATTGCCGAGGCCCGGGCCGTGGAGCGGAAGGGTCTGGGCTGCCGCAGGGTGGCCCGTGGCCAGAGACAGGGATATCAGGCTCACGGCCAGCAAGGCCGATCGACAGGCGTTCATCGCTCCCCCTCCATTGTCCGGCTCCGGCCCGGGAGGCAGCGGCGGGACGTGGTTTGCCCTGTCCGCCGGTCCTCTCAGGCCCGGAAATCGGCTGGCGGCCCCGTGGACGGGACCTGATTGCGAGGGATGGTGAAGTCTCCGGAAATGAGTGTCAATAAATCTCAATCATTGAAATATCTTTCATAAACAATATCGAATGCTATTTAAATGAAGACACACGCCGGTCAGGTCGCGAACAGCGAGCGCAGCGTCCCTTCCAGGTCCGGCTCGGGGCTGGAGCAGACGCCGAGGACGACGGCGTCGCCCTCACCCACCGAGACGTAGCCATGGCCCATGGTGCTGTCGAGATAGATGCTGCCGCCCGTCTCCAGCCGCACCGGGGCGTAATGGTCGGTGTGCACCTCAATCGCTCCGTCCAGCACGTAGATGAGCTCCTCCCCCGAATGGCGGACCAGCGGGCCGAATTCTGCAATGTCGCGGACCTTGACCGTGGTCAACACCGGCACCATCCGCTTCCGCTGCAGCTCGGTGCAAAGATACAGGTAGTCGTAATTCGGGGTGACCTGCAGCAGCCCCTCGCCCGGCCGGCCGATCGCCCGCCGCGCCAGCATCTCGCCGGAGGCCGCCGGCGGCGACAGCAGCTCCGCCAGGGTGACGCCCAGCCCCTCGCTGATCTGCAGCAGCTTGTCATAGGTCAGCGACATCTGGTCGTTCTCGACCTTCGACAGGGTCGAGACCGCCACCCCGGTGCGCTGGTTGACCTCCTGCAGCGTCCAGCCGTGCCGGCGCCGCAGTGCCTTCAGGCATTCCCCGAGCTTGGGCTGAGTGGGCATGCACGGATCCGCCGATGGATGGTCGATCACCCTATGTCGGCGGCCGGGTTGATCGCAAGGACCTCGAATTTTCCGATACACTTAAGGATTTGACACAAACGCTATAGCACAGCAGTCTCGGCCGACGGAGGCTGCGGCGCCGCCTATGGCGGCCGCGACCGCGCCCCTATTCTGCCGGGAGGAAGCGATGACCCATGACAGCCCCCTGCCCCCGAACCTGAACGCCCGGATCGACGCGTTGTTCGCGCGCTGGGCCCGGCCGGAGTCGCCCGGCGCCGCGGTCAGCGTCACCCGGCACGGGCGCGAGATCCATCGCGGCTTCTACGGCATGGCCGACCTGGCCCATGCCGTGCCGATCGACGCGCGCACGGTGATCCGCATCGGGTCGCAGACCAAGCAGTTCACCGTGCTGCTGGCGCTGATGCTGGAGGCCGAGGGCAGGCTGTCGATGGAGGACGATGTCCGCCACCACCTGCCCTGGCTGCCGGAGTATCCGCAGACGGTGACGCTGCGCCACCTGGCGGCGAATGTCGGCGGGCTGCGCGACTTCCTGGAGATCATGATGCTGGGCGGGCTGGACATCGGCGCGCCCTCCACCCGCGCCGGGGCGCGGCGGATCATCGCCGGCCACAAGGCCGTCAACTTCCGCCCCGGCACCGACCTGATCTATTGCAACACCGGCTTCTTCCTGCTGTCGGAGATCATCGAGCAGGTCTCGGGCCGGAGCTTCAACGAGCTGCTGGAGCAGCGCATCACCGGCCCGCTGGGCATGCGCGACACCCGGCTGATGCGCTGGGATTCCGAGATCCTGCCGCGGCTGGCCGACCATCACACCCACGGCCCCGACGGCGGCTGGCACAAGGCGCAATGGGGCGTGGTGCTGGGCGGCGAAGGCGGCATGGTCTCGACGCTGGAGGACATGCAGACCTGGCTGGCCAATCTCGACGCGCCGAAGGTCGGCACGCCGGAGATGCTGGCCCGGATGTCGGCGCCCGGCGCGGTGATCGACGGCATCCCCTCGCCCTACGGCCTCGGCCTCGTGACCTGCCGCTATCGCGGCCTGGCCAGCATCGGCCATGGCGGCGGCGTCGCCGGCGGCCGGTCGGAATCGGTGCGCTTCCCGGAGGCCGGGATCGGCATCGTCATCCTCGGCAACACCGACGATATGGGCCCGTTCTCGCTGGCCCGCCGCATCCTGGACCTGGTGCTGGGCCATGAGCCCGGCCCGCCGCGCGAGACGGCGGCCACGGAGCGGCTGCAGCGGGCCATCGGCCTGTACCGGGCCGAGGATGGCGACGACGTGTTCGGCGTGGCCGTCCGGGACGGGCAGCCCGTCTTCGTCAGCAACATGAATGGTGGCATGCCGATCGAGCAGGTCGGCGACGGCGCCTTCATGCCGGAGCGGGGGATCGTGCCGCTGGAGTTCGCGCCGCGCGACGACGGCGACATGGACACGCGCTGGTTCGGCCGCCCGCGGCGCTTCCGCCGCCTGGCCGACGCCGCCCTCTCCGTGACGGCCGGCCTGGCCGGGCACTATGCCGACGCCGCCACCGGTTTCGAGGCCGCGATCGCCGAGGATGAAGGCGAGACCGTGCTGAGCCTGCGCAGCCCGTATGGCGTGTGGCAGACGGCGCTGGAGGCCCGTGCCCCCGACCTGTTCCTGGCGGTGCCGCGCCGGGCCACCGCCGACACGCCGCCGAAGCCCGGCGCGATCGAGGCAGGCGGCTGGGAGTTCACGGTCCGCCTGGTGGCCGACGGCATCGTGCTGAACGACGACCGCACCAAGCACCTGCACCTGGTGCGGACGGCCTGACCTATCCTTAGGTATGCCCCGCACTGATCGCATGTGCGATTAGCCGGGCGGGCCTGCTGCGCTAGCTTGTCCTGGCACAGCGGCATCCCCCATCACCGCTGATGCCTGCAGCC
>NZ_JBCNNF010000148.1:0-15418 GCF_039594555.1 Inquilinus sp.
CAAGCAGATGATCGATGACGGGCTGACCGAGCCGGGCGTCACCGCCTACAACCGCGAGGACGTGCAGAACCTGTTCAAGCAGGGCCGCATTGGCATGATGTTCACGGCGCCGTTCCTGGCCAGCCAGATCAAGACCGAGGCGCCGAACCTGAAATACGGCGTGGCGCCGGTGCCGAAGGGCACCACCTCCGCCACCTATGCGGTTACGGATTCGATCGTGCTGTTCGAGAACTCGAAGGTGAAGGACGAGGCCTGGAAGTTCCTCGACTTCCTGTTCCAGAACGACTGGCGCGAGAAGTTCACGGTGAATGAAGGCTTCCTGACCGAGAACCAGGCGGTGGCCAAGCTGCCTTACTTCACCGACGACCCGAACCTGAAGGTCTTCAACGCCCAGCTGCCGAGCGCCAAGTTCGCCCCGACCATCGCCGGGTGGGAGGAGATCGCCGACGCCACCGGCCGGGCGCTGCAGAAGATCTATCTCGGCGAGGCCAAGCCGGAGGAGGCTCTGAAGGCCGCCGCCGAGCAGGCCAACGGCGTCCTGGGCGCGAAGTAGGACAGCACAGGCCCGGCTCTCTCAGAACCTCCCCCTCCCCTTGCGGGAGGGGGTAGGGGGAGGGGGCTGCCGCAGCCAATCCGCCGGCAACTCTTCCGAGAACCGAACCGGGACCATGTCTGACAGCCGGTCTGCTGCCCGAACCCCTCCCCCCGCCCCCCTCCCGCAAGGGGAGGAAGAGGGTGCGTTGCGCCGGACCCAGCCCCTGGCCGCCCGCCTGCCGGGCCTGACCCCGTTCCTGCTGATCCTGCCCAGCTTCCTGCTGGCGGCGTTCATCATCGCCTATCCGGTGTGGGACCTGCTGACGGTGGCGTCGCACCAGGTCAACCGCTTCGGCCAGCTGCGCGACTTCACCGGCCTGGCCAATCTCGGCAGCGTCCTGGCCGACCCGGTGTTCATGGAGAGCCTGTGGCGCACCCTGGTCTGGACCGCCGCGGTGGTGGCCGGCACCGTCCTGGTCTCGGTCCCCGTGGCGCTGATCCTGAACACCGAGTTCCACGGCCGCGGCCTGGCCCGGGTGATCGTGATGCTGCCCTGGTCGGTGTCGCTGACCATGATGGCGATCGTCTGGCGCTGGGCGCTGAACGGCGAATCCGGCCTCTTGAACCTGACCCTGCAGGATCTCGGCATCACCGACCACAACGTGATCTGGCTGGCCTCCGCCGCCACCGCCTTCCCGATCCAGATCCTGATCGGCATCCTGGTGTCGGTCCCGTTCACGGTGACGATCTTCCTGGGCGGGCTGTCCTCGATCCCCAGCGACATCTACGAGGCCGCGTCGACCGACGGTGCCTCGTCCTGGCAGCGCTTCCGCACCCTGACGCTGCCGTTGATGCGGCCCTTCATCAACATGGCGGTGGTGCTGAACATCATCTACGTCTTCAACTCCTTCCCGATCATCTGGGTGCTGACCGGGGGCGGGCCGTCGGATTCGACGCAGATCCTGGTCACCTACCTCTACAAGCTGGCCTTCCAGCTCGGGAAGATGGGGGAGGCTGCGTCGATCTCGCTGATCATGTTCGCCATCCTGCTGGTCTTCACCCTGATCTATCTGCGCATGGCGATGCGGAGCGAGCGCAATGCTTAGGAAGAGCATCCTGTGCTGGCTGGCACTGTCGCCGCTGATCCTGGTGGTGCTGTTCCCCTTCGCCGTGATGGTGGCGACGGCGCTGAAGCCGGCGGCCGAGGTGCTGTCGGCCGACCCGTCCTGGCTGCCCAGCCGGATCGCCTGGGAGAACTTCGTCACCATGTGGCAGGCGACGGATTTCGGCACGGCGCTGCTGAACAGCCTCTATGCCTCGACCCTGGCGACGCTGCTGGCGCTGGCGGTCAGCATCCCGGCCGCCTATGCCATGTCGCGCTACCGCTTCCCCGGGCAGGGGCTGTATCGCGACTTCCTGCTGGTCACCCAGATGCTGTCGCCGATCGTGCTGGTGATCGGGCTGTTCCGACTGGTGGCCTGGCTCGGCCTCGTCGGGTCGGTCGATTCGCTGGTGCTGGTCTATGCCGGCTTCAACATCGCCTTCGCCGTGTGGATGCTGCAGAGCTATTTCGCCACCATCCCGCTGGATTTGGAGGAGGCGGCGTGGCTGGAGGGCGCGTCGCGCTTCCGCACCGTGATCCGCGTGTTCCTGCCGCTGGCGGCGCCGGCCATGGTGGTGACCGCGATCTTCACCTTCATCAACGCCTGGAACGAGTTCGCCGTGGCGCTGAGCCTGCTGCGGGCGCCGGAGACGCACACGCTGCCGATCAAGATTTTCTCCCTCGTCGCCGGCCGCTATACGATCGAGTGGCATCACGTCATGGCCGCGACGTTCCTGGCGACGATCCCCGTCGCCATCGTCTTCGCCTGGCTGCAGCGCTATCTGGTGCGCGGCCTGGCCCTCGGCGCCGTCAAATAGGAAGAACCATGAGCAAGCGCGAGCATTTCGGAACCACCGTCACCGGCGCCGGCGGGCAGAAGCTGCCCTTCTCCAAGGCCGTGCGGGCCGGCGACTATGTCTATGTCTCGGGCCAGGTGCCGTTCGACGAGAACGGCGTCGTCGTCACCGGCGGCATCGAGATCCAGACCCGGCAGACCATGAAGAACGTCCAGGCGGCGCTGGAGCTGGCCGGCTGCACGCTGGACGACGTGATCAAGGTGACGGTCTGGCTGGACGACACCCGCGACTTCGCGGCCTTCAACCGCACCTATGACAGCTACTTCACCGGCGACCGCCCGGCGCGCTCCTGCGTCCGCGCCGACATGATGGTCGACTGCAAGGTCGAGATCGAGGCGATCGCTTATAAGCCACAGGGCTGAGGGAGCCCAAGTCTCTATTCCATTTCTTGTCATCCTCGGGCTTGACCCGAGGATCCAGGAGCTTTCAAGAGCCGCTCTCGGTGGCCCCTGGATTGCCGGGTCAAGCCCAGCAATGACAAGTGAAGGGAACGTCTCTCGACGAATCCTTAGGCGCGTGGCACCGCCGGCACCGGCCGCTCGCCCTGCACCATGGTGCGGTACAGCAGCCGGTTCTGGCCGTCATAGTCGTTGACGGCGTAGTGCAGGGTGCAGCGGTTGTCCCAGATCGCCAGGTCGCCCGCGGTCCAGCGCAGCCGGCAGGTGAATTCCGGCCGGACCGCATGGGCGTAGAGGAAGTGGAGCAGCGGCTTGCTCTCCTCCACCGTCATGCCGGCGA
The DNA here is from genome assembly GCF_039594555.1 of Inquilinus sp. Classification (GTDB taxonomy): domain Bacteria; phylum Pseudomonadota; class Alphaproteobacteria; order DSM-16000; family Inquilinaceae; genus Inquilinus. The sequence goes on from NZ_JBCNNF010000148.1 coordinate 3,232, forward strand.
AGCGCTGGGTGTAGATCGAATTGAGGAACAGCGCCTTGCGGCCGGTGCCGGGATGGACCCGCACCACCGGATGCGCGACCTCGCGGTCCGCCTCCGGCCGGTTGCGCTCGATGCCGATCGATTTCGAGACGGCGACGTTTCCCGGCACGCCGCCGGTGCCGTAGGGCTTGCCGGAATGCATGGCGTCGAGCCCGTCCAGCACCACCTTCAGCCCGTCCGACAGCGCGTCATAGGCGTCGTACATGTTGGCGAACAGCGTGTCGCCGCCATGGCTCGGCACCTGGACGGCATAGAGCAGCGACGCCATCGGCGGCTGGTCCAGGAAGCTGAAATCCGAATGCCAGGCGTTGCCGAAGGTGCTGACCTTGCGCTCATCCGCCGTCTTCTTCACGGCCACGATGTCCGGATGCTCGGCCATGTGGGTGATATAGGGCGCCCGGCTGATGGTGCCGAAGCGGCGGGTCAGCGCCACCAGCTCTTCCGGCACCAGGTGGAGCCCGTGCAGATGGATCACCAGATGGTCGTCCAGGGCTTGGCGGATCGCGGCGAAGAGCGTGTCGTCGACCGGGCCGGCAAGGTCGATGTCGGCGCCGAGCGACCCGGCCATCGGCCGGATGGTGAGGCGTGAGTCGGGGCTGGTCATAAAGGGAGTATGGGCCTGGATAAGGCTGGTCGGAAGACCCTCGGACTTGAACTTCTTACGCTGCCTCTGCGGCTCTCAGAATTCCTCACACCGTCATTGCGAGCGCAGCGAAGCAATCCATCCATCCGCTCGCGCGGGACAATGGATTGCTTCGTCGGCTTCGCCTCCTCGCAATGACGGCGGAGAGAAGGCCGGTGTTCACCTCGCCGCGAACAAGACATTGATCTCCTTGTGCGGCACGGCGTCGTCGGCATAGCCGAAGCTGCCCTGGTCCTTGATCTCGCGGGCGGCGCGCAGGAAGCCGCCTAGCGCGGCCCGGGCCAGCGATCCGCCGACGCTGATCCGCTTGACCCCGATCTGGCCCAACTCCTCGACCGTGAAGCGGGCGCCGACCAGACCCATCACCACGTTGACCGGCCGGTCGACCGCGCGCACCACCGCCTCGATCTCCTCCCGGGTCGCTAGGCCGGGGGCGTAGAGCACGTCGGCCCCTGCCTCCTGGAAGGCCTGCAGCCGGTGGACCGTGTCGGCCAGGTCGCGGCGGCCGTGCAGGAAGTTCTCGGCCCGCGCCGTCAGGGTGAAGGGGAAGGGCAGGGACCGCGCCGCCGCCACCGCGGCCCGCACCCGCGCCACCGCCTGGTCGAGGCCGTAGATCGGGTCGTCGGCGCGGCCGGTGGCATCCTCGATCGAGCCGCCGACCAGGCCGACGGCGGCGGCCTGGCGGATGGTCTCGGCCGCGGCCTCCGGCGCATCGCCGAAGCCGTTCTCGAGATCGGCGGAGACGGGCAGGTTCGTGGCCTCGACGACGGCCCGGGCATTGGCCAGTGTCTCCTCGCGGCTGACCTTCTGCGCGCCGTCGTTGCGGCCGAGGGTGAAGGCATGGCCGGCGCTGGTGGTGGCCAGTGCCTCGAACCCGAGCCCGGCGAGCAGCTTGGCGGTGCCGGCGTCCCAGGGATTCGGGATCACGAAGACGCCCGGCCGCGCATGCAGGCTTTGGAAGGCAAGGGCCTTGTCGGACTGGCTGGTCATGGGGTCCTCCCGTGTGTGCAGGAGGGCATGTTCGATTTTTGTTCTGGATAGGTCAAGCGATCAGTGGCTCGGCAAATCGACCCAGCCCCTATTGTCATTGCCGGGCTTGACCCGGCAATCCAGGGGCAGTCGAAAGCTGCTATGAAAGCCCCTGGATCCTCGGGTCAAGCCCGAGGATGACAGGAAAGTGAACCGGATATCCGTGGTCGAGCCCGGTAAGTCAGAAACCGCAGCCTTAGCCCACCCGCTCGTACCGCAGCCGCCGGGCCAGCCAGCAGCCGACCTCGACTTCCGCGACCCGGCCGCTGCCGTCCCGGCGGAAGGCCAGGGTCCAGTCGCCCGGCGGGGTGTGGTCCAGCGCGCGCGGGCAGGGCAGGGCCCAAAGATCTGGCCCGACTGGGTCCAGGAGCTCCATCCGGCCCTGGCCGAGGAAACCGGAGAAGCCGCCATACAGCGTGCCGCCGGCATCGACCACCTCCAGCTCGGCGTCCAGCTCATTGCAGCGGTAGCGGCCGCCGAGGTCGATCGCGGGCTCGCCATTGCAGGGGGCGAGGCGGGAGCTCTGGTTCTCCTGCGGCCGGTCCAGCCACAGCCCGTTGGCCGCCGGCCGCAGCCGGGTGCGCCCGTTGCCGGCGCTGCCGTCCGGCTGCAGCTCCAACTTCTCCGCCGAATGGCCGAAGCGCAGCCGCACCTTCCCGTCAGCCATATCGATACGGGCCGACAGCCCGGTCTCGGGCTCGATATAGGCGCCGAGCCAGGCGGGCGATGGCAGGTCGGCGGCCGGCTTCGTCCGCTCCTCGTCCAGCACGGCTGCCAGCAGGTCCAGCGCCGCGGCCTGGGCGTCGGAGAGATGGTTGAACAGCACCACCACCGACACCCGCTCCGACGGCACATAGAGGCGATGGCTGCGCCAGCCGCGCAGCGCGCCGCCATGACCGGTATAGGCGCGGCCGAACTCGGTCGCCCGGTTCAGGCCGAAGCCGTAGGGCGCGGCGGCGCCGTTCGAGAAGGTCGTGGGCGCCGACAGGCGGCTGTACAGCGCCTCCGGATCGTCGCGGGTGGCGTCGATGTGGCGCTCCCAGGCGATCATGTCGTCCAAGCTGGCGCCGAGGCCGGCATCGCCGGTCCACAGAATGCGGTTCTCGGCGGCGCGGAAGCCGCCGGCCTGCGTGCCCTCATAGCCTTCGGTGCCGTCCGGCATGGCGCGGGTGTCGGCGGCCAGGATGGCGCTGTCCATGCCGGCGCGGTCGAAGATGCGGCTGCGCAGCAGCTCGCCGAAGCCACGGCCGGTGCGGGCTTCGAGGATGTCGGACAGCAGCCGGAAGTTCTGGTTGACGTAGGAATAGCGGGTGCCCGGCGCGAAGTGCAGCGACCGGGTGCCGGTGATCACGCGCTCCGCCTCGCGGTCGCCGAAAGGCGACTCGGCGGGCGCGCCGTGCAGCATCGCCACGGCCCAGTAGTCACGCAGGCCGGACTGGTTGTGGCACAGGTGCAGCGCGCCCGGCGCCTCGCCCTGCAGCAGCGGCAGGCGGGCGCGCACGTCGCCGTCCAGCACCGTCGGGTCCGGGAAGGCGTCCAGCACCAGGCCGCAGGTGAACTGCTTGGTGACCGAGCACATCCGGAACAGCGACTTCGGCGTGAACGGGATGCGCCGCTCGGCATTGGCCCAGCCCCAGGCGTGGCGGGCCAGGATCTCGCCGTCCCGCAGCACAGCGGCGGCGCCGCCGGGCCCGGGATAGAGGCGGGGGAGTGCGGCGAGGGCGCGGTCGAGGCGGGAGAGAGTCGTCGTCATGATGGCCGCCACCCTGGCGTGCCGGCCGGGATGTGTAAAGATGGCCGCGGCGGAATTGCGGGGGTGACAGCCGCGTCCGCGCAATTTATCAGACATAAAAATTTTGCCCAGAAGACCCAGATGCCGACGATCACCAACATCCAGGACCTGCGAGCGCTGGCGGCCCGGCGCATCCCGCGCGCGATCTTCGACTATGCCGACCGCGGCTCCTATGACGAGGTGACGCTGCGGGCGAACCGGGCGGACCTGGCGGCGATCGGCCTGCGTCAGCGGGTGATGATCGACGTCGACAAGCGCTCGGTCGCGACCACGATTCTGGGCGAGGACGTGGCCATGCCGCTGGCCATCGCGCCGACCGGCCTGACCGGGCTGTTCCACGGCGACGGCGAGATCCACGGCGCCCGGGCGGCCCAGGCCTTCGGCATCCCGTTCTGCCTGTCGACCATGTCGATCTGCTCGATCGAAGACGTGGCGGCGGCGGTGAAGAAGCCGTTCTGGTTCCAGCTCTACGTCATGCGCGACCGCGGCTTCTCGCAGTCGCTGATCGAGCGGGCGAAGGCGGCGCGATGCTCGGCCCTGGTGCTGACGCTGGACCTGCAGATCCAGGGCCAGCGCCACCGCGACCTGAAGAACGGCCTGGCCGTGCCGCCGCGGCTGACCCTGGCCAACGCGCTCGACATCGCCACCAAGCCGGCCTGGGCGATGAAGGTGCTGTTCGGCAAGCGCCGCAGCTTCGGCAACCTGGACGGCCATGTGAAGGGCGCGGACAGCCTTAAGACCCTGTCGCAATGGACCGCCAGCCAGTTCGACGCGTCGCTGAGCTGGAAGGATGTCGAATGGGTGCGCAGCATCTGGCCCGGCAAGCTGATCCTGAAGGGCGTGCTGGACGAGGATGACGCGCGGATCGCGGCCTCGACCGGCGCCGACGCCGTAGTGGTCTCCAACCATGGCGGCCGGCAGCTGGACGGCGCGCGGTCCTCGATCTCGGCCCTGCCGGGAATCGTCCAGGCGATCGGCGACAAGACCGAGGTGCTGTTCGACGGCGGCGTGCAGTCCGGCCAGGACATCCTCAAGGCCGTGGCCCTGGGCGCCCGCGGCTGCCTGATGGGCAAGGCCTTCCTCTACGGCCTGGCGGCGATGGGCGAGGCCGGCGTCACGAAGGCGCTGGAGATCATGCGCAAGGAACTGGACATCAGCATGGCGCTGACCGGCACCGGCGACATCACCAAGGTCGACCGCAGCAGCCTGGTGATCCGGGGCTAGCGCCGCAGCGCATCGGTTGGGTTCGCCGGGGCGAACCCAACCGAGCGGGGCATCAGTTGCCGCGGAGCTCCAGCTCCTTGTTGACCCGCAGCGCTGCCAGGGTGCAGACGGCGCCGGATAGGAGATAGGCGCCGACCAGGGCCAGGCCGAAATGGCTGGCCAGAGCCAGCGCCACCAGGGGCGCGAAGCCGGCGCCGACCATCCAGGCCAGGTCCGAGGTCAGGGCCGAGGCGGTGTAGCGGTCGGCATTCGGGAAGTTCGACGCCACGGCGCCCGCCGCCTGGCCGAAGGACAGGCCCAGCAGGCCGAAGCCGAGGATCACGAACAGCGACCGCGCCGTCGGCCCGCCACCCAGCAGCAGCGGCGTGACGAAGCTGAAGATCGCGATCAGCACGGCGCAGATCGCCAGGATCGTCCGCCGGCCAGTGCGGTCGGCGATGAGGCCGGAGACGACGATCATCACGGCGCCGAGGATGGCGCCCGCGAACTCCGTCATCAGGAAATTGCCGGCATTGTGGTCGGTGTACAGCGTCACCCAGCTCAGCGGGAACACCGTCACCAGGTGGAACAGGGCGAAGGTGGCCAGCGGCACGAAGGCCCCGACCAGGATGTTGTGGCCCTGCTGCCGGATGGTCTGGAACACGCTCTGCGCCTCGAGATCCTTGCTCTCGTACAGCCGCTCGAACTGCTCGGTCACCACCAGGCGCAGCCGGGCGAACAGGGCGACGACGTTGATCGCGAAGGCGACGAAGAACGGGTAGCGCCAGCCCCAGTCCAGAAAGTCGGCGGTGGGCAGGTTCATCAGGAAGAAGGCGAACAGCGCGCTGGCCAGCATGAAGCCCAGCGGGGCGCCCAGCTGCGGCATCATCGCGTACCAGCCGCGGCGGTTCTGCGGCGCGTTCAGCGCCAGCAGCGAGGCCAGACCATCCCAGGCGCCGCCCAGGGCCAGGCCCTGGCCGATCCGGCACAGCGCCAGCAGGGCGACGGCGGCGGTGCCGATGTCGGCCGTGCCGGGCAGGAAGGCCATGGCGGCGGTGGAGCCGCCGAGCAGGAACATCGCCGCGGTCAGCTTGACGCTGCGGCCGTGCCGCCGGTCGATCGCCATGAAGACGACGGAGCCGATCGGGCGGGCGACGAAGGCGAGGGCGAAGACGGCGAAGGAGTAGAGCATCGCGTCAAGCGGCGCCGCATGCGGGAAGAAGAACCGCGGGAACACGAGCACCGAGGCGATGGCATAGACGAAGAAGTCGAAGAATTCCGCGGTCCGGCCGATCACGACGCCGATCGCGATCTCGCCGGGTGGGACACCTGCGCGGTGCCGTGGCGCGGCGGTCGGGGGCTGGGACCCGAAGTCTCGACTGAGCGTGGCCATAAATGTTCCTCCTGGGTGGGCCGGCCGAGATGCCGCTGTTTTTTCTTTTGAGTATGGCCCAGGATTCCGGTGCGTCAAATCGCGGCAAGCGAGCCCGAGCGGCTCCGGAATCGCCGGGGACCCTGCCGTCAACCCCGGTGCGACGATGTTGCACTGCAACGATCGGGCATCTGGTAGGACAAACTGTCCACTGTTACAGAGCGTAACGCTTCGGTAAGGCAGGGCCGCCTTATCGTTCTCGCTTTCCAGGCAACGGCATGTCCATCAAAGCTTTAGGCCGCCTCGCTGCGCTTCCTGCCCTGGTCCTCCTGGGCGGGTGCAACATGGTGGTCATGTCCCCTTCCGGCGATATTGCGGTGCAGCAGCGCGACCTGATCGTGATCTCCACGATCCTGATGCTGCTGATCATCGTGCCGGTGATCGCCCTGACCCTGTTCTTTGCCTGGAAGTACCGCCAGTCGAACAAGGACGCCCCCTACGACCCCGACTGGCACCATTCGACTCAGCTCGAGGTGGTGATCTGGTCCGCCCCGCTGGTGATCATCATCGCGCTCGGCGCCCTGACCTGGATCAGCACCCACACGCTCGACCCCTACCGGCCGCTGGAGCGCATCGATTCGGAGCGCACCGTCGCCGCCGATGTGAAGCCGCTGACGGTCGAGGTCGTGGCGCTCGACTGGAAATGGCTGTTCCTCTACCCGGAACAGGGCATCGCCACGGTGAACGAGCTGGCGGCCCCGGTCGACGTGCCGATCCAGTTCAAGATCACCTCGGCGACGGTGATGAACTCCTTCTTCGTGCCGGCGCTGGCGGGGCAGATCTACGCCATGGCCGGGATGGAGACGAAGCTGCACGCCGTGATCAACAAGCCCGGCGAGTATGAGGGTTTCTCGGCCAATTACAGCGGCGCCGGCTTCTCCGGCATGCGCTTCGCCTTCCACGGCCTGGCCGCCGGCGATTTCGACGCCTGGGTGCAGAAGGTCAAATCGAGCGGCGCCAATCTCAGCCGCGAAGAATACCTGGCGCTGGAGCGGCCGAGCGAGCGCGAGCCGGTTCGCCACTACGGCACGGTCGCCTCCGACCTCTACGGCGCCATCCTCAATATGTGCGTCGACCGCTCGAAGATGTGCATGAACGAGATGATGAGCATCGACTCCCGTGGTGGCGGCGGCATGGCCGGGATCGACAACGTCATCGCGCTGAACCACGACAAGGATGTCCGCCGCGGCGCCGGCCCGGTCCGGAGCTATGTCGCGGCGATCTGCACCACCGACGGCGACATGGCCGAGAACCGGCCGCCGGAGGGGATCCTGTTCAGCCGCTGGGCGGCGTCGCCCAGCCGGGTCGAGTGAGGACCGTATCGATGACCGCCGCCGGCCCGTCCCGGGCCGCGGCACCGACACTATCGCGGAGGCCGTCGCCCGCAGCGGCGGTTTCCGGAACGACAGAGTAGCCCGATGTTCTCAAACCTAGATCTCCAGACGCTCGTCTTCGGCAAGCTGACGCTCGACGCGCTGCCGTTCCACGAGCCGATCCTGGTCGTCACCTTCATCGCGGTGGCGCTCGGCGGCATCGCGCTGCTCGGGGCCATCACCTATTTCCGCCTGTGGGGCTATCTCTGGCGCGAATGGTTCACCAGCATCGACCACAAGAAGATCGGGATCATGTATGTGATCCTGGCCCTGGTCATGCTGCTGCGCGGCTTCTCCGACGCCATCATGATGCGGGCGCAGCAGGCCATCGCCTTCGGCGCCAATGAGGGCTACCTGCCGCCGCACCACTACGACCAGATCTTCACCGCCCATGGCGTGATCATGATCTTCTTCATGGCCATGCCCTTCGTCACGGGCCTGATGAACTTCGTGGTGCCGCTGCAGATCGGCGCCCGCGACGTGTCCTTCCCGTTCCTGAACAATTTCAGCTTCTGGATGACCACGGCCGGCGCCGTGATCATCATGATCTCGCTGTTCGTCGGCGAGTTCGCGAAGACCGGCTGGCTGGCCTACCCGCCGCTGTCCGGCATCGCCTACAGCCCGGATGTCGGCGTCGACTACTACATCTGGGGCCTGCAGGTCGCGGGCATCGGAACCTTGTTATCGGGCGTCAACCTGGTGGCCACCATCGTCAAGATGCGGGCGCCGGGCATGACCATGATGAAGATGCCGGTCTTCACCTGGACCGCGCTGTGCACCAACGTCCTGATCGTCGCCGCCTTCCCGGTGCTGACCGCCGTCCTGGCCCTGCTGTCGCTCGACCGCTACGCCGGCACGAACTTCTTCACCAACGACTTCGGCGGCAGCCCGATGATGTATGTGAACCTCATCTGGATCTGGGGGCATCCGGAGGTCTACATCCTCATCCTGCCGGCCTTCGGCATCTTCTCCGAGGTCGTCGCCACCTTCTGCGGCAAGCGCCTGTTCGGCTACACCTCGATGGTCTATGCCACGGTGGTGATCACCATCCTGTCCTACCTGGTGTGGCTGCATCACTTCTTCACGATGGGCTCCGGCGCCAGCGTGAACTCGTTCTTCGGCATCACCACGATGATCATCTCGATCCCGACCGGGGCGAAGATGTTCAACTGGCTGTTCACCATGTACCGGGGCCGCATCCGGTTCGAGGTGCCGATGCTGTGGACGATCGGCTTCATGGTGACCTTCGTCATCGGCGGCATGACCGGCGTGCTGCTGGCGGTGCCCCCGGCCGACTTCGTGCTGCACAACAGCCTGTTCCTGATCGCCCATTTCCACAATGTCATCATCGGCGGCGTGGTGTTCGGCGTGTTCGCCGGCTTCACCTACTGGTTCCCCAAGGCCTTCGGCTTTAAGCTCGATCCGTTCTGGGGCAAGATGTCGTTCTGGTTCTGGTTCATCGGCTTCTACTTCGCCTTCATGCCGCTCTACGTGCTGGGCCTGATGGGCGTCACCCGCCGGGTGAACCATTTCGACGACCAATCGCTGCAGATCTGGTTCGTCATCGCCGCCTTCGGCGCGGTGCTGATCGCCTTCGGCATCCTGTTCTTCCTGGTCCAGCTGGTGGTCAGCTTCCTGCGGCGCGAGCAGCTGCGCGACGTCACCGGCGACCCTTGGAACGCCCGCACGCTGGAATGGTCCACCTCGTCGCCGCCACCGGAGTACAACTTCGCCTTCACGCCGCTGGTGCATGACCACGACGCGTGGGACGACATGAAGAAGCGCGGCTATGTCCGGCCGCTGTCTGGGTTCAAGGCGATCCACATGCCGAAGAACACCGGCACCGGCGTCATCCTCGGCGCCATCAGCGTGGCCTTCGCCTTCGCCATGGTCTGGCACATCTGGTGGCTGGCCGCGCTCGGCTTCGTCGCCATGCTGGCCGTGTCGATCGGGCACACCTTCAACTATAAGCGCGACTACCACATCCCGGCCGAGGTCGTGACCAGGGTCGAGGATGAGCGCAGCCGCGCGCTGGCCCGGGCGGGAGCCGCTTCCTGATGACCGCGATCAACCCTGCCGCCAACGGCGAGACCCGCTTCCACGTCGACGAGGAGCATGAGCATTCGGGCGGCAGCACGATGCTCGGCTTCTGGATCTACCTGATGAGCGACTGCCTGATCTTCGCAGTCCTCTTCGCCTGCTACGGCGTGCTCGGCCGCAGCTACGCGGCCGGCCCGTCCGGCGCCGACCTGTTCGACCTGCCGCTGGTGGCGGTCAACACCTCGATGCTGCTGCTGTCCTCCATCACCTGCGGCTTCGCCATGCTGGAGATGGAGCGCAACCGCAAGGGCGCTACCCTGGCCTGGCTGGCGGTGACGGCGCTGTTCGGCGTCGCCTTCGTCGGGCTCGAGCTCTATGAATTCGCGCATCTGATCCATGAAGGGGCGGGGCCGCAGCGCAGCGCCTTCCTGTCGTCCTTCTTCACCCTGGTCGGCACGCACGGGCTGCACGTCACCGTCGGCATCGTCTGGATGGTGACGATGATGATCCAGGTCGCCCAGCACGGGCTGATTCCGGACAACAAGCGCCGGCTGATGTGCCTCAGCCTGTTCTGGCACTTCCTGGACGTCATCTGGATCGGCGTCTTCACCTTCGTCTATCTGATGGGATCCATGGCATGAGCGCCGCCCACACCGATCACGCCGGCCACCATCACGGCGACGACCACCATGGCGACGCCAGCGGCCACGGCACGCTGAAGGGCTACATCACCGGCTTCGTGCTGGCGGTGATCCTGACCGCCATCCCGTTCTGGCTGGTGATGGGCGACGTCTTCACCGATGCCCAGACCACGGCGTTGGTGATCATGGCGCTCGCGGTCGTCCAGATCGTCGTGCACATGGTCTATTTCCTGCACATGAACACGAGGTCGGAGGGCGGCTGGACCATGCTGGCCCTGATCTTCACCGTGGTGCTGGTGGTGATCACGCTCGCCGGCTCGCTGTGGGTGATGTACCACCTCAACCACAACATGATGCCGGTCTCCGCCCACGACATGCGCAACATGCCGTGACCCAGGGCGAGGCATATCGGCCTCGCTCGACCGCCACTCTGATCCTGCTCGGGGTGGCGGCCCTCGCTGTCTTTGCCGGCCTGCTGGCGCTCGGCGTCTGGCAGGTCGAGCGGCGGGCCTGGAAGCTCGACCTGATCGCCCGGGTCGACCAGCGCGTCGCCGCCGAGCCGGTAGCGCCGCCGGGCCCGGCGGATTGGGGCGGGGTCAATGCCGACCGGGACGAATACCGCCATGTCCGTATCTCCGGCCGCTTCCTCAACGACCGCGAGGCCCAGGTCACCGCCTCGACAGTGAAGGGCGCCGGCTACTGGGTGATGACGCCGCTGCAGGCGGCGGACGGTACCGTCGTCCTGGTCAACCGCGGTTTCGTGCCGACCGAGAACCGCGACCCGGCGACGCGGGCGGCGGGGCAGGTGGAGGGGCCGGTGACGGTCACCGGCCTGCTGCGTATCACCGAGCCCAAGGGCGGCTTCCTGCGCTCGAACGACCCGGCGGCGGAGCGCTGGTACTCCCGCGACGTCGCCGCCATCGCCGCGTCCCGCGGGCTGACTGATGTTGCGCCCTATTTCATCGACGCCGACGCCACGCCCAATCCCGGCGGCCTGCCGGTCGGCGGGCTGACGGTGATCGCCTTCCCGAACAGCCACCTGGTCTATGCCATCACCTGGTTCGGCCTGGCGGCGTTGCTCGCCTCCGGCGTGGGCTACGCCGTGCGGTCAGAGCGGAGGGGGCGGCGCGGGGCTGCCCGGACGGAGAGCCCGTAGCCCCGTCAGCAGGCTCCCCCTGTTCCCTCATCGGGCGAGCGTGTAGGCGATGACGTAGTCGCCGATCTTGGTGCCGAAGGAGCCGTGGCCGCCGGCGGCGGTGACGACATACTGGTGGCCGTCGATCGCATAGGTCATCGGCGTCGACTGGCCGCCCGCCGGCAGCCGGTCTTCCCACAGCTGCTCGCCATTGGTCACGTCATAGGCGCGGATGTAGTAATCCATCGTCGAGGTCAGGAAGGCGACGCCGCCGGCGGTGGTCATCGGCCCGCCCAGGCTGGGCACGCCCATCTTCAGCGGGATCGGCACCGGCGCCTCGTCGCGGATGGTGCCGTTGCGGTGCATCCAGGCGATTTTCATGGTCTTCAGGTCGATCCCGGCCATGTAGCCCCAGGGCGGCCGGTAGCAGGGCAGGCCGAGCGGCGACAGGAAGCCGTGCAGGACGACGCCGTAGGGCGTGCCGTACATCGGCTGGACGCCGATCTCGGACCCCGACGGGTGCGCGTCGTTCGGCGCCGCCGGGTTGTCGGGGCCGCGCGGCAGCAGCTTGGAGACGAACGGGATCGCGATCGGGTTGGCGATGGCGATCTGCCGCACCGGGTCGACCGCGATGCCACCCCATTCGAACATGCCGAGATTGCCCGGGAACACCAGCGTGCCCTGCAGCGACGGCGGCGTGAACGTGCCCTCGTAGCGCAGCTGGTGGAACAGGATGCGGCAGGCCAGCTGGTCGAAGATTGTGGCACCCCACATGTCGAACAGTTCTATAAAATGATCTTTTTCTTGTTTTTTTAGCTTTGTTTTAAAGTATCCAAAAATGTGCTCGCATACATTTACAT
>NZ_JBCNNF010000149.1:0-15410 GCF_039594555.1 Inquilinus sp.
TCTTCTTGACGATGCCGATCAGGAGGATGACGCCGATCAGCGCGATGACGCTGAAGTCGAAGCCGAACAGCATCAGCATCACCAGCGCGCCGGCGCCGGCCGAAGGCAGGGTCGACAGGATCGTCAGCGGGTGGATGTAGCTTTCGTACAGTACGCCCAGGATGATGTAGATGACGATCAGCGCGGCCGCGACCAGGGTGGGCTCGCTGGCCAGCGAGGACTGGAAGGCCTGGGCGTTGCCCTGGAAGGCGCCGGTCAGCGACGGCGGCACGCCCAACTGCTGCTCGGCCTGCTGGATCACCGCCACCGCGTCGCCCAGGGCCACGCCGGGCGCCAGGTTGAAGCTGAGCGTGACCGCCGGGAACTGGCCCTGGTGGTTGATCGACAGGAAGGCCGTCGGCCGCGTGGTCCAATGCGCCAGGGCGCTGAGCGGCACCTGCTCCCCCGTCAGCGGCGACTTGATGTAGATCCGGTCGATCGCCGAGGGCTTGTCCTGCAGCTGGGGCAGCACCTCCATGACCACATGGTAGCTGTTGACCTGGGTGAAGTACTGCGCCACCTGGCGCTGGCCGTAGGCGTCGTACAGCGTGTCGTCGATCAGCTGCGGCTGGATGCCGTAGCGGGCGGCGGCGTCGCGGTCGATGTCGAGCGTCAGGGTGGTGCCGCCGGTCTGCTCGTCGGTGGCGACGTCGCGCAGCTGCGGCAGGGTCCTCAGCTTGTCATAGATCCTGGGCGCCCACTGGTTCAGCTCGTCGATATTCGCGTCCTGCAGCGTGTACTGGTACAGGGTGCGGGACGCCCGGCCGCCGATGTTGATGTCCTGGGCCGGCTGCAGGAACAGGGCCGCGCCCTCGACCTTGGCGAGTTGCGGCCGCAGCCGGTCGATGATCTGGCTGGCCGAGGCCTCGCGCTCGTCGCGCGGCTTCAGGGTGATGAACAGGCGGCCGTTGTTCAGCGTCTGGCCGCCGCTGGAACCGAGCGCCATGCCGACGGTGTCGACATCAGGGTCAGCGGCAACGATCTTGCCCAGCTCGACCTGCTTGCGGCTCATCTCGGCGAAGGAGATGTCCTGCGCCGCCTCCGACGTCCCCATGATCAGGCCGGTGTCCTGCTGCGGGAAGAAGCCTTTAGGGATGATGACGAAGAGGTAGCCGGTGACCGCGATGGTGCCAAGGAACACCAGCAGCGTGATCCGGCGGTGCTTCAGCGCGACGTCGAGCGAGCGGCGATAGCCCGCCAACATCAGATCGAAGCCCCGCTCCGACAGCCGGTACAGGCGCCCGTGCCTGCCGGTGTCGTGCTTCATGAATTTCGCGCACATCACCGGGGTCAGGGTCAGCGACACGATGGCCGAGACCAGGATGGTCATCGTCACGGTGACGGCGAATTCGCGGAACACCCGGCCGACGATGCCGCCCATCAGCAGCAGCGGGATGAAGACGGCCACCAGCGACAGGCTGATCGAGAAGATGGTGAAGCCGATCTCGCCCGCGCCCTTCAGCGCCGCCTGCACCGGCGACAGCCCTTCCTCGATATGGCGGTGGATGTTCTCCAGCATGACGATGGCGTCGTCGACGACGAAGCCGACCGCGATGCTGAGGCCCATCAGGGAGAGATTATCGAGGCTGTAGCCGAAGGCGTACATCAGCGCCAGGGTGCCGACCAGCGCCAGGGGCACGGTCACGCTGGGGATCGCCGTGGCCCAGAAGTTGCGCAGGAACACGAAGATCACCATCACCACCAGGCAGATGGTCAGCAGCAGCGTGAACTGCACATCGGCCACCGAGGCGCGGATGGTGGTGGTGCGGTCGCTGAGGATGTCGACCTTGACCGCCGGCGGGATCGCCGCCTGCAGCTGCGGCAGCAGCGACTTGACGTGATCGACCACCTCGATGACGTTGGCGCCGGGCTGCTTGAACACGATCAGCAGCACCGCGCGCTGGCCGCCGGACCAGGCGGCGAGCTTGGTGTTCTCCGGCCCCTCCACCGCCTGGCCGATATCGCGGATGCGCACCGGCGCGCCGTTCTTGTAGGCGATGATGACGTTGTTCCAGGGGTCGGCCTTCAACTCCTGGTCGTTGTCGTAGATGGTGAAGGTCCGCGTCGCGCCGTCGATGCTGCCCTTCGGACTGTCGGTCGTGGCGTTGGCGATGACGCCGCGCACATCCTCCAGCCCGATGCCCAGCGCCGCCAGCTTCTGCGGGTCGACCTGCACCCGCACCGCCGGCTTCTGCTGGCCGCCGATGCTGACCTGGGCCACGCCCTGCACCTGGCTGATGTTCTGGCTCAGCACATTCTCGGCATAGTCGTCGACCGTGGTCAGCGGCAGCGTGTCGGAATGCACCGCGAAGACCAGGATCGGAGAGTCGGCCGGGTTGACCTTGCGGTAGGTCGGCGGCGACGGCAGGTTCTTCGGCAGCTGGCCGCCGGCGGCGTTGATCGCGGTCTGCACGTCGCCCGCCGCCGCGTCGATGTTACGGTCGAGGTCGAATTGCAGGGTGATGGCGCTGTTGCCGAGCGTGCTGCTGGAGGTCATCTGCGACACGCCGGGGATCTCGGCGAATTGCCGCTCCAAGGGCGCCGTGACCGACGAGGCCATGGTGGTGGGATCGGCGCCGGGCAGCTGGGCCGAGACCTGGATAGTCGGGAAGTCGACCTGCGGCAGCGGCGCCACCGGCAGCAGCGGATAGGCGACCAGGCCGACCAGCAGCACCCCGGCCATGATCAGCGAGGTGGCGATCGGCTTGCGGATGAACGGGGCCGAGATGCTCATGATCAGGCGGCCGGCTGCTTGGCGGGGGTGGCGGCGGCCTCGCGGACCTGCACCCTTGTGCCGGGCTGCAGCCGGTACTGGCCGGCGGTGACGACGCTGGCGCCGGCGTCGAGGCCGGTCTCGACCACCGCGGCGCCATCGGTGATCTGGCCGATGCCGACGGGGCGCAGCTCGACCGTGGCGTCCGGCTTCACGGCGTAGACATACAGGCCGTCGGGCCCGCGCTGGATCGCGGTGGTCGGCACGGTGACCACGTTCTGCTCGGTGCGCAGCAGCAGCCGGACATCGACGAACTGGCCGGGCCACAGCTGGTCGGCCTTGTTCGGAAAGGTCGCCTTCAACCGGATCGTGCCGGTGGCCTGGTCGATCTGGTTGTCGACCAGCTGCAGCGTGCCCTGGTCCAGCGGCTTGTCGTCGCCGCGAGTGTCGGCGAACACCGTCATCGGTCCCTTGGCCATCTGCGCCGAGATCTCCGGCAGGTCCTCCTCCGGCAGGGTGAAGATCACCGTGATCGGGTGCAGTTGGGTGATCACCACCAGCCCGCCGGTGTCGGTGGCGTGGACGATGTTGCCCTGGTCGACCAGCCGGATGCCGGTGCGGCCGTTCAGCGGCGAGGTGATGGTGGTGTAGCTGAGCTGCGTCGCGGCGTTGTCGATCGCCGCCTGGTCGCCCTCGATCTGAGCCTGGATCTGCGCGATCAGCGCCTTCTGGGTGTCGACGCTCTGCGCCGTCGCATACTGCTTCAGGTTCTCGAAGCGCGTCAGGTCCAGCTGGGCGTTGGCCAACTGCGCCTCGTCCTTCGCCTTGGTCGCCTTGGCCTGGTCCAGCGCCGCCTGGAACGGCCGCGGGTCGATCTGCGCCAGCGTCTGGCCGGCGGTGACATGCTGGCCTTCCTGGAAGGCCACGGTCTGCAGCTGGCCGTCGACGCGGCTCTTCACCGTCACCGTGTTCAGCGCCTGCACGGTGCCGAGCCCGGTCAGATAGACCGGCACGTCGCCGCGCCGCGCCGCCGCCGCCTCAACCGGTACGGCCGGGGGCGGTGCCGCCTGGGGCGCGGCCGCGGCGGCGCTGCCGCGCAGCTCGCGCCCCACCAGCACGGCGGCGCACAGGGCGACGAGGGCGATCGGGGCACCGATCCGAAGCATCGTCCGGCGGGCGATCAGGGGCATCTGCAGCTCTCCAGCAGGACAATCGAGAGACCAATCGGGAGCGGCGCGGGCGCCGGCGGCCGTCCGGCCGTGGCGCCCGCGCGCGACGTCTCCTCCCGATCACTCGGCCGATCCGATGCGTGCCCCCGGGCGCCGGCCGCGAAAGGCCGGGACAAGTCTCCGGTCGCGGATCGATGCAGCGTCAGGTGGGGGGCCGCGACGTGGGCCGCCAATGCAACCTCTTCACGGCGCCATGCAGGGTGTGAATGAACGAAACGGGTCATAGCGCCTGCGCCACCCCCGCCACGACCTGTCGCAGCCAGCGATGGGCGGCCAGGCCGTCCACCCGCCGCTGCCAATGCATGGCGATCTCGACCCGCGGCGAGGCCAGGGGCAGCGGCCGCACCTCCAGCCCATGGTCCTGCGCCAGGCGCTCGGCCAGGTGCCGGCGCAGCACCGCCACCATCGGCGCCCCGGCCAGCACCGGCCCGGCCGACAGCAGCGGGACGCGCAGCACGATCCGGCGCTGCAGGCCGAGCCCGGCCAGGGTGCGGTCGAGGAAGCCCAGCTCCTCCGACAAGGACGAGACCCCGACATGCGGCAGCGCCGCGAAGCCGGCGGCGTCCAGCGCCCGGCCGGTGCCGGCGAGGCCGCGGCCCAGCAGGGCTACGAAATCATCGTGTAGCAGCCGCTGGCGGAGGAAGCGCTCGCCGTCAGGCTCGGCGGCGCCGATCGCCAAGTCGAGATCGCCGCGGTCCAGCCGGTCCGGCGCGTTCAGCATGCCGCCGGCCCGGATATCGAGCACCATGCCGGGGGCCAGCGTGGCGCAGCGTGCCACGATCGCGGGCGCCAGCACCACGGCGCTGTAGGTGTCGACCGCGATGCGGAAGCTGTGCGTCGCCGCGGCGGGGTCGAAGGCGGGGGCGTTCAGCGACAGCTGCAGGTCGCCCAGCGCGCGGCGGACCGGCGCCGCGATCTCCTCGGCCCGCGCCGTCGGCATCATGCCGTGCGGGCTTCGGATGAACAGTTCGTCCTTCAGCAGGTGGCGCAGGCGGGCGAGGGCGTGGCTCATCGCCGGCTGGCTCAGGCCGATCCGGGCGCCGGCGCGGGTCACGCTGCGCTCGTTCATCACCGCGTCGAACACGACCAGCAGGTTGAGGTCGAAGACACCCCAGTTCAGCTCCGGCATCGGCAGGGATCCCCACGGGACGCGGCGCCGGAACAGGCCCGGCGCCGCCCCCAGGAGATTTTGTCTGAAGTAAAGGAGTCAATGAGCGAAGCGGCAGCAAGGACAGCATGTCGCAGCATCGGCAAGAAATGAACCAGCGGCAATATTCGAGACCGTGTATTCTTTATTAACTTTCAGTAAGACCAGTTCCGCCCGCGATCGGTCGTGACTAGGTGTTGCAGTGCGGAATCGCCCGGCGCCACCGCCTGTCGGTGCAAAGGGGCCAGCCCCTCCCGCCGCCCGGTCCGCGACTCAGATACGCATCACGTCACGCAGCGATCCGCCGCGCCCCGAGGGCCGTCCGGATCCCGCCGAGAGGAACGATCATGTCTCTGCTCAGGCATACCCGCCCCGCTGGCGTCGCCGCCCTGCTCCTGCTGGGCCTTGCTGCCGCCGGGCCGGCCTTCGCCCGCACCGGACTGCCATCCGGACAATACCCGGTTCTGCTGCAGACGGCGCAGGCGGATCCGACCGGGTCCGACACCAACGCCACGCCGTCCTTCGACCATGGCGAGAACGGCGACAACCACGACCACCACGACAGGGGCGGCTTCGGCCATGACGGCGGCGACCACGGCCATGGCGGTGGCCATGGCGGGCACAGCCGCTAGACCGCGCCGCCCCGCATGACGGGACAGCCGGCCCGGCCGTCCCGTCATGCGGCAGCGCCGACCGCGTTCACCGGGCAGAGATAGACCGAGCTGGTGGCCGTGATCATCAGGATGTCGCGCCCGGCGCCGCCGAAGGTGAGGTTGGCGGCGCGCTCCGGAAGATTCACACGGCCGATCAATGTGCCGTCAGGGAGGTAGCAGCGGACGCCCTCATCCGCCGCCATCCACAGCCGGCCTTCGGTGTCGACGCGCAGCCCGTCGAAATGGCCATGGGCGTCGGCCAGCACCTCGCCGCCCGACAGCGTCCCGCCAGGCCCGACCCGGAAGCGGCGGACCTGGTTGGGAGCGTCCGGCCGCTCCGTGCTGCCGGTATCGACGATGTAGAGCAGGCTCTCATCCGGTGAGAAGGCCAGGCCGTTCGGCATCACGAAATCCGTCGTCACCTGCCGCACCGCCCCGGTCGTCGGGTCGAAGCGATAGACGTGGCAGCCCTCCACATCCGCCCCTTCCCCGCGCCCCTTCGACTTTCCATAGCTCGGGTCGGTGAACCAGATCGCGCCGTCCGACGCGACGATGACGTCGTTCGGGGAGTTGAAGCGGCGGCCGTCGATGCGGTCGACCAAGGGCGTCATCCTGCCGTCCCGCTCCAGCCGCGCGATCCGGTGCGGCGCCTGCTCGCAGGTCACCAGCCGGCCCTGGCGATCGACCGTGTTGCCGTTCGGACTGTTCGCCGGCTGCCGGAAGGTCGTCACCCTCCCGGTCGCCTGTTCCCAGGCCAGCATCCGGTCGCCCGGGATGTCGGACCAGACCAGCAGGCCGCGGGCGCCGAGCCAGGCCGGCCCTTCGGTCCAGCGGCTGCCGGTCCAGATCCGCTCCACCCGGGCATCCGGCACCGTGCAGGCGGCGAAGCGCGGATCGACGATGTCGAAGGCGGGTCCGTCGAGCGGGCCGAGCTCTACCAATTCGTCACCGACCCGTCGCGGCGCTTCAGATGCGGCGCCTCCCAGAACTTGAAGCTCTGCTTCTTGACTGCCTCCTCGTTCACCTCGACGCCGAGACCGGGCGCGTCGGTCACCGGATAGTGCGCCTTCTCGATCCGCGGCTGCACCGGGAACAGCTCAGCATCGTCGAAGCCGAGCTGCTCGGCGGTCGAGGTCCGCGTCTCGAGCCAGGAGAAGTTCGGCACCGCCGCGGCGAAATGCACCGTCGCCGCGGTGCAGATCGGCCCCAGCGGGTTGTGCGGCATCATGTCGACGTAATGCGCCTCGCTCCACCCCGCGACCTTTATCGCCTCGGTCAGGCCGCCGACATTGCAGACATCGATCCGGTTGAACTGGTGGATGTCGCGCTCGATGTACGGCAGGAACTGCCATTTCGAGGCGAATTCCTCGCCGATCGCGAAGGGCACGTCGACCATGCGCCGCAGCGCCTCATAGGCCTCCGGCGTCTCGTCGCGGATCGGCTCCTCCAGGAAATCGAGCGTGCCGGACGGCATCTTCTGGCAGAAGCTCGCCGCCTCTGCCACCGACAGGCGGTGATGCAGGTCGATGCCGAGCACGATTTCGCCGCCCAGCGCCTCGCGCGCCTTGACGCACCATTTCGCCGTGGTGGCGATGTGCTCGCGCGGCTCGTAGATCTCGCCGCCCCGGTGACCGGAGGGAGAGAGGCGCATCGCGGTCCAGCCGGCCGCGATCAGGGATTTCGCCTGCTCGATCATCTCCTCGCCCGGCGGGGCGGAGGTGGTGGCGAAGGTCGGGATCCGGTCGCGCTGCTTACCGCCCAGCAGCTGGTAGACCGGCACGCCCAGCGCCTTGCCCAGGATGTCGTACAGCGCGATGTCGATCGCCGAGATCGCCGCCTGCAGCACGCGGCCGCCCTCGAAATACTGGCTGCGATACATCTCCTGCCACAGCGCGCCGATCCGGAACGGATCGCGGCCGATCAGGAACTCGCGGTAGTGCTCGATGGCGCCGACCACCGCCTTCTCCCGGCCGGAGAGGCCGCTTTCGCCCCATCCGAACAGGTCCTCATCGGTCTCGACCTTGACGATCAGCTGGTTGCGCGTGCCGACCCAGACCGGATAGGCGCGGATGGCTGAGATCTTCATGGCGGTCACCAGCTCCACAGCGTGCCGTCCTCCAGCCGGTTCACCGGCAGGTAGGCGCGCTGATAGGGGTGCTTGGCGGCCAGGATCTCGTCGATGTCGACGCCGTGGCCCGGTGCCTCGCCCGGATGGATGTAGCCGCCCTCCTGCTGCCAGGAATGCGGGAACACCTCGTGCATCAGGGGCGTGTAGCCGGAGAATTCCTGGATGCCGAAATTCGGCACCCACAGGTCGACATGGGCGTTGGCACCCATCGCCACCGGCGACACGTCCATCGGCCCGTGGCAGGCGGTGCGGATGTGGTAGACCGAGGCGAAGTCGAAGATCCGCCGCAGCCCGGTGACGCCGCCGGCATGGACCGAGGTGACGCGGATGTAGTCGATCAGCTGCTCCTCCATCAGCAGCCGCGCATCCCAGATGGTGTTGAAGATCTCGCCCAGCGCGATCGGCGTCGTGGTGTGCTGGCGGATCAGGCGATAGCCCTCCTGCAGCTCCGCCGGCACCGGGTCCTCCAGCCAGAACAGCCGGAACGGCTCCAGGTCCTTGCCCAGCCGCGCCGCCTCGATCGGGGTCAGGCGGTGATGGGTGTCGTGCAGCAGGTGCAGGTCGTCACCATAGGTATCCCGCAGCCGGGCGAACAGCTTGGGGATGTGGTTCATGTATTTCGCGGTCGACCACACCTCCTCATGCGGCAGCGCCTCGACCATGCCGCCCTGTCCCTGCTTCGCGCCCTTGCCGGTGCCGTAGATCGCGGGCAGGCCGGGGATGCCGACCTGGCAGCGGATGGCGACATGGCCCTCGTCGCGCTTGCGGCCGACGGCGTCGACCGCCTCCTCGATGCTCATGCCCTGGGCATGCGAATAGATCATCGCCTTCTGCCGCGAGGCGCCACCCAGCAGCTGGTACAGCGGCATGTTGGCCGCCTTGGCCTTGATGTCCCACAGCGCCATGTCGACGGCCGAGATCGCCGCCATGGTGATCGGCCCGCGCCGCCAGTAGGCGCCCTTGTACAGATACTGCCAGATGTCCTCGATCTGCGCCGGGTCGCGGCCGATCAGCAGCGGCGCGACATGGTCCTGCAGGTAGCTGACCACCGCGAGCTCGCGCCCGTTCACCGTGCCGTCGCCGATGCCGTACAGGCCTTCGTCGGTGACGATCTTGAGGGTGACGAAGTTCCGCCCCGGCGAGCAGACGATGACCTTGACGTCCTGGATCTTCATGGCAGCACCTCAATCGGCGTCGTGGCGCCAGCCGAGCATCCGTTCGGCCTTGGCGGAGGAGAAGAAGGCGCGGTTGCCGCTGAGGTCGCCGCGCACCGGCACGTCCGGGAAGAAGCGGGCGGCGAGGTCCAGGCTCGGCATGTCCATCACCGTGTCCGGCGCGACGATGTAGAAGGCCTCATGGCCCTTGAACGGCGCGTCGAGCGCCTGCAGGCAGGCCCGCGCCGCCGCGTCGTAGAGGGTGTAGGCCCAGAGATGCTTCGACGCCTCCCTGGTGACGAAGCCGTAGACGGCCGCGGCCTGGGCCCGCTCCTCGACCACCAGGTGGAAGCGTATGCTGGCGATCCTGAGGTCGCTGTAACGGCGGGCGAAGGTGTCGGCCTGCTGCTCGCAGATCCATTTCGACAGGCCGTACGGCTCCTCCGTGTAGTTCGGATGCGCCTCGTCCAGCGGCAGGTAGTCGAAATGCGCCTCGCGGCTGAAGGACAGGCCGATCGCGTTGACGCTGGAGGCCT
Organism: Inquilinus sp.; assembly: GCF_039594555.1. GTDB lineage: Bacteria > Pseudomonadota > Alphaproteobacteria > DSM-16000 > Inquilinaceae > Inquilinus. The sequence goes on from NZ_JBCNNF010000149.1 coordinate 9,600, forward strand.
GGACGATCCGGGTGATGCCGACCTCGATCGCCGCCCGCATCGCGTTGTAGCTGCCGGTGACGTTGTTGTTGTGGACGATGTGGTCGGGATGGTTGCCGGGCGACGGGATCGCCGCCATGTGGATCAGCGCGTCGCAGCCCTGGAAGGCAGCGACCAGCGCGTCGTAGTCACCGATATCGGCGGTGACGAAGCGGAGATCTTCCTGCGTCTTCGTCCCCTCGGGCGGCGCGGCGCGGTCGATGCTGACGACGCGGTGGCCAGCCCGCAGCGCCGCCGCCGCGATGGCGCGGCCGATGCGGCCGCTGCCGCCGGTCAGCGCAATAGTGCTCTTTGCGATGTCCATCGTCTCCCCTCCGCTCACGCGCCGTAGACGGACTGGTGCAGCCCGCGGATGTAGCCGATGGCATAGAGCCGCCCGAAGGCGGAGTAGCCGGCATGCTCGTTGCTGTCGCCCTCCACCGTCGGCACGTGGTCGGGGCGCAGCACGCCGTCGAAGCCGATGTCGCGATAGGCGCGCATGCAGGCCAGCATGTCGGTCTTGCCGGCGTCGTGCCAGGTCTCGCGGAACGCCTCCGGCGTGCCCTCCACATCGCGGAAATGGACGAAGGAGATAGCCTTGCCGAAGCCGCGGATGGCGCCGGGCAGGTCGTCGGTCATCAGGGTGAAGTTGCCCTGGCACAGCGTGATCGTGTTCATCGGGCTGGGCACGCTGTCGATCAGGCGGCGGTAATTGTCGATGCTGCGCATGATCCGGCCGACGCCGCGGATCGGCGACAGCGGCGGGTCGTCGGGGTGCATCGAGATCTTCACCCCGGCCTGCTCGGCGACCGGCAGCACCTTCTTCAGGAAATAGTCGAGATTGACCCAGAGCTCATCCTCGCCGATCGGCGGGTTGCTGGTCAGGTCCTCCGGCACGTCGGCAAGGGCGAAGCTGGTGACCACCGACCCGCCGCGCGACGGCGTGGCCAGATTGGTGCGCACCCAGTTGAAGTCGGTCATCCACTCATAGCACCAGACCGGGATACCGAGCCGGCCCATATTCTGGAGCAGGGTGCAGACTGTCGCGATCTCCTCGTCGCGCCCCGGCAGGCCGCGCTTGGTCTTGTTGAGGGGCGGCCGCGCCTCGATCACCTTGAGCGTGAAGCCGGCCTCCTCGTAGCGCTGCTTCAGGCGCTGGAGCGGCCCCAGGTCCCAGGGCGCCTCGCCCTGCAGCAGGTCGTCGGGCGGCAGGCCGCCGACGGCGAGGTCCACCCCGGCCTGCTTCGCCAGCCGCCAGACGGGCGACGGCGTGGGGCTGATGAATTCGGCGATTTCGAGCATGGTCGTGCGGGGTCCGTGTGGTCCGGTGGGCCTATGAAAAAGCCGTCATTGCGAGCGCAGCGAAGCAATCCAGGGGCCGGTGCGCACCGGCCCCTGGATTGCTTCGTCGGCTTCGCCTCCTCGCAATGACGGTTTCTTCGTGGGAGAGAAGAGTCTGTTCATCGGTGATGCTCATCGACATTCAGGCGGGCAGCAGCTCCGACAGCTGCTCCTGGGCCACCTGCGGCTGCCGGTCGTAGAGGAAGCAGGAGGCGGTCTGGCGGTCGCCGATGCGGAACAGCGGCGGCTCGACTCCGCAGACCTCCATCGCCTTGGGGCAGCGAGGCCGGAAGCGGCAGCCGGCGGTGCCGATGGCGGCGTCGCGCGCCTGGATCGGCTGGGCGCCCCAGCGCTGGTCGAGATTGGGCCAGGGGATCGAATCCACCAGCAATTGCGTGTAGGGGTGCTGCGGATCCTTGATCACCTGGTCGACATCCCCCGCCTCCATCACCGCGCCGCGGTACAGCACGATGATCGACTTGGCGATGTGATAGGCGGTGGTCAGGTCGTGGGTGACATAGATGATCGACACGCCGTGGTCGCGCTGCAGGTTGCGCAGCGTCTCCAGGATCGTGGCGCGCAGCGACGCGTCGACCATCGACACCGGCTCGTCCGCGATCAGCAGCCGCGGCTTCAGCAGCAGGGCGCGGGCGACGTTGATGCGCTGGCGCTGGCCGCCGGACAGCTGATGCGGGAAGCGGCCCAGGATGTCCTCCGGCCGCAGCCCGACGGCGGTCAGCGCGTCCTCCATCTTGCTGCGGGCATCGGCCTTCGACCGCGCCAGCCCGAACTTGCGGATCGGCACGGTCAGCAGGTGGTCGACCGTATAGAACGGGTTGAACACGGCGAAGGGGTCCTGGAACACCGCCTGCACCTCGCGGCGATAGGCCATCTTCTCTTGGCCGCGCAGGGTCGAGACGTCGCGGCCGCGATAGATGATCCGGCCCGTCGTCGGCGCGATGAAGCCGAGCAGCAGCATGGCCAGCGTGGTCTTGCCGCTGCCGCTCTCCCCCGCCACGGTCAGGATGGTCGGCTCGTCCTCCTTCAGCGTCAGCGTGATGTCGCGCAGCGCCGTGGTGACATGGGCGTGGACCAGGCCGCGCGTGTAGGTCTTCGAGACGTTCTCGAGCCGCAGCAGATCGGCCATCTCAGGCCTCCCCGTCATAGAGGTGGCAGGTCACGCCGCGGCCGCCGGGCAGGATCCGCTCCTCCGGCCGCAGCGTGCCGCAGATCTCCATTGCCCTGGCGCAGCGCGGGTGGAAGGCGCAGCCGCCGGGCAGCCGCAGCAGCGACGGCGCCAGGCCGGGGATGCCGCGGAACACACCCTTGTTGTCCAGGCTGGGCAGGCTGTCGATCAGCGCCTGGGAATAGGGGTGCTTCGGGTCGGTGAACATCTCGCGGACGGTGCTGACCTCGACCAGCCGGCCGGCATACATCACCGCGACCTTGTCGACGAACTGCGCCATCAGCCCCATGTCATGGCCGATCAGGATGACCGCGGCGTTGATCGCCTTCTGAACGTTGTCGATCGTCTCCATCACCTGGCGCTGGGTAACGACGTCGAGCGCGCTGGTCGGCTCGTCGGCGATGATGACATGGGGGTCGAGCAGGATGCCGATGGCGATGCAGACGCGCTGCTTCATGCCGCCCGACAGCTCATGCGCATACATGCGGAAGACGCCGGGATCGAGGTCGACCGATTGCAGCGCCCGCCGGCAGCGCGCCTCGATCGCCGCGCGCGATTCGCCCGGCAGGTGCGACTTCCCCGCGTCGACCATCTGGGCGCCGATCCGGGTCACCGGGTTCAGCGAGTTCATCGCGCCCTGCGGGATGTAGGCGATGCGCGACAGCCGGGCCTGGCGCATCCCCTCGGCGTCGAGCGCCATCAGGTCGGCGCCGCCGACCATCACCACCCCGCCCTCGATCCGGCCGGGTGGCTTGATCATCCGCATCATCGCCAGGGCCAGCGTGCTCTTGCCCGAGCCGGATTCGCCGACCATGCCCAGCTTCTCGCCGGCGTTCAGGGTGAAGCTGACATCGTCCAGCGCCCGGGCGCGGCCGGAATCGGTGTAGTAGGTCACCGCGAGATTGCGGACATCGAGGACGGGCGCGGCCTTGGCCGTCGTCGTCGGCTGGGTCATGGCCTTCCTCCGGTCCCGGGGCGGCGCGAGCGTCACATCCATCGCCGTCACTCCGTCCTCCGCACGCGAGGATTGGCCAGCTCGTCCAGGCCCATATTGATCAGCGCCAGCGAGCCGAGGATCAGGATCATCGCCACCGAGGGGATGATCGGCCACCACCACCAGCCGTTGAAGAAGGCGCCCTGCGACTGCGCCGCCCAGATGATGTTGCCGAGCAGCGGCTCCCGCAGCGGCCCGAGGCCGAGCACCGCGAGGTAGAAGGAGGCGAAGACGGCCGAGAACACCTGCGCCACGAAGGCCGCCGCGATGAAGGGCAGCAGGCAGGGCAGGATCTCCTTGAAGATGATGCCCAGGTCGCTGACGCCGGACAGCTTGGCGACGGCGACGAACTGCCGTTCCTTCATCGTCAGCACCTGGGCGCGGATCACCAGCGTCGGCCCCATCCAGGCCAGCAGCACCACGATCAGCGCCATGGTCAGGATGGTGACGTCGCGCTTGTCGAGCGACCCGGCGATGACGACCTGGATCAGCAGCACCGGGATCGGCGTCAGGATCTGGCAGACCGTGCGGATCACGGCATCGGTCCAGCCCCGGAAATAGGCCGAGATGAAGCCGAGCACGACGCCGATCAGCGTGCCCAGGCCGCCGGCGATGAAGCCGATCAGCGCGGTCTGCCACATGCCCACGACCATGGCGGCGTAAAGGTCGCGGCCGAAGAAATCGGTGCCGAAGGGATACTTCAGGCTCGGCGGCTTCTTCACCGCCACCGACAGCGGATAGGCATTTTTCGGGTTGATCGTCGTCAGCCCGATGACGGTGAAGGCCACGAGGCCCAGCAGGATCAGCACGCCCAGCGCCAGCCCCTTGTTGCGGCGCAGGTAGCGCAGCACCAGGACGAGGCGGCCGGGGCGCTGGAAGACGGGTTCGGCGGCGGGCGAGGGCGCGGCGATGGTCATGTCTCGCTCCTCACGAATTGCGGACGCGGGGGTCGAGCAGCGGGTACAGGAACTCGACCACCGTCATCAGCACCGCCACGGCGATGGTGATGAACACCACGATGCCGTAGATGGTCGGGAAGTCGTTGGCGCGGATGGCGAGGTTCAGCGCGCTGCCGATGCCCGGCAGGCCGAACAGCCCCTCAACGATGATCGCCGAGGTGACGATGGCGGCGGGCGCCAGGGCCAGCGCGGTGATCTGCGGCAGCATCGCGTTGCGCAGGTAGTAGTCACGGAAGATCCGGCCGCCGGTCAGGCCCTTGTGCTCGGCGAAGTTGACATAGTCCTCGCCCTGGATGGTGACGCCCATGCCGCGCATCGACAGCACCCAGCCGCCGACCGACCCGAGAATCAGGGACAGTGCCGGCAGCACCTGGTGCTGCAGCATGTCGAGGGCGAAGCCGAAGGAGAGGTTCGGTACGACCCCGGCCGAATAGGCGCCGCCCAGCGGCAGCCATCCCAGCCGGAAGCCGATGAAGAACAGCAGCAGAATGGCCATGATCACCGGCGGCACCCCGGTCAGCAGGATGAAGGGTGCGGCGAAGGCCCGCAGCCAGCGCGGCGCCCGCGGCCAGGCGGCGACGGCGCCGAGCAGGTTGCCGATGATGAAGCTGAGGATGGTGGTGACCAGCAGCAGGCCGATGGTCCAGGGCAGCGACTGGGCGATCACCTCGGACACGGTCGAGGGATAGCGGTAGAGCGAATAGCCGAAATCCATCCGCAGGATGTTGCCGAGATAGTGCCAGTATTGCTGGGACAGCGGCTGGTCGAGGCCGAATTGCTGCTGCATCGAGGCGAGGATCTTCTCCAGATCCTGGGGCGAGAAGCCGCCGGTGCGGGCCAGCTCGCCGAAGCGCTCGCGCAGCGCGTTGCGGCTGGACAGCCGCGGGACCAGGAAGACGATGGTCGACGCCGCCCAGACCACCAGGACGAGGAAGAGCAGACGGCGGATGACGAGCTTGGGGGTCATGTCGCGCACCACCAAGAACGACCCGTCATCCCGTGCGCAGCGCAGCATGCAATGATGCGCTGCAGACACGGGATCTCTTGGAAACCGCGCAGAGATCCCGTGTCTGCGCAGCGGCACTTCGCGCCGCGGCGCGCACGGGATGACGAGGCAATGGCTTCGACCACTGGCATCACGGGTACGATCCTGGTGCTGTTGCCGTTCGGAAAGGGTGCGCGCCCGCAGGCGCGCACCTGTCGCAGTCGGACAAATCTCGGCGCTACTTCGCGCCCGACGGCTGCAGCGACGTGATCACCAGCAGGCCGGTATGGGCCCAGAAGGCGCCGTTGGTGCCGCCGGCGACGTTGGT
>NZ_JBCNNF010000015.1:0-34988 GCF_039594555.1 Inquilinus sp.
AGCCGCACCGGCCGAGGAGGCGCCGAAGCCGAAGCGCCGTGCCCCGCGCAAGAAGAAGGCCGAGGTCGCGGCGGAAGCTGCGGCCGAGCCGGCCGGCGAGGTCTCGGTCCCCGAGGCTCCGGCCCCCGCTCCTGCGGCGGAGCCCGAGGCGGCGGCGCTGAACGGCGCCGTGCCCGAGCCGGCGCCCGCCGCCGAAGAGCCCGCGCCCGAGCCCCAGGCCCAGCCTGAGAACCTCGCGGTCGAGGCCAATCAGGTGGTGAACCAGCCGCCCGAGGCCCCGAAGCGCGGCTGGTGGCGCCGCGGCGCCTGATCCAGGCCGATGGTCCGATCAAGAAGCCCGCCCGGGAAACCGGGCGGGCTTTTTCGTCACCTCAGGACGGCGCCACTCATCGTCATTGCGAGCGCAGGGAGGCAATCCAGGGGCCGGTGCGCACCGGCCCCTGAATTGCTTCGTCGGCTTTGCCTCCTCGCAATGATATAATTGCAAAAGGGTATGTAGATTTTTTATTATTGACACACCCGGCCGTATGTTAGAGGGTCGGCGCCGATCTTCGGATCCGCGGGATTTTGACGGAAGCAGCTTGCGCCGCGTCACCAAACGCTAAAGCGCCACGACATGTTCGTGGTTCCGGCAGTTGATGCTGAGGAGCCGACCGATGGTTTCGACCCTGTCCCTGTCCGTCCTCTCCGCCGCCGGCCTGCAGGCCAGCCGTATGTGTCGCGCCTGTCGCTGTTGCTGATCGCGGGCCCGCCCCGCCGCATCCGACCGCAGACCGCACACACGCAGCGCGCCCCTGAGCGGGCGCGTCGCTCGAGAGGACCCCTTCCATGGCTGACGCCTTCATCATCGTCGCCGGCGGCCTGACCGCCGGGATCGTCACGCGCGAGCCGCGCGGCTTCCGCTTCTACGCCTCCGACTCGGCCTTCACGCCGCTGGAGGGGCGCCTGTTCCGCACCACCCGCGCGGCCGGCCGGGCGGCGCATGCCGCGCTGACCACCATCGCCCGCCGCCAGCACCGGCCGGAGCAGGCCCGGGCGTGACCCCGGATCCCGATTGTCCTATCCCTGAATGAACCAAGACGTGCAGGAGCCCATCATGTCCCTGTCTCCGCTGAAGCGCGGCCTGTTTGGCCTGGCGCTCGGCCTCGCCCTCGGCGCCGCCGCCACCGGCAGCGCCTTCGCCGCCAGCATCAAGCTCGGCGTCATGGGCGGCAGCGAGGAGGAGATCGCCGAGGTCGCCAAGCAGGTGGCCGCCAAGAAAGGCCTCGAGGTCGAACTGGTCACCTTCTCCGACTACGCCATCCCGAACGAGGCGCTGGAGCATGGCGAGCTGGATGCCAATGCCTTCCAGCACAAGCCCTATCTGGACGCCCAGATCGCCGCCCGCGGCTATCACATCGTCCCGATCGGCTTCACCATCGTCGAGCCGATCGGCCTGTACTCGAAGAAGTTCGACAAGATCGACAAGCTGCCGGACGGCGCCAAGATCGGCATCCCGAACGACCCCAGCAATGGCGGCCGGGCGCTGAACCTGCTGGCCGCGCACGGGCTGATCAAGCTGTCGCCGGGCAAGGGCCTGAACCCGTCGCTGCTCGACGTCGCCGACAACCCGCACAAGTTCGAATTCTCCGAGCTTGACGCCGCCCAGCTGTCGCATGCCCTGCCGGACCTCGACGGCGCCATCATCAACACCGATTATGCGCTGAATGCCGGGCTGGATCCGCGCAAGGACGCGCTGGTCGCCGAGAGCCGCACCGACAACCCCTACGGCAACTTCATTGCCGCCCGCGCCGCCGACAAGGACCGGGCCGACCTGAAGATCCTGGTCGAATCCTATCAGTCGCCGGAGGTGAAGCAGTTCCTGGAGACGCGGTTCAAGGGCGCCATCCTCCCGGCTTGGTAAGCCCGGCGCAGGCTGGGGCCGCGGCCCCGGCCGTTGCGCAGGCGGACCAATTCTGCTAGACGACCGCGCTTGCGTGGGCATTCACCCACGCGGTACCGACGCCGGCACCCCTGGAGGCCGGCGTCTTCACTTAGGAGAAGCCGATGGCCGAAACCATCAAGATCAAGGCCGAGGCGCGGGACCGGGCCGGTAAGGGGGCAGCACGGGCAGCGCGTCGGGCCGGGATGATCCCCGGCGTCATCTACGGCGACAACAAGCCGCCGGTGCTGTTCAGCGTCAACGCCCAGTCGCTGCTGAAGATCCTGCGCGACCCCGCCATGCTGACGCATCTCTACGACATCGAGATCGGCAACGACACGCACCATGTCCTGGCGCGCGACGTCGCCCTGGACCCGGTGACCGACACCGCCATCCATCTGGACTTCCTGCGCGTCAGCGACAAGACCACGGTCCATGCCGACGTGCCGGTGCATTTCGAGAACGAGGCGGCTTCGCCCGGCATCAAGCGCGGCGGCGTGCTGAACGTCGTGCGCCATGACGTCGAGCTGATCTGCCGCGCCGAGTCGATCCCCGAATTCGTGTCGGTCGACCTGACCGGCGCCGAGATCGGCGACTCGCTGCGCATGAGCGCGGTGAAGCTGCCGGCGGGCGTCCGCCCGGCCGTGACCGAGCGCGACTTCGTGATCGCCACCGTCGCGGCGCCGTCGGCCGTCCGCGCCGAGGCGGCCGAGGCCGCCGCTGCCGCGGTGACCGGCGAGGCGGCCCCGGCCGAGGAGCCGAAGGCCTGATCAAGGCCTAGGCCGAGCTGGGAGAGCGCGATGCTGCTGTTCGTCGGCCTCGGCAATCCCGGCGCGCAATATGCGTATCACCGACACAATGTCGGGTTCATGGCGCTCGACGACATCGTCGAGCGCCATTCCTTTTCGCCCTGGAAGCTGAAGTTCCAAGGCCGGCTGGCGGAAGGCCGGATCGGCACCGAGCGCGTGCTGGCGCTGGAGCCCACCACCTATATGAACGAGAGCGGCCGGTCGGTCGGCGAAGCGATGCGCTTCTTCAAGCTCACGCCCGCGGATGTCGTCGTGTTCCATGACGAGCTCGATCTCGCCCCAGGCAAGGTGCGGGTCAAGAAGGGCGGCGGCACCGCCGGCCACAATGGGCTGCGTTCGCTCGACGCCCATATCGGGCCGGAATTCTGGCGCGTCCGCATCGGCATCGGCCATCCCGGCCACAAGGACCGGGTGCATGGCTGGGTGCTGGGCGACTTCGCCAAGGCCGACGAGGCCTGGCTGGACCCGCTGCTGGAGGCGATGGCCAAGGCTGCGCCGCTGCTGGCCGAGCGGGCGCCGGAGAAGTTCATGACCCAGGTCGCGCAGGCCACCCAGGCGGCCTGACCCGCCCGGACGCGACAGCCCTTCTGGCCTTTGCTGCGGCGCACGACGACCCCCTTGATCCGTTCGTTCCGGGGGCGCATCGTATCGCCACGTGGTCGGCACAGCCGGTAACGCGTATTGGCCAGCCGCAACGCCCTTGCGGCGACCTCCGTCGGAATGGCAACCCGGCATCGTCGGGTGAGCCTGCGGACGACAGAGCACAACGAGGAGCCGCCGCCGTGCGGCTCCTCTACTGTCTGGGCCCTCGGATCCGTCTCAGCGCGGCGGGATCGGCGTCTGCGCCACCAGCGTGTTGCCCGGCGGGACGCATTGGAAGCCGATGTAATTCCATTGCCTGTTGGCGGCTAGCGCCGTCCGGCCGGCTTTGCCGCAATACTGGTCGGCCGTGGCCTGCGCCCCTGCGGCGCCGCGCTCGCCGAAGGTCTCCACCACGACGAACGGCCTCGGGGCCGGTTGCGGCACGCAGGCGCCGGCCAGGAACGCGACAGAGATCACAAGAATCGATCGCATCGGCGGTCTCCCCCATCGGATCCGGACGAACGCAATCGCTTCGGCTGGAAGCGAACTCCCTCAGGATCACAAAATCTCCACCCCCGGCCAAGCCGCTTCGACTGGATGGGTACCGCCTTTCCGGCCTGCCATCTTCGATTTGATTATTATTTTATGATGGCCCCCTTGCATCGACTGCCGGTCTTCGGGACAAGGCCGACCGATTACTGGCCTATCCGGCAGCCGACAGCCGGCGGTAGGACAGGGCCTCGGCGATCTGGCCGCGGCCGATGGTCTCCGACCCAGCCAGGTCGGCCAGCGTGCGCGCGACGCGCAGCATCCGGTGATAGGCGCGGGCGGACAGGCGCAGCCGCTCCGCCGCCTGGGTCAGCAGGGCGGCCCCGGCCGAATCGGGCGCCGCCACCCGTTCCAGCACCGCACCATCGGCCTCGGCGTTCGTGCTGATGCCATCGCCGGCGTAGCGCTGCGCCTGGATTTCCCGCGCCGCCGCGACCCGGGCCGCCACCTCGGCCGTGCCCTCCGCCGGCGGCGGCAGCGACAGGTCGGCGGCCGAGACCGGCGGCACGTCGACATGCAGGTCGATGCGGTCGAGCAGCGGGCCGGACAGGCGCGACTGGTAGTCCTGGCCGCAGCGCGGCGCCCGGCCGCAGCCGAGCGCCGGGTCGCCGAGATGGCCGCAGCGGCAGGGGTTCATCGCCGCCACCAGCAGCACCCGGGCCGGATAGGTGATGTGCGAGTTGGCCCGTGCGATCACCGCCCGGCCGCTCTCCATCGGCTGGCGCAGCGATTCAAGCGTGGCGCGGGCGAATTCCGGCAGCTCGTCGAGGAACAGCACCCCGCGATGGGCCAGCGAGATCTCGCCCGGCCGGACCCGCAGCCCGCCGCCGACCAGCGCCGGCAGCGAGGCGGAATGGTGCGGGTCGCGGAACGGCCGGCGGCGCATCAGCCGCCCGCCTTCCAGCAGGCCGGCGACCGAATGGATCATCGACACTTCGAGCGCCTCGGCCGGCGCCAGCGGCGGCAACAGGCCCGGCAGCCGCGCCGCCAGCATCGACTTGCCGGAGCCGGGCGGGCCGATCATAAGAAGGTTGTGGTTGCCTGCCGCCGCGATCTCCAGCGCCCGCTTCGCCGTCTCCTGCCCCTTGACGTCGCGCAGGTCGAGCCCCGGCCCGTCCGCCGCGGCCAGCAGCGGCTGCGGCTGGGCCAGCACCTGGGTGCCCTTGAAGTGGTTGACCAGGGCCAGCAGCGTCGGCGCTGCCAGCACGTCGATCCGCCCCTCGGCATCGGCGGCCCAGGCGGCCTCCGGCCCCGAGGCGGCGGGGCAGATCAGGCCCAGCCCGCGCTCCGCCGCGCCCAACGCCGCCGGCAGCACCCCGGCGACCGGGGTCAGCGCGCCGTCCAGCGCCAGTTCACCCAGCGCCATGTATTGCCCGACCTCCTGCACCGGCAGCACGTCGAGCGCGGTGAGCAGGCCGAGCGCGATCGGCAGGTCGAAATGGCTGCCCTCCTTCAGCATGTCGGCCGGCGCCAGGTTGACGGTGATGCGGCGCGGCGGCAGGGCCAGGCCCAGCGCGTGCAGCGCCGCCCGCACCCGCTCCCGGCTTTCCGCCACAGCCTTGTCCGGCAGGCCGACCAGGGTGATGCCGGAGAACCCGCCGGAAACCTGCACCTGGACATCGACCGGCGCGGTCTCGATCCCCTGGAAGGCGACCGTGGCGATCCGTGCGACCATCTAGGAGCGGCCCGAAGAGTGCGGAGGTGGGGCGAACATCTATAAAATTGTCTTATCTCAGCATAACACAACTTATATTCGATCCGGCTCGTGGCGCTTGTCAACCGATCTTCCGGCAGATCGGAACGCAGCGGAGCGGCTTGCCGCGGCGCCCGCCCTTGGCGATCATGCGGCATGGGAGAGCTGAACGAATCCGCCGTGCCGGCAGCCGGCGCCCCGGCGCTGTCGCAGCTGATCGAGTCGGCCTATGGCCGGCTGTTCGGCAATCTCGGCGTGTTCATGAAGATTGCCCTGGCCTGGACCGGGGCCACCATCGCGTTGTTCATCGCCATCCTCATCCTGGCGCGGCAGGCCTGGGATGGGCCGGCCGGAAATCTCATCGCGGCCGCCACGGGTGCCGGCGTCGCCGTCGGCTGGCATCGCTTCGTCCTGCGGGAGGAACGTCGAGCCTTCGCCGACCCGAACACCCTCGCGCGATACGTGGTGCAGGGCGTCGTCGCCGTGCTGCCCGGCGCCGCCGTCGTCCTGATCGGCACGCCCGTCATCACGATGCTGCTGCGCGGGCTGGGCGACCGGGCCGGCGCCGCGGTGATCACCGCCGTCATCATCCTCCTGGCCGTCATCGGCGCCGCGGTCGCGGTCCGCCTGTTCCTCGTCCTGCCGGCAGTGGCGATCGGCGACCGTCGGATGACCTTGCGGCGAAGCTGGGTGGCGACGCGGGGCCATGCCGTCCCGATCCTGATCGGCTGCATCACGGTGCAGATCCCGCCCTGGCTCGGCATCGGCCTTCTGTTCTGGGGATTGCAGCACCTGGCCGGCGGCCCTCGTGGCACGGGACCGGGCGCCGGGGCCCTTGTCTTGGGGCTGCTCGGCTATCTCCTTCTGCTGCTGCTGTCCACCCTCTCCACGGCCCTGTTCGCCGGCTTCCTGTCGGAACTCTATCTCCGCCTGCACCCGGAACCCCCGGACGACGTCACCACTCCCTGACGCCGGTCCGCCTCAGCCCGCCGGACGCAACTGCGCCTCGACCAGCACCTCGGCGGCGGCGATCAGCTCGTCCTGGCCGCCCTCCTCGCCCAGCACCTGCCAGCCGGTATTGGCGCCGTTGATCAGCAGGCCCAGCTGGTCGGCCAGGCGCTGCGGCTCGCGCGCGCCGAAGGACTCGGCCAGGGCGGCCAGCCTACGGCGCAGCTCGCGCTTGTTGTCGCGGCAGATCCGGCGCCCGGGATGGCCGGCATCCGGGAACTCGGCCGCCAGGTTGAGGAAGGGACAGCCGCGGAAGGCGGGATGGCGCAGCCGCTTGACCACCCCGGCCAGCAGCGCCCGCAGCAGCTCGCGCGGGGCGCCGGGATGGCGCGCCTCGACCCGGCCCCACCAGTCCCAGAACAGCCGGTCCTGCTCCGCCACCACCGCGGCGATCAGATGGTCCTTCGACGGGAACCAGCGGTAAAGGCTGGTCTTGGCGACGCCCGAGGCGGCGACGACCGCGTCGACGCCGACTGCCCGCATGCCCTCGCGATAGAACAGCTCCATCGCCGTCGCCAGGATGGTCTCGCGCACCCCGCCCTGGCCCGCTGAGCCTCCGCCCGCCTGCCCTGCCGCTGCCTCCGCCGCCATCTATGCCTCCCGGTTCCGGCTTGACGACGCTACAGACCTGTCTGTATCGGTGCAAGCCGAAGCGATCTCAGGGATGGAGCGGCTGATGGATTCGACCGAACCGGCGCTGCGGGAACGCGTGGTCCGCTGGCAGGATCCGAAGGCCCTGGCCGCCGCCGGGCGCGGCATGGGCGGGCGCGACTTCCTGCAGGCGCTGGCCGATGGCCGCCTGCCCCCGCCGCCGATCGCCGACCTGGTCGGCTTCACCCTGACCGAGATCGGCGAGGGCCGCGTGGTGCTGGTCCTGGTGCCGGACGAGTCGCATTACAACCCGATCGGGTCGGTGCATGGCGGGGTGATCGCCACCGTGCTGGACACGGTGATGGGCTGCGCCGTGCATTCCACCCTGCCGGCCGGCCGCGGCTACACCACGCTGGAGATCAAGGTGAACTACACGCGCCCGCACCGGGCCGGCGCCGGCCCGGTGCGGGCGGTCGGCCGGGTGATCCATGCCGGCCGCCAGACCGCGGTGGCCGAGGCGACGCTGGTCGACAGCCGCGACCGCGTCCTGGCCCATGCCAGCACCACCTGCCTGATCTTCGACATCCCGGCCGCGGGCGCCCCTTGACCCAGTCACGAGTCGGAGTCGAGGCTGGCGGTTCAATGCGAGTGGTTCATCCGATGCCGTCGATCGACATTTCGTTAGCCAAGATTCAGTTCTCCCGGATCGTCGACCGGGCGAGCAAAGGCGAGAGCTTTGTCATCACCAAATCCGGCATGCCACTGGCCAGGCTGATGCCGCCGGATAGCAGGAAGCCAGCCAAGATCCGGTTCGGCCTGATGAAGGGCCACATACACATCGGACCTGATTTCGACGCGCCGCTGGACGTTTCCGACGACGGATTGACCGCGTAGGTCGTCAGTCCGCCGTCTTGGCGATGCGCCACAGGGTGCCGCCCTCGTCGTCGGAGACCAGGATCGATCCGTCCGGCAGCACCGCGATGCCGGCCGGGCGGCCCCAGACCCGGGCCGCGCCATCGCCCTTGTCGACCCGGAAGCCGGTGGCCAGCGCCTCGTAGCCGCCCTGCGGCTTGCCGTCCCGGAACGGCACACGCACCACCATGTAGCCGATCGGGTCGGCGCGGTTCCACGAGCCGTGCAGCGTCACCAGCGCGTCGCCGCGCCAGTCGGGGAACATCGCGCCGTCGTAGAAAACGAGGTCGAGCGGTGCCGAATGCGATTCAAACAGCAGGTCCGGCACGATCGCCGCCTTCACCAGGTCGGGCTTCTTGTCCGCCAAGTCGGGCTGCGGGTTGTGGCCGATGTAGGAATAGGGCCAGCCGTAGAAGCCGTTCTCCCGCACCGCGGTCAGGTAGTCCGGCACCAGCCCGTTGCCCAGGCCGTCGCGCTCGTTCACCACGGTGTAGAGCCTGCCGGTGCCCGGCTGCAGCGCCAGCCCGACCGGGTTGCGCAGGCCGGAGGCATAGGTGCGGCCGCCCGACCCGTCGGCGGCGAAGACCTGGATGGTGGCGCGCGGCGCCGTCTCCTCCGCAATGTTGCCGCGGCTGCCGATCGAGACGAAGAAGCGGTCCGACGCCGGGTCCCAGATCACGTTGCGGCTGTGATGGCCGTTGCCGCCGTCGAAGGCGCCCTCCGGCGTGATCCGCTGCGGCTTGGTCTGCGCCTTGGAGTCGCCGGCGGCCCAGGGCACGCGCCACAGCCCGTCGAGATCGGCGATATACAGTGCGTCGTGGCGCAGCGTCATGCCGTAGGGCTGGTCCAGCCCGGTCAGGAAGGGCATGGCCCGGGCGCGGGCCGGCGGGTTGGGCGCGACCAGCCGGCTGATGCGGCCGGCCTCCGGCTCCGACACCAGGATCGACCGGTCCGGCAGCGCCAGGATCTGCCGTGGCCCGGACAAGCCGGTGGCGAACAGAGTCGCGGTCATGCCCTTCGGCACCTGCGGCCGCATCGCCTCGGTGCGGGCCACTGTCTCGGAGCTGTTGGCCACCGCATCGGTGGCATAGGGTTTGGGCAGGGCGTCGGGCCGGACCTGGAACCTGGTCCCCGGCGCGACATCCTGGCCGGCGGCGGGCGGGGCGATGAGCGGGCCGGCGACGAGCAGGGACAGGGCGAGCAAGGCTGGGACCGGGCTTCGCATCGGCGTCTCCTCCGCATCCTTTGTTGAAGATGTGGGGCCCGGACCGCCGGCGGAAAGGGCCGAATGGGGAATTTGTCCGACAAGGTTTGGAGCCGCTTCGCCCCGGCGGCGAAACAATTGGCCGGCTGCGGCGTTGCTGAGGGGCGACACTCCGCCCGGGCCCGGCCCGGGCCCTGAATTCGGAGACCGAGAATGACCCGCCGCCTGATCCTGATCCCCTGTGCGCTGGCCCTCGCGGCGCTGGCCGCCTGCGGCGACGACACCCCGAACCCGACCGCGAAGACCGAGGCCGTGGCGAGCCATACCGTCAGCTATCGCTGCGCCGACGGCACCAGCCTGTCCGCCGGCTTCACCGGCGACGCGCTGGTGCTGGCCGATGGCGGCAACACGGTGACGCTGCAGCGCGCGATCTCGGGCAGCGGCGCGCGCTACACCAACCCCTATGGCGCGGAGTTCTGGGACAAGGGCGGCCAAGCGACCTACAGCCGCATCGCCGGCGCGCCCAGCACCAGCTGCACGGCGGGGTGATTCCGCCCTCATCGTCATCCCGTGCGCGTTGCGGCACGAAGTGCCGCGGCGCAGACACGGGATCTCCAACGGACGTCGAAGAGATCCCCGCTTTCGCGGGGATGACGTTGAAGGGGTGGCTTAAACGTTAAATCGGAAGTGGAAGATATCGCCGTCGCGGACGACGTAGTCCTTGCCTTCCTGCCGCATCTTGCCGGCGTCCTTCGCCCCCTGCTCGCCGCCGAGCGCGACATAGCTGTCGTAGTCGATGGTCTCGGCCTTGATGAAGCCGCGCTGGAAGTCGGTGTGGATCACCCCCGCCGCCTCGGGCGCGGTGGCGCCGACATTGACGGTCCAGGCCCGCGCCTCCTTCGGCCCGACGGTGAAGAAGGTGAGCAGGCCGAGCAGCTTGTAGCCGGCGCGGATCACCTTGTTCAGCCCCGGCTCCTCGAGTCCGATCGAGGCCAGGAACTCCTGCTTCTCATCGGCCGGGAGCTGCGCCAGCTCGGCCTCGATCGCGGCCGAGATCACCACCGCCTCGGCGCCCTGGGCCTTGGCCATCGCCTCGACCCGGGCCGAATGGGCGTTGCCGGTCGCGGCCTCGTCCTCGGAGACGTTGCAGACATAGAGCACGGGCTTGGAGGTCAGCAGCGTCAGGCGCCGGAACGGCTCGCGCTCATCCGCTGACAGCTCGACGGTGCGGGCCGGCTTGCCCTCGCGCAGCACCGCCAGCGCCCGCTCCATCAGCTCGATCTCGGTCTTGGCGTCCTTGTCGCCGCCCTTGGCGCGCTTGGCGGCGGACTGGACCCGCCGCTCGAGCCCGTCCATGTCGGCCAGCATCAGCTCGGTCTCGACCGTCTCGGCGTCGCGCACCGGGTCGACCGAGCCCTCGACATGGGTGACGTCGCCTTCGAAGCAGCGCAGCACGTGCAGCACCGCGTCGGTCTCGCGGATGTTCGCCAGGAACTGGTTGCCCAGCCCCTCGCCCTTCGACGCGCCGCGCACCAGCCCGGCGATGTCGACGAATTCCAGCTGGGTCGGGATGATCTTGGCCGAGCCCGCGATCGCCGCCAGCTTGTCCAGTCGCGGGTCGGGCACGCCGACGCGGCCGGTGTTCGGCTCGATCGTGCAGAACGGATAGTTCGCCGCTTCCGCCGCCTGGGTGGAGGTCAGCGCGTTGAACAGCGTCGACTTGCCGACATTGGGCAGGCCGACGATGCCGCAATTGAATCCCATGGGTTCTCGTCCGGATCTCTCGAATCGGCGCCCGTCTAGCACGGATGCCGGGCGAAGGGGAGTCGCGGCCGGGCCGTCCCGCACTTGACGCCGGCTCGGCGAGGATGGCACCTGGAGGGGAGATTGTCCTGACGAGCTGCCGGTCCTTGTCCGTCCGTGCGCCTGAGCCGGACCTTTTCGACCAAGCCGAAAACCGCTTCCCGCCGAGCCTTCGACGTCCCCGGAGACAGCCCCATGACCCTGACCCTGCCCCGAGTCATCGGCCATCGCGGCGCCGCGGCCCATGCGCCGGAGAACACCCTGGCCTCGTTCCGCAAGGCCGCGGCCCTGGGCGTGCAGATGGTCGAGTTCGACGTCAAGCTGACCCGCAACCGGGTGCCGGTGGTGATCCATGACGACGCGCTGGACCGCACCACCGACGGCAGCGGCGCCGTCGCCAACGCCGATTTCGCCGCAGTGCGGATGCTGGATGCCGGCCGGAAATTCGCGCCGGAGTTCAAGGGCGAGCGGGTGCCGACCCTGGACGAGGTGCTGACCCTGGCGCTGGAGCTGGGCCTGGCGGTCAACATCGAGATCAAGCCCTGCCCCGGCCGCGAGGTCGAGACGGCGGAGGTGGCGCTGGCCGCGGCGCAGAAGCTGTGGCCGGCCGACCGGCCGAAGCCGCTGGTCTCCAGTTTCGCCATCGAGAGCCTGATGAAGGCCCGCGAGGTCGCGCCCGACTGGCCGCGCGGCTATCTGATCTGGGAACGGCCGGCGGTCTGGGCCGCCAATGCCGACGCCATCGGCGCCGCCACCATCAACATCAGCCATGAGAAGGAAACGCCGGAGACCATCGCCGGATACCGCGCCACCGGCCGGCCGGTGCTGGCCTATACGGTGAACGATGCCGCGCGGGCCAAGGCGCTGTTCGATCTCGGCGTCGCGGGCGTCTTCTCCGACGCGCCCGATCGCATCCTCGCCCTCTGATTGCCCCTTTTGCCGCCGATACCGGCCGCGGCCACGAGGATCAGGAGAGTTTCGGCGGGTGCAGGGCTTCATCGACCAGACGATCGCCTTCATCGGCGCCCATGGCAGCTGGGCCGGCCCGATCATCCTGGTCTTCGCCTTCGGTGAATCCTTCGCCGTGCTGAGCCTGCTGCTGCCGGCGACCGCCGTGCTGATCGCCGCCGGCACGCTGATCC
This sequence comes from Inquilinus sp., assembly GCF_039594555.1. GTDB lineage: Bacteria > Pseudomonadota > Alphaproteobacteria > DSM-16000 > Inquilinaceae > Inquilinus. The sequence continues at coordinate 12,215 of NZ_JBCNNF010000015.1, forward strand.
AGACGGGCACGCTGAGCCCCTGGGACGTGATCCCTTGGGCGATCGCCGGCGCCATCCTGGGCGACGCCGTCTCCTACTGGATCGGGGTGTGGCTGCAGGACCGGGTGGAGCGGATCTGGCCGTTCACCCGGCATCCGCAGATGCTGCGCACCGGCCGCGACTTCTTCCGGCGCTGGGGCGGCCTGAGCGTCTTCATCGGCCGGTTCCTGGGCCCCATTCGCGCCGTGATCCCGCTGGTCGCCGGCATGATGGGGATGCGGCACATCCCCTTCCAGGTCGCCAATGTCGCCTCCGGCATCGTCTGGGCGCCGGTCTGGGTCGGGATCGGGTGGTTCGCCGGCGAGGCGCTGAACCGCATCTTCGGGATTGAAGATGCGGCGCCGGTGCTGATCATACTCATCGTCGTCGCGACGCTGGTCGGCGCCGCGGCGGCCTATCGCCTGCTGACGCGCAAGAGCAAGAGTTCGCATGAGGATCGCCCTTAACCTCGCTGTCGCCGCCGCGCTGGTCCTCGCCGCCGCGCCCGGACCGGCGCGCGCGGACGGGCTGGACGACTTCTTCAGCAGCATCCGCCGCCAGTTCGAGGAGCCGGCCAAGCCGAGCCGGTCGCAGAGCTGCGCCCAGACCGAGGCCGAGGCGCATGTGCTGGCCACCACGGCGGAGAGCGACCTGGGCCGGGTACGGGCTCGGATCGACCGGATTGAGCGCGATGCCGGCACCGGCACCGCCCGCGACCCGATCGACCAGGCGACGCAGACCGCGGCCCAGGCCCAGGGCCTGTCGGCCAAGCTGCGCCGGGCCCAGGCGGCCTATCGCACCATCATCGGCCAATGCGGCCGCCCCGACCTGCAGAGCGAGCGGCTGGGCAGCCTGGCCCGGCGGCTGGATGCCGAGGCGCGGCGGGCGACCCGGCTGGCCGACCGCATCGCCTCGACCCCGACCGGCGCCCTGCCCGGTGGCCCGCAGGCCTGCCCGGCGCTGGTCGACGACGCCCAGTCGGTGCAGGCCGATACCGCCGCGGTGATCGACCGCATCGGCCAGCGCCTGCGCCAGCTGGCGGGCGCCGACCCGCTGGCCGCCCGTGCCGGTGCCCTGGCCGTCGTCGACGACATCGCCGAGCAGCGCCAGCGCGTGGACACGATCGACGCCCGCGCCGCCACCCAGGGCCCCGGCTGCACCGAGGTGGCGGCGATCCGCGACCGCGCCGCCGGCGACCGCCAGGCGCTGCAAGCGCTGCAGAACCAGGCCGACACGCTGATCGGGCCGCCAGCGCCGGAGGGCGCGGAGCCGACGCTGACCACGGCGCAGCGCCGCAAGGTACAGGAACGGCTGGCCGCCCTCGGCCACTATCACGGCCCGGTCGACGGTCGGTTCGGCGACGGCACCCGGCGCGCGATCGCCCTGTATCAGCGGACCGGCGGCGCTGCCGTGACCGGGCGGCTGACGCAGGCCCAGGCGGATGCGCTGCTGGCGGACCCGGCGACGGCGGCGCCACGGCCGCTGGTGCAGCAGGCCCCCGCCGCCGCCCCGTCGGCACCTCCCCCGGAGGCCGCTCCCCCGGCGCCGGCTGCGCCCCCGGCGCCCGCCGCCGCTCCGGAGCAGGCGCCTCCCGCCGCCCCCGTGGTGGAGGCTGCCCCGTCTCATCCGGCAGGCACGGCAACGCCGGCCGAGCCGCCAGCCACCGCCGAGAAACCACAACAGCCCGCCTCCTCCCCCACCGCCACGGCCTCGGCGTCGACTCCGGCGGCATCGGCACCCGCGCCCGCTCCGGCGCCCTCCACGGCCCCGACCGCTTCGCCTCCGGCCACCGGTTCGACCCCGCCAGCCCCCGCGGCGGCAGCTCCTGCCGCGCCGATCGCGCCGACCCAGCCCGCCGCAGCGCCCGCCGACCCGAACTTGGTGCCATCGGCCCGGGTGGCCGCCCGGTTGATCGAGGGGCTGCGCCGCTGGCCGCAGCCGCCGATGGTGACCGCCGCCCCGACCCCGGATGCGGCCCCCTCGGCGCCCGACCCCTTCGCCGAGCTGTATGGCCGGCTGCGCGGCCAGGCGGCCAATGGCGAGATGCAGGCGGTGCAGGCCGGCCGCTACGAGCTGGTCGGCATGGCGCTGATCGAGCACGGCGCCGAATCGACCCAGATGCTGGACGCCAACCTGCTGCTGATCCAGGCCGCCCAGGCCCTGGATGCGCGTGACGAGGCGCGCCGCGGGCTGACGGCGGCGGCGCCCCTGATCGGGCGGCTGGGCAGCGGCGAGAGCCGGCGGTCGCGGCAGTCGCTGGAGGCGGCGACCGCCTGGCTGGGGCTGCGCATCGTCGCCGCCGACCTGCTGGAGGCGATCGCGGCGGCCAAGGACAAGCCGCTGGACGGCACCACCGCCGACCGCATGTCCGAGCGGCTGGACCAGATCGAGCAGGTCATGGCCCAGGCCCAGGACGGTGTCGACGAGCTGGCGGCCCAGGCCCTGTTCCTGCGCGCCGCGGTTCTGGCCGCGGCCGGGCGCAAGCCGGACGATTCCGAGCTGAAGGCCGAGATCGACCGCCTGCTGAAATGAGCCGCCGGCCGCGGCCGGCCACCTCACCGCGAATTCATCTCCGGGCCAGCCTCCTGCAACCGGGCCCCGCCTAGTCTCGCAGCATGCGGACGTGCGCTCGTGCCGGCTTCGGGGCCCCGCCCCTGCCGGCACTGAACGGGGATATCGGGCCGTTCGGCCCTTCGGGGCCGGCGGCCGAGGAGGAACGGATGAGAGCGCAGATCCTGGCGGGGGTCGCTGCGGCGGCCCTGCTCGGCGGCGTCGGTCCGGCTCGGACAGCTCTGGCGGACGATCCGCCGGCCCGGGTCGGGCGGCTGGCCGATCTTTCGGGCGCGGTGTCGCTGCGCCCCGACCCGACGCAGCCCTGGGCCGTGGCAGCCCGCAACCAGCCGGTGACCTCCGGCATGTCGCTGTGGACCGAGCCGCAGGCCCGCGCGGCGGTCGAGATCGGCTCGACCGAGCTGCATCTCGGCGAGCAGAGCGAGCTGGACCTGCAGCAGCTGGACGACACCGCCTTCGGCGCCCAGCTGGGGCAGGGGTCCGTCAACATCGACATCGCCGACCTGCAGGCGGGCGAGACCTATTCGGTCGACACGCCGCGCGGCACGGTCACGCTGGAGCGGCCGGGCGAGTACCGCATCGACGCCGGCACCACCCAGGACCCGACCCAGGTGGTGGTGTTTTCCGGCGAGGCGCAGATCGCCGGCGGGCCGGACGGCCCCGTCGACATCCAGGGCGGCGAGACCGGGATCGTCACCGGCACCGACCCGTTCAGCTACACCCTGGCGCAATCGGCCGACCGCGACCCGCTGGACGACTGGGCCGATGGCCGGATCCGCGCTGCCTCCGCCGCGCCGCGCTACGTCTCGCGCGCTATGACCGGCTATCAGGACCTGGACGCCGCCGGTACCTGGCACGAGACGCCGGCCTACGGCACCGTCTGGTACCCGACTGACGTGCCGTCCGGCTGGGTGCCTTATCGCTACGGGCACTGGACGAATGACGACCGCTGGGGCTGGACCTGGATCGACGACCAGCCCTGGGGCTTCGCGCCGTTCCATTACGGCCGCTGGGCCTATGTCGATGACCGCTGGGGCTGGGTGCCCGGCCCGGTCGAGGTGCATCCGGTCTATGCCCCGGCCCTGGTCAGCTTCTTCGCCGGGGCCGCGGTCGGCGCCGCCATCGCCGTGGCGGCCGACAGCCACCCGATCGGCTGGTACCCGCTGGGCCCGGGCGAGATCTACCGCCCGCCCTACCGGGTCAGCGATACCTATGTCCGGAACGTGAACGTCACCAACATCCGGAACGTCGAGATCAACCGGATCAACAACATCACCAACATCCACAACGGCCCGACCACGGTCGTCGAGAACGGCGCCAACCGCCGCTTCGCCACGATGGTGCCGGCGCAGGTCATGGCCGGCCGCCAGCCGGTAGCGCATGCCGCCCTGCCGGTGGCGGCGGACCGGTTGGACCATGCCAAGCTGACCCCGGTCGCGGCCCTGCCGCGTCCGGAAGCCCCGGCGGCCGGCCAGCCGCAGGCGCCGCACCCGACCCTGCCCCACGCCCCGGGCGCTGCCGGACCGGGAGGCCACCTGCCGCTGGCCGCCGCCGACCCGAACCGGCCGCACCCGCCGGCGCCGAGCCAGCCGGCCAAGCCGATCGAGGCTGCCCGCGCTCCTGCGGGCCAGCCTCAAGGGCCGGCACCGAACCCGCCGCACGGCCCCGCCGCGCCGGCCCAGGCCGCCGGGAAGCCCCCGCTGGCGCCCACCGGCACCGCCCAGGCCGGCCATCCGCCTCTACTCGACCGCAACCAGCGTGGTCCCGCCGCGCCGGGTGGACCGACGTCGCTCCAGGCGGCCGGGCCGATCCAGGCTGCGCATCCGCCGCTGCCCGACCAGAACCGGCATGAGCCGAATGCCGCTAGCGGGCCGGCGGCATCCCAGGCCGGGGTGGCACCCCAGGCCCAGCCGGGCCGGCCGCCGCTGCCGGAGCGCGGCCAGAGACCGGCAGGTGCGCCGAACACCGCCGTCGCGCCGAAGCCGACCCCGGCCGTGCCGCAAGCCCTGGCCCGGCCGCCGGCCGGGCAGCAGCGGCCGCAGGAGCAGGCCATCGTCCATCCGCCGATAGCGGCGCAGCCTCACTCGGCGGACCGGGCGCCGGTGCAGCCGCCGCGCAACGCCGCGGCCGCGCCGCACCCGGTGCTGCCGCACGAGGCGCAGCCGCAGCCCCATCGGGCCTCGCCGCCGCAGATGGCACAGCAGCGCCGGCCGGAGCCGCAGGCCGAGCATCGGCCACCCCCGCCGCCGGCCCGGCGCCCACTACCGCCGCCCGACAAGCGGCAGCAGCAGGACCAGAACTGACCCAGTCGGCCTCCCGATCCCCCACGGGAGGCCGCGCACCCTCACCGCCGGTTATGACGTCCCCAAGCCCCGATCCTGGCCTGCCCCCGGATTCCCGCTACACTCGCCGCGACCGTTGGTGAGGAGCCCGCATCGTGGATATCCGGCGTCCCTATCTGCTGTTCCTGGGGGATGCCCCCGACCAGCTCGCCGCTAAGACCGCCTATGGCGTGGCCCAGTGGCGCCGCGACATCTGCGTCGGCCAGCTGCGGCTGGACGGCTGCCGCGCCACCTGCGGCCTGCCCGACCTGACACTTGAGGAGGCCGCGGCCAAGGGCGCGCAGACCCTGATCATCGGCGTCGCCAACCGCGGCGGCCGCATCTCCGCCGCCTGGCAGGACACCATCCTGCGGGCGCTGGATCTGGGCATGGACATCGCGTCCGGCCTGCACAACCGCATCGCCGACCTGCCGCAGGTGGCGTTGCGCGCCCAGGCGCTGGGCCGCAGCCTGTTCGACGTGCGCCACCCGGATCGCGACTTCGACGTCGCCACCGGCATGCCGCGCCGCGGCCGGCGGCTGCTGACCGTCGGCACCGACTGCTCGGTCGGCAAGATGTTCACCTCGCTGGCGCTGGAGCGCGAGATGAAGGCGCGCGGCTTCAAGGCCGATTTCCGCGCCACCGGCCAGACCGGCATCCTGATCGCCGGCGGCGGCGTCTCGGTCGACGCCGTGGTGGCCGACTTCATCTCCGGCGCCACCGAATGGCTGGCGCCGGAGGCCGAGACCGACCATTGGGACCTGATCGAGGGCCAGGGGTCGCTGTTCCACGCCTCCTATGCCGGCGTGTCGCTGGGTCTGCTGCACGGCGCCCAGGCCGAGGCGCTGGTGATGTGTCACGAGCCCGGGCGGCCGCATATGCGCGGCCTGCCGAACTTCCCGCTGCCCGACTTGGCCGACTGCATCGCCCTGAACGAGCGCTGCGCCCGGCTGACCAACCCGAAGGCGAAGGTCGTCGGCCTGGCCTTCAACACCTCGGCGCTGGACCCGCAGACGGCGGAACGGGCGCTGAAGGAGGCCGAGGACCGCTTCGGCCTGCCGGCGGTCGACCCGGTGCGCACCGGCGTCGCCGCCATCGTCGACCGGCTGCCGGCCCCGGTGCACGCATGACCGGCCGCGTCCTCTCGGTCCGCCAGGCGGTGTGGCCGATCCGCGGCGTCTTCACCATCTCGCGCGGCAGCCGCACCGAGGCGCGGACCCTGATCGCCGAGATCGTCGCCGGCGGCGCGGTCGGCCGCGGCGAATGCACGCCCTACGCCCGCTACGGCGAGAGCCTGGGGAGCGTGACGGCCCAGATCGAGAGCGTGGCCCAGGCCATCGCCGATGGCGCCGACCGGCCGGGGCTGGAGGCGCTGCTGCCGCCCGGCGCGGCGCGCAACGCGGTCGACTGTGCCCTATGGGACCTGGAAGCCAAGCTGGCCGGGGTGCCGGCCTGGGCCGTGGCCGGGATCCCGGAGCCAGGCCCGGTCACCACCGTCTACACGCTGAGCCTGGACACGGTGGAGAAGATGGGCGAAGCGGCGCGGCAGTCGGCGCACCGGCCGCTGCTGAAGCTGAAGCTGACCGGCGACGGCGACCTGGAGCGGGTGCAGGCGGTGCGGGAGAACGCGCCGGGCAGCCGGCTGGTGGTCGACGCCAACGAGGCCTGGTCGATCGGGCACCTTGAGCGCTTCGGCCCGGCCTTCGCCGCGCTCGGGGTCGAGGTCATCGAGCAGCCGCTGAAGGCGTCGGAGGACGATGCGCTGCTGGGCTTCGAGAGCCCGATCCCGCTCTGCGCCGACGAAAGCTGCCACGACACCGCCAGCCTGGACCGCTGCGCCGGCAAATACGCGATGGTGAACATCAAGCTGGACAAGGCCGGCGGGCTGACCGAGGCGCTGCGGCTGCGTGCCGCAGCCCGCGAGCGCGGCTTCAGCGTGATGGTCGGCTGCATGGTCGCCTCCTCCCTCGCCATGGCGCCGGCGACGCTGGTGGCCCAAGGGGCCGAGGTGGTGGATCTGGATGGCCCGCTGTTGCTGGCCCAGGACCACGATCCTGCCCTGCGCTATGACGGCGCCACGGTGTATCCGCCGGAGCCGGCGCTGTGGGGTTGAGGCGGGGCTGATGGCACCGCTGCGCCGCGGCCCGGCACGCGGCGCAAGGCAGCTTTTCCTTTCATCGGTAAGAGGCTGACTCGAAATCTGGACGCGACACCCCTAGATGATGGAGGCTGTGCTGCGAGGGGCGGACCATGGGCGTCGTGATCGAGAAAGACAATCCGATGACGAGCTGTACCGGCTCACCCACGCTGGACTGGCTGCTCTATGAGGCGCCGAGCATCCGGGACATCGGCCAGCTGCTCGAGGAATTCTGCAACCGCCTGGTCGCGGAAGACGTCCCGGTTGCGCGCGGCCTCGCCATCATCCCGGCCCTGCATCCGCTCTATTTCGGCACCGCCTATATCTGGCGCGGCACCGGCGCGATCGAGCGCCGCCGCGGCCTGTGGGAGAACCGGAATGCACCGGAATACCTGCAGAGCCCGATCCGTGTGGTGATCGAGGAGGGGGCGGATGCGGTGCGCCGCCGCCTGACCGGGCCGAAGGCGCAGCTCGACTTCCCGGTGCTGGAGGAGTTCCGCGACGAGGGGCTGACCGACTACGCCCTGTTCGGCCTGGCCTTCACCAGCGGCCGCCGCTCCGCCATCTCCTTCGCGACGCGCGCGGAGGACGGGTTCAGTGAGGCGGCGCTGGAGACGATCGACCGGCTGATGCCGATTTTGACCCGGCTGGTCGAGATCCACACTCTGCGCGCCACCGCGGTCGACCTGCTGGACACCTATGTCGGCCACGACGCCGGCGCCCGCATCCTGAACGGCCAGATCCGCCGCGGCATGTCCGAATCGCTGCACGCCGCGATCTGGTACTGCGACCTGCGCGACTTCACGGCGATGAGCGAGAAGGTCGGGCGTGAGGAGATCGTCGCCTCTCTGGACAGCTATTTCGAGACCATGGCCGCCGCGGTGCAGGAATCCGGCGGCGAGATCCTGAAGTTCATCGGCGACGCCATGCTGGCGATCTTCCCGGTGGATGAGGAGCAGGGCGTGCAGGACGCCGCGATGAAGGCCCTGACCGCCGCCGCGGTGGCCGAGCACGGCATGGCCGCGCTGAACGCGAAGCGGGTCGGGGAGGGCCGGCCGGCGCTGGATTACGGCCTGTCGTTGCATATCGGCGAGGTGATGTACGGCAATATCGGCGCCGCCGACCGGCTGGACTTCACCGTGATCGGCCCCGCGGTCAACCTGGCCAGCCGGGTCGAGGCGCTGTGCCGAATCACCGGCCGCCGGCCGCTGATGACCGAGCCCTTCCGCCGTGCCGCCGGCATCGAGGCCGAGCCGATGGGCCGGTTCAGCCTGCGCGGCGTGTCGGAGGAGCAGGAGGTGTTCAGCCCGGTGCAGCTGCCGCTGCCCGCCACGGCCGAGGCCGCCGCCGAGTAGGCTCCCGCCCCCTCACCCTCCCGCCGCCTTCGGCGTCGGGCCCCTCCCTCTCCCCAAGGAGAGGAAAAAACAGGTACAGCGCCCCTTTACCTCTCCTTGGGGCGAGGTCGAAATTGCGCCAGCGATTTCGGGTGAGGGGTGGCTCCGGCCTATCTTCCTTCTGCCGTCTCGGGATTCTGTCAGCCTCCGCCCGACGCCTGCAGATCCGAGCCCGGGACCGCCCCGTCGGCCAGGGCGCGGCGGGCCTGGCCGCGCAGCTCGGCGCCCGACGGCAGGCTTTCCCCCGGGTGCAGCACCCAATCGGCGACGTCGCGCTGCGGCGTGCGCCGGCCGAGATCGCGCAGCAGCCAGTGCCAACCGCGGCTGTAGGAAGCGACGACCAGGTCCGGCCGCCGCGGCAGGCGGCGCAGCAGCCGGTTGACCGAGGCCGGCGCCAGCACCTGCTCATGCTCGCCCAGCAGCACCAGCGTCGGCTCGGAAATCTCCGCCGCCGCGTCCGAGGCGCGGCCCATCAGGTCGACCAGCCCGTCGATCGTGTCGACCCGGGTGGCGCGGATGTAGAGCGGGTCGCGGCCCAGCGCGACCAGCATCGGCACGTTGTCGCTGGCCTGGACGCCGAGATCGCGGCCGGTGAAGGTCATCGCCGGGATCAGCCGCCGGGTCAGCCACAGCGCCACCCGGGGGATGGTGGCCATGCTCTGCTTGCCCCAAGTGGCCGGGGCGGACAGGATCAGGCCGGCCATCGGCGGGTGGTCCGGCCCGGTCGCCGCCAGGATGGCGACGGCCCCGCCCATGCTCTCCCCCAGCAGATAGACCGGCACGCCGGGATAGCGCGCTTCCAGCAGCCGCAGCACCCCGGCGGCGTCGGCGGCCAGCGTCTCCGTCCCCGGCCAGATGCCGCGCTGGGCGGTGGCACCGAAGCCGCGCTGGTCATAGGCGTAGGTGGCGATGCCGAGCTGGCCCCAGAACCGGGCCGGGTCGTCGAAGGCGCGGCTGTATTCGTTGAAGCCGTGCAGCGCCAGGATCACTGCGCGCGGCTTCTCCACCGGCCCCCAGCTGCGCAGCGGCAGGCGGTAGCCGTCGGCCGCGATCACCGCGTCTGCTTCCAGCCGCGGCGTCCCGTCCGAGGTCCCCATCGGCTGGACCATCGCCCCGCAGGCGGCGACCAGGAGGAGGGTGAGGCAAGCCAGAAGCCGCAGAGTGATTTTTCTTGTCCCCCCTCCCCTTGCGGGAGGGGGATAGGGAGAGGGGGTTCGGGCAGCAAGAGCCGCCCCCGAGGGAGCAGGAACCGGAGCCCGATCGATCCTGCGGACAACAGCTCCCTTCGATCGACAACCCCCTCCCCCTACCCCCCTCCCGCAAGGGGAGGGGGGACTATGATTGGCTTTCGTCACGTTTGGGTCGCTCGCCATGACCCCATTTCAGCCGCCGGCCGCGGCAGGATCAAGGCGCCGCGACAGCCTGCGGCAGCCGGCCCTCCAGGATGTCGCGCCGATCGCGGAACAGCGCGACCAGCGAATCCATCACCCGGCGCACCCGCGACAGCGCCCGCAGATCGCGATGCACCAGCAGCCACTGGTCGACCCCGACCTCCTCCACCACCGGCCCGAGCCGGCGCAGGCCGGGGTCCGGGTCGCCGGCATAGCAGGGCAGCAGGCCGATCGCCTCGCCGCTGCGCACCGCCTGCTGCAGCACCAGCCAGTTGTTGACGCGCACCGCCGGCCGGCCGCCCTGCAGCAGTTCCGCCACCCAGGCCTGGCCGGGCATGTAGGCATGCTCCTCGTCGAAGCCCGCCCAGGTCAAGCCGCGCAGCCCTGGCGGCGTCGTGTCGGCGATGTCGTGGCCGCGGGCGGCGTAGATCGCGTATTCCACCCGGCCCAGCCGCCGCGCCACCAGGCTCGGGACGTCCGGCACCTGCTCCCGGATCAGCAGGTCGGCCTCGCGCCGCGACAGGTTGGCCAGCATGTGGCTGGCCGCCAGCTCGATCTCGATGCATTGCAGGCCGCGCCGCAGCCGCGGCAGGTGGTCGGCCAGGAACCCGGTCATCGCCTCACCGGCCGACACCCGCACCGTGCCATGCGCGGTGTCGCCGAGCCCGGCGCTGCGGCGCTGGATCGACTCGGCCGCGCGCTCCATCGCCTCGGTGTCGGCCAGCAGCTCCTCGCCGGCCGTGGTCAGCACGAAGCGGTCGGGCAGCCGGTCGAACAGCCGGGCGCCGATCGACTCCTCCAGGCCGCGGACGCGGCGGGCCACGGTCGGGTGGCTGACCTGCAGCCGCCGCGCCGCCGCAGTCAGGTTGCCCTCGCGCGCCAGGGTCAGGAACACGCGCAGATCGTCCCAATCGGCCGGCATGGCCGGTCTCCCGCCTCGATAGGCCTGAACAGAAACGTACAGCCCCTCCTCGAATTTGTCGAATTCCGTTCACCAGCGTTCACATTATCGTCAGGTCGGGGCCGGCCCGACCCATCCGACGACAGGCGACCGGCGACGTCCTCTCATCAGAAGGAATGCACTCGATGCATTTCGAACCGCGCCTGTGGCAGTTCACGCAAGGGGTCCGCCTGCGCATCGTCTGGGCCGTGGCGATCGGCCTGGTCTCGGTCGCGCTCGGCGTCGCCCGGCTGGCCCTGCTGGGCTGGCTGATCGGCCAGGTCTTCGCCGGCCGGCCGCTGGCCGAGCTGGTTCCGTCCATCGCCCTGATCGCCGGCGTCATGGTGCTGCGCGGCGTGTTCGAGCACTGGCGGGTGATGATCGCGCATGAGACCGCATCGCAGGTCCAGGCGAAGCTCCGCCGCACCATCTTCGACCGCATCGCGGCGCTGGGGCCCGGCACCGTGGCCCGCCGCCGCTCCGGCGCGCTGACCCTGTCGCTGATCGACGGGGTCGAGCAGTTGGAGGTCTATTTCGGCCAGTTCCTGCCGCAGTTCCTGATCTCGCTGCTGACGCCGGTCCTGATCTTCGCCGCCATCGCCTTCGTCGACCTGCCGGTGGCGGCGGTGATGCTGGCCTTCGCCCTGATCGCCCTGTTCGGCCCGGCGCTGTGGCACAAGCACGAGACCGGCAGCTCGCTGCAGCTGCGCCAGGTCTATGCCGATTTCGCCGCCGAGTTCCTGGATTCGGTGCAGGGCCTGGCGACGCTGAAGGCCTTCGGCCAGAGCAAGGCCCGCGCCGCGGTGCTGGAGACCAAGGCCCGGTCGCTGTTCCGCAGCACCATGCGGGTGCTGGCGACCAATGTGCTGGCCCGCGGCATCACCGACAGCGCCATCGCCAGCGGCGCCGCCGCGGCCCTGGCGCTGGGCGCCTGGCGGGTCGAGTCGGGCGCCATGGCCCTGTCGGCGCTGCTGGTGATCCTGATGCTCGGCGTCGAGATCTTCCGGCCGATGCGCGAGCTGCGGTCGGTGCTGCACCAGGGCATGGTCGGCCTGTCCGCCGCCCAGGGCATCTACCAGGTGCTGGACGATACGCCGGAGGTGACGGATGCCGCCCCGGCGGCGCTGGACCGGCCGCTGGCCCCGACCATCCAGTTCGACGACGTTCGCTTCCGCTATCCCGGCACCCGCCGCACCATTCATGAGGCGCTGAGCTTCGAGGCCAAGGCCGGCGAGCGGATCGGCCTGGTCGGCCCGTCCGGCGGCGGCAAATCGTCGATCGTGCGCCTGCTGCTGCGCTTCTACGACCCGGAGGCCGGCGCCATCCGCCTGGGCGGGCACGATCTGCGCGGCCTGTCCTTCGACCAGATCCGGTCGATGATCTCGGTGGTGAATCAGGACACCTTCCTGTTCCACGGCACGGTCGAGGACAACATCCGCATGGGCCGGCCGGACGCGACCGAGGAGGAGGTGGAGGCCGCCGCCCGCGCCGCCAACATCCACGGCTTCGTCCAGACCCTGCCGCAGGGTTACCGCACCGTGGTCGGCGAGAAGGGCGTGAAGCTGTCCGGCGGCCAGCGCCAGCGCGTCGCCATCGCCCGCGCTTTGCTGCGCGACACGCCGATCCTGGTGCTGGACGAGGCGCTGTCCGCGGTCGACGCCGAGAACGAGGCGGTGATCCAGGAGGCGCTGGACCGGCTGATGCAGGGCCGCACCACGCTGGTGCTGGCGCATCGCCTGTCGAGCGTGATCGGCTGCGACCGCATCCTGGTGCTGGACCACGGCCGGGTGGTCGAGAGCGGCCCGCATGCCGCGCTGATGCAGCAGGGCGGCGTCTATGCCGGGCTGATGGCCGAGCAGGCCCGCGAATCGGCCGCCGGCAAGATCCTCGACGCTCCTGTCGCCGCCCGTGCCGCCGAGTCGGCCCCCTCTGCGCCGGCCGCCGCGACCAAGGTCGAGACCGAGGGCATCCTCAAGGCCGAGGGGCTGGGCTGGGGCCGGCTGGTGGCCGAGCTGATGAAGCTGGCCATGCCCTGGAAGGGTAAGCTGGCCCTGACCTTCGCCTTCGGCGTGCTGCGCGTCGTTACCTTCATCGGCGTGGGCGTGCTGAGCGCGCTGGTGCTGCTGGCGCTGAAGAACGGCGAGCCCTATGGCGCCCTGCTCTGGGCCCTGGCCGTCGTCGCGCCGCTGTCCGGCGTGCTGCACTGGCTGGAATCCTGGATCGCCCATGACATGGCCTTCCGCCTACTGGCCGATATGCGCGCCGACGTGTTCCGCAAGCTCGACGCCCTGGCCCCGGCTTATCTGGTGCGGCGCCGCACCGGCGACCTGATGGCGCTGGTCACCCATGACATCGAGCTGGTGGAGTATTTCTTCGCCCACACCGTGGCGCCGGCCTTCGTCGCCGTGCTGGTGCCGGCCGCGGTGCTGGCGGTGCTGGTCTGGGCCAGCCCGTGGATCGCGCTGGCGCTGCTGCCGTTCCTGCTGGCCGTCGCGATCAGCCCGTTCCTGATGCGTGGCCGGGTCGACCGCCTCGGCTCCGAGTCGCGGGAGGCGGCCGGCGAGCTCGGCGCCTTCGCCGTCGACTCGGTGCAGGGGCTGGGCGAGATCGTCGCCTTCCAGCAGGAGGGCGCGCGGGGCGACAGGCTGGACGCGCTGTCGCAGCGCTTCATCCGGCTGCGCCTGCCCTTCTTCGCCGAGCTGACGCGGCAGCAGAGCCTGCTGGAGATCCTGACCGGCCTGGGCGGCCTCGCCGTGGTGGTGACCGGTGCCGCGCTGTCGGCCCAGGGCGCCATCGACCCTGGCCTGCTGCCGCTGCTGACCATCCTGGCGATGGCGGCCTTCCTGCCGGTGTCGGAGATCGCGCAGGTCGGCCGCCAGCTGGCCGACACGCTGGGCGCCACCCGCCGCATCTACGGGCTGAAGGCCGAGCCGGTGCCGGTGGTGGACGGGCCGGGCGTGCCGGACAATGTGCTGAACGGGCCCGGCGCCGCGGCGCTGGCGCTGCAGAGCCTCGGCTTCACCTATCCTGGCCAGGGCCGGCGCGCGCTGGACGGGGTGACGGTCGAGATCCCGGCGGGCAAGACCGCGGCGCTGGTCGGCACCTCCGGCGCCGGCAAGACCACCACGGCCCAGCTGCTGATGCGGTTCTGGGACCCGGATGAGGGCCGGATCACCCTCAACGGCTCCGATCTGCGCGACTACAGGCAGGACGACCTGCGGCGCCGCATCGCCCTGGTGGCCCAGGACACCTACCTGTTCAACGACACGCTGCGCGCCAACATCCGCATCGCCCGGCCGGAGGCGAGCGAGGCGGAGCTGGCGGCCGCGATCGGCCATGCCTCGCTGACCGAGCTGGTCGAGACCCTGCCGGAGGGGCTCGACTCGCCGGTCGGGGAGCGCGGCACGTCCCTGTCCGGCGGCCAGCGCCAGCGCGTCGCCATCGCCCGCGCCTTCCTGAAAAACGCGCCGGTGCTGATCCTGGACGAGGCGACCTCGCATCTCGACACGGTGAACGAGCAGGCGGTGCGCCGGGCGCTGGACCGGCTGCAGTCCGACCGCACCACCATCGTCATCGCCCACCGGCTTTCGACGATCCGCGACGCCGACCTGATCGTGGTGCTGGACGAGGGCCGGGTGGCCGAGACCGGCACCCATGCGGCGCTGCTGGCCCGCGGCGGCCTCTACGCCCAGCTGGTCTCCCGCCAGCTCGCCTCGGCCCAGGCGGCACAGTAGGGACGCTCTACCGTCCACTTTCACTGTCATGCCCGGGCTTGACCCGGGCATCCAGGAGGTCTCGACACCCTCTGGATTGCCGGGTCAAGCCCGGCAATGACAGTTGGGGAGAGGGTTGCTCTACTCCCCCGCCGCCCGTCTTGCCGCGGCGGCGCCCTCGCCGGTCAGCTGCAGGAAGATGTCCTCCAAATCCGTCTCCTCGGTGGAGAGGTCGGCGATGCGCACGCCGGCCTGGTCCATCAAGGTCAGCAGGTCGCCCAGCCGGGTCTCGCTGGGCCGGTAGCGCACCACCAGCCGGGTGGCGCCCGCCAGCTCCATGCCCCGCGCGGCGAGGGCCGGCGGCAGCGCGTCCAGCGGCTCGCTCAAGGTCACCACCAGGGTCTTGCTGTCGACGCTGGAGAGCAGGTTGGCGGTGCTGTCGCAGGCGACGATGCGGCCCTGATCGATGATCGCGATCCGGTCGCACAGCTCCTCCGCCTCCTCCAGGTAATGCGTGGTCAGGACGATGGTGGTGCCGGCCCGGTTCAGCGCCCGGACATGGGCCCACAGGCTGCGCCGCAGCTCGATGTCGACGCCGGCGGTCGGCTCGTCCAGCACCAGCACCGGCGGCGAATGCACCATCGCCTTGGCCACCATCAGCCGGCGCCGCATGCCGCCCGACAGCGTCCGGGCATAGGCGTCGGCCTTGTCGGCCAGCCCGACCGCCTGCAGCAGCTCGGCCGTGATCCGCTCGCCCTTCGGCACGCCGTACAGGCCGGCCTGAAGGTCCAGCAGCTCGCGCGGGGTGAAGAACGGGTCGATGTTCAGCTCCTGCGGCACCACGCCGATCGCGGCGCGGGCCTGGCGCGTCGCCCGGCCGATGTCGAAGCCCCAGATCCAGGCGTCGCCCGCAGTCTTGGTGACCAGGCCGGCCAGGATGTTGATCAGCGTCGACTTGCCGGCGCCGTTCGGGCCCAGCAGGCCGAAGATCGAGCCGGCGGGGATGTCGAGGTCGATCGGGTGCAGCGCCAGCTTGTCCGGCTGCCTGTTGCGCCCGCGATAGGTCTTGGTCAGCCCGCGCAGCCGGATGGCGCTCTCCGGGGCGGCGTTCGGCGGCTCGGCGGCCATGAGTCCGTGCGAAATGGTTGATCGGCTTGGCGCCATGGGTATCATCCGGCCGGAATCCGGGCAATCATCGCCCGCCAGCCCTTGCCGCCAGGAATTCCGAGCCATGCAGCCCGCCACCCTTCAGCCGTCCGATGTGATCGAGGTCGACCGCGATGTCGAGACCGTCGGGTGCGACGGCGGCGGCGGCCCGCTGGGCCACCCGATGGTCTACTACCCGATCGGGCATGAGCATGAGGTGGTGTGCAACTATTGCGGCCGCCGCTTCGTCCGCAAGGCCAACCGCCACGGCCACTGACCGCGCGAAGGACGCAGTGACGCCCGAAACGGTCGAGGCGTTCTGCCTGACCCTGCCCGGCGCGATGCTGAGCGTGCAGTGGGGCGGCGCCCATGTGTTCAAGGTCGGCGGCAAGATCTTCGCCATCCTGGCCGGGATGTCGCGCGGCGAGCCCGAGGCCTGGTTCAAGGCGTCTGAGTTCTCCTACATCCTGCTGGTCGAGCAGCCGGGCATCCGCCCGGCGCCCTATCTGGCCCGCGCCAAATGGGTCGCGGCGGCGCTGGGCGCCCTGCCGGCGGACGACCTGCAGGCCTATCTGCGCGAGGCGCACCGCCTGGTCCTGGCCAAGCTGACCCGGGCGGCCCGGGCGGAGATCCTGGGGGCGGGATAGATGCGCATCCTGGTCGAGATGCGGTGCGGGTCGCATCTGTACGGCACCGCCACGCCCGATTCCGACATCGACCTGAAGGCCGTCTACCTGCCGGCGGCGCGCGACCTGCTGCTGCAACGGGCCCGGCCGACGATCGTCGAGTCGCGCCCGAAGGCCCATGGCGAGCGCAACCAGCCCGGCGATGTCGACCGGGAGACCTTCAGCCTGCAGCGCTATCTGGAGCTTCTGGTCGGCGGACAGCCCATGGCGATCGAGATGCTGTTCGCCCCGGACAGCGCGATGACCGCCCCGCCCGACGAGCTCTGGCGCGAGTTGCAGGCCGCAGCCCCGCGCCTGGTCAGCCGGCGGGCCGCGTCCTTCGTCCGCTACTGCCGGCAGCAGGCCAACAAATACGGCATCAAGGGCTCGCGCGCCGCGGCCGCTCGCCAGGCTCTCGCCGCGCTCGAAGCCGCGGAGCAGACGCACAGCGCGGGCAGCCCCCTGGATCGGGCGGAAGCCATGCTGGAGACGCTCGCCGGGGAAACCGAGCATGTCTCGCTTGTCGACATCGAGGTCCAGCCCGGGCGAATGGCCCGGCACCTCGACATCTGCGGCCGCAAGGCGCCGCTTCACGCCGCGATCAGGACGGCGCGGGACCTGGCGGCACGGCTGGTCGCCGAATACGGGCAGCGCGCGCTGGAGGCGGAGCGCCAGCAGGGCATCGACTGGAAGGCGCTGTCGCACGCGGTGCGGGTCGGCCATGAGGCGCTGGAGCTGTTCACCACCGGCCGGCTCCGGTTTCCCCTGGCCTCGGCCGGCCACCTGCTGCGGATCAAGCGCGGCGAGCTGCCCTATGCCGCCGTCGCCGAGGAGATCGAACTGCTGATGGAGCGGGCGGAGGCGGCCGCGGCGGCCTCGATCCTGCCGGACGAGCCCGACCTGGCCGCGGTCGAGGCGATGATCGTGGCGGCGCATCGCCGGCAGATCCTGGAGAACGGGGCATGACGCAGGATCCGATGATCGACGAGGCGGTGCGGCGCCGGATCGGCCCGATCCTGAACGACATCGAGCGGCGCGACGGCGTGCGCATCCTGCTGGCAGTGGAATCGGGCAGCCGCGCCTGGCGCTTCGCGTCGCGCGACAGCGACTACGATGTGCGCTTCATCTATGTCCGGCCGCTCGAGGATTATCTTTCGGTCGAGACGCGGCGCGACGTGATCGAGCTGCCGATCGACGGCACGCTGGACGTGAACGGCTGGGACCTTCGCAAGGCCCTGGGCCTGGTCGCCAAGTCGAACGCCGTCGTCACCGAGTGGCTGACCTCGCCGGTGACCTATCGCCGCGATGCGGAGACAGTCGCCCGGCTGCTCGGTCTGGCCCGGACATGTGCGCATCTGCCGGCGCTGGCCTATCACTACGACCGTTCGGCGCGCCGCGCCTGGGAGCCGGGCGACGGGCCGATCCGGCTGAAGTCGTATTTCTATGCGCTTCGGCCGACGCTGGCCTTGGACTGGATCCGCCGCAGGGCCGAGCCGCCGCCGATGGACCTGCCGAGCCTGATGGCCGGCACGCCCTTGCCGGACGACCTGCGCGACGCCGTGGCGATCCTGCTGCGGCGCAAGCAGGTCGCCACCGAAGCCGACATGGCCGAACGCGTCCCGGCGCTGGAGGCCTATCTCGCCGACACGCTGTCCGAGATGGCGCCACGGCCCGGGGCTTGGGATCGGGGGCCCGCCATCGGTGCCGCGAACGAGGCCTTCCGGGCGCTGCTGCGGACAGAGCGGAGCTGAACGGCATAAGGCCGCGCCTTCTCAGCGGCGGCCACGCGGGCTTCCGGTCGGGCCGGCACTCCTGTAAGAGGCGGGACCCGTCTCCGACCGCCCGAGGGGCCATGTCGCGCCAGCCGATCTTCAACGTCCCGCCGATCACGCTGTGGCTGAGCGGCGTTATGGTCGCGATCTTCGCCGCGCTGCATCTGCTGCCGGAGGCGGTCTGGGCGCCGATCATCGACCGCATGGCCGTGGTCCCGGCCTATTTTGGCTATCTCGGCCAATTGCCGCCGCTCGACGCCCTGTCCGTGGTCGCGTCGCTGGTGTTCTACGCCCTGGTCCATTACGAGCCGATCCACCTGATCGCCAATCTGGGCTTCTTCCTGGCCTTCGGCAGCGTCTGCGAGCGGCACTACGGCCCGCGGCGCTACACCGTGCTGCTGCTGGTCACCACCGTGGCCGCCGCCCTGGCGCAGATCGCCGCGAGCTGGGGTGAGCAGACCACCCTGATCGGCGCCTCCGGCGCGGTGTCGGGCTGCATCGGCGCCTTCTGCCGGATCGCACTGGCCCGCCACGACCCGGCCGGCCGCCGGCTGGCCCTGAATCTGATCGGCTTCACCATCATCGCCAACGCTCTCTTCGCCGTGATCGGCGGCGGTTTCATGGGCGTGGACGCCCAGATCGCCTGGCAGGCGCATATCGGCGGCTTCCTGGCCGGGCTGCTGCTGGGCGCGCCCCGGCGGGCATGAGCCGCAAGCGTGACGCAGCGGCCACAGCGGTGCGGGCCGGTCACAATCCTGCAGACTCAACGTTGCAGCCCGAGGACGCCCCGCCTATATGACCGGAGAAGCAAGAGCCGCCCGCGGGCGGCATGGAAACATTGGGGGTCCCGGCGGTGCCTCACCGAGGGCCAGCCGCGACCTGCTGAAGGAATGAGGAAGAGATGAGCAAAGTCATCGGTATCGACCTCGGCACGACCAATTCCTGCGTCGCCATCATGGATGGGGCCCAGGGCCGGGTGATCGAGAATGCGGAAGGCGCGCGCACCACGCCGTCGATCGTCGCCTTCACCGAGTCGGGTGAGCGGCTGGTCGGCCAGGCGGCGAAGCGCCAGGCGGTGACCAACCCCGAGAACACCATTTTCGCGGTCAAGCGCCTAATCGGCCGCCGCTACGACGACCCGATGACCCAGAAGGACAAGGGCCTGGTCCCGTACCAGATCGTGTCCGGCGACAACGGCGACGCCTGGGTCGAGTCGCGCGGCCAGAAATACGCCCCGAGCCAGATTTCCGCCTTCACCCTGATGAAGATGAAGGAGACGGCCGAGGCGTTCCTGGGCGAGAAGGTGACGCAGGCCGTCATCACCGTCCCGGCCTATTTCAACGACAGCCAGCGCCAGGCCACCAAGGATGCCGGCAAGATCGCCGGGCTCGAGGTGCTGCGCATCATCAACGAGCCGACGGCGGCCGCCCTGGCCTATGGCCTGGACAAGAAGGCGTCGGGCACCATCGCGGTCTACGACCTCGGCGGCGGCACCTTCGACATCTCCGTGCTGGAGATCGGCGACGGCGTGTTCGAGGTGAAGTCGACCAACGGCGACACCTTCCTGGGCGGTGAGGATTTCGACGCCAAGATCATCGACTACCTGGCCGAGGAGTTCAAAAAGGAGCAGGGCATCGACCTGCGCAAGGACCGGCTGGCCCTGCAGCGCCTGAAGGAAGCGGCCGAGAAGGCGAAGATCGAGCTGTCCTCCTCGGTCCAGACCGAGGTGAACCTGCCCTTCATCACCGCCGACGCGTCCGGCCCGAAGCACCTGAACATCAAGCTGACCCGGGCGAAGCTCGAGGCGCTGGTCGACGACCTGATCCAGCGCACGGTCGAGCCGTGCCGCGCCGCGCTGCGCGATGCCGGCCTGAAGGCCAGCGAGATCGACGAGGTGATCCTGGTCGGCGGCATGACCCGCATGCCTAAGGTCATCGAGACGGTGAAGCAGTTCTTCGGCAAGGACCCGCATCGCGGCGTCAACCCGGATGAGGTCGTGGCCGTCGGCGCGGCAATCCAGGGTGGCGTGCTGAAGGGCGAGGTCAAGGACGTCCTGCTGCTCGACGTCACCCCGCTGTCGCTGGGCATCGAGACGCTGGGCGGCGTGTTCACCCGCCTGATCGAGCGCAACACCACGATCCCGACGAAGAAGAGCCAGACCTTCTCGACCGCCGAGGACAATCAGACCGCGGTGACCATCCGCGTGTTCCAGGGCGAGCGCGAGATGGCGGCCGACAACAAGCTCTTGGGCCAGTTCGACCTGGTCGGCATCCCGCCGGCCCCGCGCGGCATGCCGCAGGTCGAGGTGACCTTCGACATCGACGCCAACGGCCTGGTCAATGTCAGCGCCAAGGACAAGGCGACCGGCAAGGAGCAGGCGATCCGCATCCAGGCCTCGGGCGGCCTGTCGGACGGCGACATCGACAAGATGGTCAAGGACGCCGAGGCCAATGCCGCCAGCGACAAGAAGCGTCGCGAGGCGGTCGAGGCCAAGAACCACGCGGACGCCCTGATCCATTCGACCGAGAAGCAGCTGGCGGAGTTCGGCGACAAGGTCGACGCGGCCGACAAGGCGGCGGTCGAGACCGCGATCGCCGACCTGAAGGCGGTGGTGACCGGCGATGACGCCGACCAGATCAAGGCCAAGACCGACGCCCTGGCCCAGGCGGCGATGAAGATCGGCGAGGCCATGTACAAGGCCAGCCAGGAGTCGGGCGCGGCGCCGGAGGGCGGCGAGCAGGCTTCGGCGAAGCCGGATGACGGCGTGGTCGACGCCGATTTCGAGGAAGTCGACGACGACAAGAAGAAGAAGTCGGCGTGATCCTGGTCGCATGACCGCGGCACGACGATAAGGGCAGTTCCGCCCCCGCGAGGGTTCCACAAGGACCGCGCGGGGGCGGTTTTCATCCGGGCCGGGGCCATCGACGGCTCTCCCGGTTCGGGACGAGGACGGCATGGCGAAACAGGACTTTTACGATCTTCTGGGGGTTGCGCGCGGCGCCGGCGCGGACGAGATCAAGAAGGCCTACCGCAAGCTGGCGATGCAGTACCACCCGGACCGCAACCCAGGCGACCAGACTGCCGAGCACAAGTTCAAGGAAATCAACGAGGCCTACGACGTCCTGAAGGACGAGCAGAAGCGCGCCGCCTATGACCGCTTCGGCCACGCCGCCTTCGACGGCGGCGCCGGGCCCCGCGGCCCCGGCGGGGCCGACTTCTCCGGCGGCTTCGCCGACATCTTCGAGGAGATGTTCGGCGACTTCATGGGCGGCCGGCGCGGCGGCCAGCGCGCCCAGGCGGGCCGCGGCGCCGATGTGCGCTTCAACCTCGAGATCACGCTGGAAGAGGCATTCCTCGGCAAGCAGGCCACGGTCAAGGTACCGTCCTCGGTCGGCTGCGAGGTCTGCGACGGCTCGGGCGCCGAGCCCGGCAGCCAGCCGGTGACCTGCCCGACCTGCGGCGGCGCCGGCCGGGTCCGCGCCTCCCAGGGCTTCTTCACGGTCGAGCGCACCTGCCCCGGCTGCGGCGGCCAGGGCCGGGTGATCAAGAATCCGTGTCGGAACTGCAGCGGCTCCGGCCGCGTGCGCAAGGACAAGACGCTGAAGGTCGACATCCCGCCGGGCGTGGATGACGGCACCCGCATCCGCCTGTCGAACGAGGGCGAGAGCGGCATGCGCGGCGCCCCGCCGGGCGACCTGTACATCTTCCTGTCGGTGCGGCCGCACCCGCTGTTCCAGCGCGACGGCGCCGACCTGTTCTGCAAGGCACCGATCCCGATGACCACGGCGGCGCTGGGCGGGCCGATCGAGATCCCGGCGATTGACGGCGGCCGCGCCAAGATCACGGTGCCGGCCGGCACCCAGTCCGGCGCCCGGTTCCGCCTGCGCGGCAAGGGCATGTCGGTGCTGCGCTCCGCCGGCCGCGGCGACATGTATGTCGAGCTGCAGGTCGAGACCCCGGTCAACCTGACCAAGCGCCAGCGCGAGCTGCTCGAGGAGTTCGAGCGCGAGGGCGGCGGCGGCACCAGCCCGGAGAGCCAGGGCTTCTTCGCCAAGGTGAAGGAGTTCTTCAAGGAGTAGCGGCCGGCCGGGTTTCGCAGTTGGTCATTGCGAGCCCCGAAGGGGCGTGGCAATCCAGCGGCACTGACCCCTGGATCGCCACATCGCTGCGCTCCTCGCGATGACGGGTGAATAGGCCCGCAGCCGCGCCGGCGCACGACCATCGAAGGACCCTGCCGCATGACCGCCGGCGACACCCCGCGCCCCGTCGAAGGCCCCGTCAGGATCGGCGTCACCGGCGCTGCCGGCCGGATGGGCCGGATGCTGATCCAGACCGTGCTGGACGCGGCCGACGGCTCGGTGGCGCTGCACGGCGCGATCGCCAGCGAGGGCAGCGCCGCCATCGGCCAGGATGCCGGGCTCCTCGCCGGGCGCCTGGCCTGCGGCGTCATCGTCAGCGACGACCCGGTGCAGCTCTTCGCCACCGCCGATGCGGTGATCGACTTCACCCGGCCGGAGGCGTCGGTCCGCTTCTCCGCCCTCGCGGCCCAGGGCAAGGCGGTGCTGGTGACCGGCACCACCGGCTTCTCGGCCGAGCAACTGGCGGCGCTGGGCCGGGCGGCGCGCCACACCCCGGTGATCCAGTCCTTCAACATGAGCCTGGGCGTGAACTTGCTGGCGGCGCTGGTGCGCCAGGCCGCCCGCGCG
>NZ_JBCNNF010000150.1:0-15390 GCF_039594555.1 Inquilinus sp.
GACAACACCTCCTCGGCCGAGAAGGCGAAGCCGTTCTCCTCCCGCAGCCGCACCGGCACCGGCGTCGCGCCGGTGAAGCGAATGGCGGATTCGTAGATCGGGAATCCGGGGTTGGGGTACAGGATCTCGGCCCCGGGCTCGCCGAACATCAGGATGGCGAACCACATGGTCACCTTGCCGCCGGGCATGATCACCACGTCGTCCGGGTCGACCGTGACGCCGCGCCGCGCCTCCAGGTCGTCGGCCACGGCCCGGCGCAGCGCCGGGATGCCGCCGGCCGGGGTGTAGCCATGATGGCCGTCGCGCAGCGCCTTGGCCCCGGCCTCGACGATGTGGTCGGGGGTGCGGAAATCGGGCTGGCCGATGCCGAGATTGATGATGTCGCGGCCCTGCGCCGCCAGCGCCTGGGCCCGCGCCAGCACGTCGAATGCGGTCTCGGTGCCGAGATTGGCCATGGCGGCCGACTGGATCAGCATCGCGCCTTCCCCTGTTGAGTTGTGTCGTGCCGGACTATGGCGTCCCGGACGGCCCCGGTCATGCCCCGAAGCGCCTTCGAAAGGCGGGATTGCGTCTAGCGCTTGACGCCGAACCGGCGATGCCTCATATCAGCCGCCGCAAATGCTGTGGCGGCCGTAGCTCAGTTGGTAGAGCCCTCGGTTGTGGTCCGAGTTGTCGTGGGTTCGAGTCCCATCGGTCGCCCCATTTCCCCTCCCGCCATCATCTGATACGCCTGTCTCCACCGCATCGGAGGAGGCTGCCTTGTATCGACCGAACGCCGCGAAACGGAAGCTGCGGGCGGGCGAGCCCGTCTATGGCTGCTGGCAGGGCATCGGCCATTCGCTGATCTCCGAGCTGCTGGGCCTCGCCGGCTACGACATCGTCCTGCTGGACCATGAGCACGGGCCAGCCTCGGTCGCCGATGCGGTGCCCTGCCTGCAGGCGCTGGCGGGTACTCCGGCCACCGGCATCGTCCGCATGCCCTGGAACGACCCGGTCTATGCCAAGCGGATCCTCGACATCGGCGCCGAGGGCGTGATGGTGCCGCAGGTCAGCTCGAAGGCCGAGGCGGAGGCCGCGGTCGCCGCCTGCCGCTATCCGCCGGCCGGGATCCGCGGTGTCGCCTACGGCATCGCCCGCGGCGCCGATTTCGGCCTGGCGCCTGACTACCAGCAGACCATCTCCGACAACCTGCTGATCCTGTGCCAGATCGAGACCCGGCAGGGGGTGGAGGCGATTCCCGACATCGCCGCGGTCGACGGCGTCGACGGGCTGTTCATCGGCCCCTGGGACCTGTCCGGCAGCCTCGGCAAGCTCGGCCGCTTCGACGACCCGGAGGTGCGCGACACGATTCGCCGGGCCGAGCGCGCCATCATCGACAGCGGCAAATGGCTCGGCTCGCTGCCCTCGCTCGGCCGGTCGCCGGCCGAGATGGTGCAGGATGGCTGCCACATCGTCATCGGCCCGGCCGAGATCACCCTGCTGCGCGACGCCGCCCGGGCCGACCTCGCCGCCTTCAAGGAGGCGGTCGGGAAGCCGGGGCGGTGATGCTCTCCGACCTCGCTTTGCTGACCGCGGCGGAGATGGGCGAGGCCGACCGCCGCAGCATCGCCGCCGGCACCCCCGGCATCGTGCTGATGGAGCGGGCGGGGGCGGCGGTGGCGCGGGCGATCCGCGCCCGCTGGTCGCCGCGCCCGGTCGCGGTGCTGTGCGGTCCCGGCAACAATGGCGGCGACGGCTGGGTCATCGCCCGGCTGCTGGCAGGGAAGGGCTGGCCGGTGCGGCTGGCCTCGCTGGTCCCGGCGAAGTCCCTGAAGGGCGACGCGGCCGAGGCGGCGACGCAGTGGCAGGGCAAGGTCGAGGCCCCCGATCCCGCGGTGCTGGAGGGGGCGGGGCTGGTGGTCGACGCGCTGTTCGGCGCCGGACTGAACCGGGCGCCGGAGGGCAAGGCGGCGGCGCTGATCGAGGCGGTACGGGCCTCCGGCCTGCCGGTGGTCGCGGTCGACGTGCCCAGCGGCCTGTTCGGCGATGACGGCTCTGCCCCCGGCCCGGTGGCGCCGGCGGCCCTGACTGTCACCTTCTTCCGCCGCAAGCCGGGTCACCTGCTGCTGCCCGGCCGCATTCTCTGCGGCGAGATCCGCGTCGCCGATATCGGCATCGAGTCCGCGGTGCTGGAGGCGATCGGCCCGACGATCCACGGGAACGGCCCGGCGCTGTGGCGCGCCGCGCTGCCGCACATGGCGGCGACCCAGCACAAATACGATCGCGGCCATCCGCTGATCCTGGCCGGCGGCAGCCTGGCCGGTGCGGCCCGGCTGGCCGCACGGGCGGCCCGTCGGACCGGCGCCGGCCTGCTGACCGTGGTCGCTCCCGAGGCGGCGCTGCCGGCCTTCCGCGCTGACTGGCCCGGCGCCATGGCGTTGCCGAGCGAGCGCTGGGACGGGCTCCTGGCCGACCGCCGCCTCGGCCCGGTGCTGATCGGTCCCGGCGGCGGGGCCGGGCCGGCGCTGCGCCAGGCGGTTTCGGCCGTGCGCGGCGCGGGCAAGTCGCTGGTGCTCGATGCCGACGGCCTCGCCAGCTATGCCGGCGAGCCGCAGGCGCTGGCCGGGCTGCTGGACGCCGACTGCGTGCTGACGCCGCATCAGGGCGAGTTCGACAAGCTGTTCGGCAAGTCCGATGCCCCGCGCCTGGTTCGGGCCCGACAGGCCGCGGCGCTGGTCGGCGCGGTGGTGGTGCTGAAGGGGGCGGACACCATCATCGCCGCGCCGGATGGCCGGGCCGCGATCAACGCCAATGCGCCGCCGTCCCTGGCGACCGGCGGCACCGGCGACGTGCTGGCCGGCATCGTGCTGGGCCTGAAGGCGCAGGGCATGACGGGCTTCGAGGCCGCTGGCGCCGCCGTCTGGCTGCACGGCGCCGCGGCGCAACGGGTCGGCGCGGGGCTGATCGCCGAGGACGTGATCGACGCCCTGCCGGCCGTGCTGGACCGGCTCTGAGCCCTCCGCCCGCCCGCGTTTTGCCTGTCGTCCGCAAAAACCCTGTGCTATGACCGCCCCTTCGCAGGGCCGACTCCCTCCGTTGCGTGCCTTTTTGTGCGTGTTTTCGGGGGCGGGCAGGGGTGGGGGTCTTCGCGGGCGTGGCGGAATTGGTAGACGCACTGGATTTAGGTTCCAGCGGCGAAAGCCGTGGGGGTTCAAATCCCTCCGCCCGCACCATCAAACCTCAGACAGGGCACATAGCGTCCCGACCTGTCATATCGACGGATTCCTGAAGACCGATGCAAGTGATCGAAACCAGCACCGAGGGTCTGCGGCACGAGTTCAAGATCGTCGTGCCGGCGGCCGACATCGAACAACGCGTCCAGACGGAGCTCGTCAAGCTCGCGGGCCGGGTCAAGCTCCCGGGCTTCCGCCCCGGCAAGGTGCCGGTGTCGCTGATGAAGCAGCGCTATGGCAAGTCGGTCATGGGCGAGGTCCTGGAAGGGGCCGTCGACGAGGGCACCCGCAAGGCCCTGGACGAGCGCAACCTGCGCCCGGCCCTGCGCCCGAAGGTCGAGGTCACCAGCTTCGACGAGGGCAAGGACCTCGAATACAAGGTCGATGTCGAGGTGCTGCCGGAAATCACGGCGCCGGCCTTCGACAGCGTCGAGATCACCCGCCCGGTCGCCGAGGTGACCGACGAGCAGATCTCCGCCGGCCTGACGCGCATCGCCGAGACCCGCCGCAAGTTCGAGCCGGTGACCGAGGAGCGCGGCCTGGAGAACGGCGACGTCGCCGTCATCGATTTCGAGGGCAGCCTCGACGGCCAGGCGCCGAGCGAGGAGATGTCCGGCAAGGACCATCGCCTGGAGATCGGCTCGGGCCGCTTCATCCCGGGCTTCGAGGAGCAGCTGGTCGGCAAGAAGGCGGGCGAACACGTCACCGTCTCGCTGAGCTTCCCCGAGGAGTACCAGAGCGCCGAGCACGCCGGTAAGCCGGCGAAGTTCGAGGTCGACGTCAAGTCGATCGAGAAGGGCGTGGTGCCCGAGGTGAACGAGGAGTTCGCCAAGGAGCTGGGCTTCGAGGACCTCGAGGGCCTGCGCAAGGCCGTCAAGGACCAGACCGAGCAGGAGTTCGGCCGGATCTCGCGCCTGCGCGCCAAGCGCGCCCTGCTGGACAAGCTGGCCGAGCTGGTCGATTTCGCCGTGCCGCAGGGCATGGTCGACCTGGAGTTCGACCAGATCTGGAAGCAGGTGCAGCAGTCGATCGAGACCGGCGGCGACGACAATCCGGACAAGAACAAGCCGGAGGATGAGCTGAAGGCCGAGTACCGCGGTATCGCCGAGCGCCGCGTCCGCCTGGGCCTGCTCTTCGCCGAGATCGGCCGCGCCGAGAACGTCGAGGTGAGCCAGGAAGAGCTGAATCGTGCCCTGATCGCCGAGGCCCGCCGCTATCCGGGCCAGGAGCAGCAGGTGGTCGACTTCTTCCGCCAGAACCCGCAGGCGATCGAGAATCTGCGCGCGCCCCTGTTCGAGGAGAAGGTGGTCGACGTCATCCTCGGCAAGATCAAGGTCAGCGACACCACCGTGACGCCGGAGGAGCTGGCGCGCGACCCGGACGAGGACGAGGCGACCGAGGCCAAGGCGGCCGAGGAGGCCAAACCCGCCAAGCGCAAGGCTGCCAAGAAGGCCGCCGCCGAGACCGAGGGCGCCGACGAGAAGGCCGCCGACACCGACGCCGATACCGGCACCGGCGCCTGACCGGTTGAAGGTCGCCGCGGACCTCCCCTAATGTAGGGGTGAGCCGCGGCGCCCTGCCGGCCCGCGCGAGCCTTCGAGGAACGTATGCCTCCGTATGAGCCGAGCATGAACGCCCTGGTCCCGATGGTCGTGGAACAGACCAACCGGGGCGAGCGCGCCTATGACATCTATTCCCGCCTCCTCAAGGAGCGGATCATCTTTCTGACCGGGCCGATCTATGACGAGCTGGCCAGCCTGGTCTGCGCCCAGCTGCTGTTCCTGGAATCCGAGAACCCGAAGAAGGACATCGCCTTCTACGTCAACTCGCCGGGCGGGGTGATCACGGCGGGCATGGCGATCTACGACACCATGCAGTACATCCAGCCGCAGATCATGACCGTCTGCATCGGCCAAGCGGCGTCGATGGGCTCGCTGCTGCTGGCGGCCGGCGCGCCGGGCAAGCGCTTCGCCCTGCCGAACAGCCGGATCATGGTGCACCAGCCCTCGGGCGGCGCCCGCGGCCAGGCCTCCGACATCGAGATCCAGGCGCGCGAGATCCTCAAGCTGCGCCAGCGGCTGAACGAGGTCTATGTCAAGCACACCGGCCAGTCGCTCGAGGAGATCGAGCGCTCGATGGACCGCGACAAGTTCATGTCGGCCGACGAAGCCAAGGGCTTCGGCATCGTCGACGAGGTCGTCGAGCGGCGTCCGACCGTTGCCGAATAATCGTTCTCTTGGCCCACGGCCCTACCGATCCGGGCCGAAGGGCGCTATCTTGATTCGTGATGAAGCGGATCTGCCCTGCGCCGGGACGACCTTGTCGCAGGGTGGAGCCGCCGCCATCTGGAGGCAACCGCATCCCGGCCTGGGCGCCAGGGGCACGCGGGTCGGTATCGCGGATGCGGAAGTGAGGCAGTGATGAGCAAGACCTCAGGCGGTGACTCGAAGAACACGCTCTACTGCTCGTTCTGCGGCAAGAGCCAGCACGAGGTTCGCAAGCTGATTGCGGGCCCGACTGTGTTCATCTGCGACGAGTGCGTGGAGCTGTGCACGGACATCATCCGCGAGGAGAACAAGACCACGCTGGTCAAGAACCGTGACGGTGTCCCGACGCCAAAGGACATCCGCAAGGTTCTGGACGACTACGTGATCGGCCAGGAGCACGCGAAGAAGGTGCTCTCCGTCGCCGTGCACAACCACTACAAGCGGCTGGCGCACGGGCAGAAGAACGGCGAGGTCGAGCTCGCAAAGTCCAACATCCTCCTGATCGGCCCGACCGGCTGCGGCAAGACGTTGCTGGCCCAGACTCTGGCCCGCATCCTCGACGTGCCGTTTACCATGGCGGATGCGACGACGCTGACCGAGGCGGGCTATGTCGGCGAGGATGTCGAGAACATCATCCTCAAGCTGCTGCAGGCCGCCGACTACAATGTCGAGCGGGCGCAGCGCGGCATCGTCTACATCGACGAGGTCGACAAGATCAGCCGCAAGTCGGACAACCCCTCGATCACCCGCGACGTCTCGGGCGAGGGCGTGCAGCAGGCCCTGCTGAAGATCATGGAAGGCACCATCGCCTCGGTGCCCCCACAGGGCGGGCGCAAGCACCCGCAGCAGGAGTTCCTGCAGGTCGACACCACCAACATCCTGTTCATCTGCGGCGGTGCCTTCTCTGGGCTGGAGAAGATCATCTCCCAGCGCGGCCGCGGCAGCTCGCTCGGCTTCGGCGCCGATGTGCGCGGGCCGGATGAGCGGACGACCGGCGAGATCTTCAGCGAGGTCGAGCCCGAGGATCTGCTGAAGTTCGGCCTGATCCCGGAGTTCGTCGGCCGCCTGCCGGTGGTCGCGACGCTCGAGGACCTCGACTCGGACGCGCTGATCGAGATCCTGTCCAAGCCGAAGAATGCGCTGGTGAAGCAGTACCAGCGGCTGTTCGAGATGGAGGACGTGCATCTGTCGCTCACCGACGATGCCCTGAAGGGCATCGCCAACCGGGCGATCCAGCGCAAGACCGGCGCGCGCGGCCTGCGCTCGATCATGGAGAGCATCCTGCTCGAGCCGATGTACGACCTGCCGAGCATGAACGGCGTGGTCGAGATCGTGGTCAACCGCGAGGTGGTGGAGGGGCGCGCCAAGCCGCTCCTGATCTACGCGGAGAAACAGCAGGACCGCGCCCCAAGCGCCTGACGCCGGGCCCGCGACAGATCCTGACCGACCTGACAGCCGATGCCTCCGGGCATCGGCTGTTTCGTTTCGAACTTGGCCGGAATCGGTGCCTTTGGCTTGCCATGCCCCTCCGATTGGGGTCTTGTGGACGGGTCATGAGGGCTGCAGCATTCCCGTCCCTTGAACGGCTTCCGGTCATCGCCACGTTTATTGGGCGCGCCGGGTCTCCACCGTCCGGCGCCGGCGCGGCGCCGCTTCCCGGGCCGCTGCCCACCCCAGTAAGGCAGAACGCATGTTGAACCTGAACAAAGACACGCTGTACCCGGTGTTGCCTCTGAGGGACATCGTGGTCTTCCCGCACATGATCGTGCCATTGTTCGTCGGCCGCGAGAAGTCGGTGCGCGCGCTCGAGGACGTGATGAAGGAGGACAAGCAGATCCTTCTGGTCACCCAGCGCAACGCCTCGCAGGACGACCCGTCGCCGGAGGAGATCTTCGACGTCGGCACGATCGGGACGGTGCTGCAGCTGCTGAAGCTGCCGGACGGGACCGTCAAGGTGCTGGTCGAGGGCGTGCAGCGCGCGCGCATCGTGCGCTATTCCGATAATCCGGACTTCTTCCAGGCCCAGGTGGAGCCGCTCGAGGAAGTGGGCGCCGATCCGCAGGAGGTCGAGGCGCTGGGCCGCGCCGCGGTCGCCCAGTTCGAGCAGTACATCAAGCTCAACAAGAAGATCCCGCCGGAGGTGCTGGTCTCGGTCAACCAGATCGAGGACGGCGCCAAGCTGGCCGACACCATCGCCGCGCACCTGTCGCTGAAGATCCCCGAGAAGCAGCAGATCCTCGAGATCGCCTCGATCACCGAGCGGCTGGAGAAGGTCTACGGCTTCATGGAGGGCGAGATCGGCGTCCTCCAGGTCGAGAAGCGCATCCGCAGCCGCGTCAAGCGGCAGATGGAGAAGACCCAGCGCGAGTACTACCTGAACGAGCAGCTGAAGGCGATCCAGAAGGAGCTCGGCGAGGGCGAGGACGGGCGCGACGAGGCGGCGGAGCTCGAGGAGCGGATCAACAAGGTCAAGCTGACCAAGGAGGCCCGCGACAAGGCCATGGCTGAGCTGAAGAAGCTGCGGTCGATGAGCCCGATGTCGGCCGAGGCGACGGTGGTCCGCAACTACCTCGACTGGATGCTGTCGATTCCCTGGAAGCAGCGGACCCGCATCAAGAAGGACCTGATCCACGCTGAGCAGGTGCTGAACGACGACCATTACGGGCTGGAGAAGGTCAAGGAGCGCGTGCTGGAGTACCTGGCCGTGCAGCAGCGGACCAGCAAGATCCGCGGCTCGATCCTGTGCCTGGTCGGCCCGCCCGGCGTCGGCAAGACCTCGTTGGGCAAGTCGATCGCCAAGGCCACCGGCCGCAACTTCGTGCGCATGTCGCTGGGCGGCGTCCGCGACGAGGCGGAGATCCGCGGCCACCGGCGGACCTATATCGGCTCGATGCCGGGCAAGGTCATCCAGGGCATGAAGAAGGCCAAGTCGTCGAACCCGCTGTTCCTGCTGGACGAGATCGACAAGCTGGGCGCCGACTATCGCGGCGACCCGTCCTCGGCCCTGCTGGAGGTGCTGGACCCGGAGCAGAACGCGACCTTCAACGACCACTATCTCGAGGTCGATTACGACCTGTCGGACGTGATGTTCATCTGCACGGCCAACAGCCTGCGCATGCCGCAGCCGCTGATGGACCGCATGGAGATCATCCGCATCCCCGGCTACACCGAGGATGAGAAGGTCGAGATCGCCAAGCGCCACCTGATCCAGAAGCAGGCCGAGGCCAACGGCCTGAAGAAGGGCGAGTGGACGCTGACCGACGACGCGCTGCGCGACCTGATTCGCTACTACACCCGGGAGGCGGGCGTCCGCAGCCTGGAGCGCGAGATCGCGGGCCTGGCGCGCAAGGCGGTGCGTGAGATCCTGACCAGCGACGTCAAGAAGATCACCGTCAAGCCGGCGGATCTCGAGAAGTACGCCGGCGTGCGCAAGTTCCGCTACGGCGAGGCGGAGCTGGAGGACATGGTCGGCGTCGTCACCGGCCTGGCCTGGACCGAGGTCGGCGGCGAGATCCTGTCGATCGAGGCCGTGCCGGTCCCCGGCCGCGGCCGCGTGGTGGCCACCGGCAAGCTCGGCGACGTGATGAAGGAATCGGTGCAGGCGGCGGAAAGCTTCGCCAAGGCCCGCGCCGTGTCCTTCGGCATCAAGCCGACGCTGTTCGGCAAGCGCGACATCCACGTCCACGTGCCGGAGGGGGCGACCCCGAAGGACGGGCCGTCGGCGGGCATCGCCATGGTCACCGCCATGGTCTCGGCGCTGACCGGAAACCCGGTCCGCCGCGACGTGGCGATGACCGGCGAGGTCACCCTGCGGGGGCGTGTGCTGCCGATCGGCGGCCTGAAAGAGAAGCTGTTGGCGGCGGTCCGGGCTGGCATCAAGACGGTGATTATTCCCAAGGACAATGAAAAAGACCTTGCGGATATCCCGGATTCAGTGAAGAAGGCCCTGGCAATCCTGCCGACCACCAGTGTCGAGGAAGTTCTGAAGAACGCCCTGGTGCGTCCTCTGGAGCCGATCGAATGGAAGGAAACGGATGTGGACGAAATCGCTCCCGTCGCCGCCGATGGCGATGACGAGGCGGTGATCCGTCACTGAGGTATCTCGGCGGCCCTGGAACTTGGCAGAATTCCATGTGTTTCAGGGCCGCCGACGATTGACCGGGTTTCCGCGATACGCTTACATTTCGTGACGTTTCGGTGTCGGGAAAAGGCGCATCGAACGGTTGTCGGTTTGGAGAGTACCTAGCCTGTATCCGGCGAACCCGTCGGAACGACCAACACAGAGCCTAAAGGAGGCCGACACGTGAACAAGAACGATCTCGTCGCACACGTCGCGGAAAGCACCGGTCTGTCGCGTGCCGATGCTGGCAACGCCATCGACAGCTTCATCGACGGTGTTACCCAGACGTTGACGAAGGGGGGGGAAGTCCGCCTCGTTGGGTTCGGCACCTTCGGCGTCGCGGCGCGTGCCGCGTCTGAGGGCCGCAACCCGCGGACCGGCGAGACCATCAAGATCGCCGCCTCCAAGCAGGTCAAGTTCAAGGCCGGCAAGGGCCTGAAGGACGCCGTCAACAGCACCGGCGGCAAGAAGAAGTAAGCCTCCGCACTTGTGCCCGAACCGGCCGGTCGGCGCCCTGGCCCGACCGGCCGCTTCATGTCCGGACCCTGCGGGATCGTCCCCGCGGGTCCGCCCGGGCGATTAGCTCAGCTGGTAGAGCATCGGTTTTACACACCGAGTGTCGGCGGTTCGAGCCCGTCATCGCCCACCAGTTCCCGGCCGCTCCGGCGGCCTTCGCGGCCCTCCGAATCCTCCGATCCGGCCGCCGCGAAAATCCCGCTCCTCCGCTGGCAATTCGAGTTGACAGCCCCCGGTGGAGTGGGTATCTCAAGCGCCTCGCCGCGATGAGCGGCCAGATGCGCGGGTGTAGCTCAGTTGGTTAGAGCGCCGGCCTGTCACGCCGGAGGCCGCGGGTTCAAGTCCCGTCACTCGCGCCACTTCTCGTATTCCGGTCTCGTTCCGGGTTTCGGCGATCCGCCGAAGTCCCCGTGATCGTTGCCGGCGCCCTGCGCGGGTGTAGCTCAGTTGGTTAGAGCGCCGGCCTGTCACGCCGGAGGCCGCGGGTTCAAGTCCCGTCACTCGCGCCACTTCCCCGACCATCGCCGATACTTGCTCCGGGCCGCCTCGTCTGTGACGGGTTCGCGGCCCTTGCTGCATTTGGACGCGGCTGGACCGGCCGGTCCAACTGGCTCGTTCGTGGCATCCTGCGTGAGGGCGAAGATTCCAGCAAAATCATGCGGTTGAGAAGCATTCGCAACTAAGAATTATGGCGGAAATTCGCTTCTCTCGTCCGACATGCCGGCCTATAAAGGCCGCGCCGGAAGGGACCCGGAACGGGCCACCCTCTCGACGAAGAATGAGATTTGGGGTGGAGCGCCTGCCGATCAAGATCGCGCAGGCTCCACGTGTGACGGGTGAGCGATGACGACCTCTCTAGTGTCGGAGTACTTTCCGATCCTCGTCTTCCTGGCGATCGCCATCGTGATCGCCGGCGCCGCGGTCGGCGCATCCCTCGTCGTCGGGAAGCAGAATCCGGACAGCGAGAAGCTCTCGGCCTATGAGTGCGGCTTCGACGCCTTCGCCGATGCGCGCTCCAAGTTCGACGTCCGGTTCTACCTGGTCTCGATCCTGTTCATCATCTTCGACCTGGAAGTGGCCTTCCTGTTCCCCTGGGCGGTCGCGCTCAAGGACATCGGGATGTTCGGCTTCTGGTCGATGATGGTGTTCCTGGGCGTCCTGACCGTCGGCTTCATCTACGAGTGGAAGAAGGGAGCGCTGGAATGGGAGTGAGCGCGACTCAGCCGAGCAGCCCGGTGGCGACCAGCCCCGTCGGCATCGGCACGCCGATCCCCCCGGGCCCCGGGCAGGACGCGGTGATCCGCGCCGCCAATGCCGAGATCCAGGACAGGGGCTTCCTGCTGACCCAGTTCGACGCGCTGCTCGGCTGGGCGCGCACCGGGTCGCTGTGGCCGATGACCTTCGGCCTGGCCTGCTGCGCGGTGGAGATGATCCACGCCTACATGCCGCGCTATGACCTGGACCGACTCGGCGTCATCCCGCGGCCCAGCCCGCGCCAGTCCGACGTCATGATCGTCGCCGGCACGCTGACCAACAAGATGGCTCCGGCCTTGCGCAAGGTCTACGACCAGATGCCCGAGCCGCGCTGGGTCATCTCGATGGGCTCCTGCGCCAATGGCGGCGGCTACTATCACTATTCCTACTCGGTGGTGCGCGGCTGCGACCGCGTCGTCCCGGTCGACATCTATGTCCCGGGCTGCCCGCCGACGGCCGAGGCCCTGGTCTACGGCATCATGCAGCTGCAGAAGAAGATCCGGCGCGGCAACCGGATCATCCGCTGAGGGATCGGGAAGCGAGAATGGCATCGATCCAGGAACTGACCGACCTCGGCACGGCCCTCGCGGCGGCGCTGGGCGCGGACGTGCTCGACCACGCGGTGTCGCCGACGGCCGAGCTGACCCTGACTGTGCGGCGCGAGTCGATCGTGCGGGTGCTGACCCATCTGCGCGACGCGCCCGACGCCCTGTTCGAGCAGCTGACCGACATCTGCGGCGCCGACTATCCGACCCGGCCGGAGCGGCTGGAGGTCGTTTATCACCTGCTCAGCTTCCGGCATAACCGCCGGATCCGGGTCAAGGTGACGACCGACGAGGATACGCCGGTGCCGTCCGCCGCGGGCGTCTTCCCGGCCGCGACCTGGTTCGAGCGCGAGGCCTGGGACCTGTACGGCATCTTCTTCGCCGACAACCCGGATCTGCGCCGCATCCTCACCGATTACGGCTTCGAGGGGCACCCGCTGCGCAAGGACTTCCCGCTGACCGGCTATGTCGAGGTCCGCTACGACACCGAGCAGAAGCGGGTGGTGTACGAGCCGGTCAAGCTGACCCAGGATTTCCGCACCTTCGACTTCCTCAGCCCGTGGGAAGGCATGACGCGCCCCGGTCCTGACGTGCCCGTGGTCCTGCCGGGCGACGAGAAGGCCGCGCTGAACGAGCCGAAGGCGTAAGCACCATGGTCGAGACCCAGATCAAGCCCTACACCATGAATTTCGGCCCGCAGCACCCGGCCGCGCACGGCGTGCTGCGCCTGGTGCTGGAGCTGGACGGCGAGGTGGTGGAGCGGGCCGATCCGCATATCGGGCTGCTGCATCGCGGCACCGAGAAGCTGATCGAATACAAGACCTACATGCAGGCGACGCCGTATTTCGATCGCCTGGACTATGTCGCCCCGATGAACCAGGAGCATGCCTTCGCCCTGGCGGTGGAGCGGCTGCTGGGCATCACCGTGCCGGAGCGCGGCCAGTACATCCGCGTGCTGTTCGCCGAGATCGGCCGGGTGCTGAACCACCTGCTGAACATCACCACCTACGCGCTGGACGTCGGCGCGGTGACCCCGTCGCTGTGGGGCTTCGAGGAGCGCGAGCTCCTGATGGAGTTCTACGAGCGGGTGTCGGGCGCGCGGCTGCACGCCAACTACTTCCGCCCCGGCGGCGTCTCGCAGGACATGCCGGCCGGCCTGGCCGACGACATCTGGGCCTATACCGAGCGCTTCCCGAAATTCGTCGACGACCTCGAGAGCCTGCTGACCGAGAACCGGATCTTCAAGCAGCGCCTGGTCGATATCGGCGTGGTGACGGCGGAGCAGGCCAAGGCCTGGGGTTTCTCCGGCCCGATGCTGCGCGCCTCGAACATCGCCTGGGACCTGCGCAAGGCGCAGCCCTACGACGTCTATGACCGGATGGATTTCGACGTCCCGGTCGGCCTGACCGGCGACTGCTATGCCCGCTACCTGCTGCGGGTCGAGGAGATGCGCCAGTCCAACCGCATCATCCGGCAGTGCCTGGAGCAGATGCCGAAGGACGGGCCGGTGAAGACCACCGACCGCAAAGTGTCGCCGCCGCCGCGCGCCGACATGAAGCGGTCGATGGAAGCGCTGATCCACCACTTCAAGCTCTACACCGAGGGCTATCACGTCCCGGCCGGCGAGACCTATGCCGCGGTCGAGGCGCCGAAGGGCGAGTTCGGCGTCTACCTGGTCGCGGACGGCACCAACCGGCCGTATCGCTGCCGCATCCGCGCCCCGGGCTTCGCCCATCTGCAGGGGCTGGACTTCATGAGCCGGGGACACATGCTGGCCGATGCCGTCGCGATCATCGGCAGCCAGGACATCGTGTTCGGGGAGATCGACCGATGACGGCCGCAGGGATTGCGCCGGAGGCGGAGCAGCCGAAGCATTTCGCCTTCACGCCCGAGAACCTCGAGCGGGCGAAGAAGATCATCGCCAAATACCCCGAGGGCCGGCAGCAGAGCGCGGTGATCCCGCTGCTCGATCTCGCCCAGCGCCAGCATCACAACTGGATCCCGCGGGTGGCGATGGACTATGTCGCCGACCTGCTGGAGATGCCGCGGATCCGGGTGTACGAGGTCGCCAGCTTCTACACCATGTTCAACAAGGCGCCCGTCGGCCGCCACTTCTTCCAGGTCTGCACCACCACCCCGTGCTGGCTGCGCGGGTCGGGCGAGGTGATGCGCGCGCTGCAGGACCGGGCCGGCTGCGGCAACCACGAGACCAGCGAGGACGGCCAGTTCTCGGTGCTCGAGGTCGAGTGCCTGGGCGCCTGCGTCAACGCGCCGATGGTCCAGATCAACGACGATTTCTACGAGGATCTGGACTACGACAAGACGGTGGCGCTGATCGACGCGCTGAAGGCCGGGCGGCAGACCACGCCGGGCCCGCAGAACGGCCGCACCAATTCCGAGGCGCTGTCCGGCGCGACCACGCTGCTGAACATGAAGCCGGGCCACCGCCCGGCCGTGCCGGCCTCCGCCGCCCGTCCGGGCGCCGAGGGCAGCCAGGC
Organism: Inquilinus sp.; assembly: GCF_039594555.1. Classification (GTDB taxonomy): domain Bacteria; phylum Pseudomonadota; class Alphaproteobacteria; order DSM-16000; family Inquilinaceae; genus Inquilinus. Next base: position 14,413 of record NZ_JBCNNF010000150.1, read on the forward strand.
CGATCGGCCGGATCCGGCGCCCGGCGGCGCCCCGCCGGCGCAGGAGGTTGCGGCCGAGGCCGAGCCCCTGCCGGGCACCCATCGCGGCGATGCCGAGCCCGAGAAGAAGGGCCGGCCGCCGCAGAGGATCGAGCCGACCGGCGACCACCCCGGCACCGCGGATTCGGGAGAAAAGTGATGCTGCGCGACGAAGACCGCATCTTCACCAATCTCTATGGCTGGGACGATTGGGGCCTGGAAGGCGCCCGCCGCCGCGGCATCTGGAGCGACACCAAGGCGCTGGTCGATCTCGGCCGCGACAGGATCATCGAGGAGGTCAAGACCTCCGGCCTGCGCGGCCGTGGCGGCGCCGGCTTCCCGACCGGCATGAAGTGGTCCTTCATGCCGAAGGAGAGCAAGGACGGCCGGCCGAGCTACCTCGTCATCAACGCCGACGAATCGGAACCGGGCACCTGCAAGGACCGCGAGATCCTGCGCTTCGACCCGCACCGGCTGATCGAGGGCGCGCTGCTGGCCTCCTTCGCCATGGGGGCGCACGCCTGCTACATCTACATCCGGGGCGAGTTCTACGGCGAAGCCTCGAACATGCAGGTCGCGATCGACCAGGCCTATGACGCCGGCCTGCTCGGCAAGAACGCGGCCGGCACCGGCTGGGACTTCGACCTGTACCTGCACCGCGGCGCCGGCGCCTATATCTGCGGCGAGGAGACCGCGCTGCTGGAGAGCCTGGAGGGCAAGAAGGGCCAGCCGCGCAACAAGCCGCCCTTCCCGGCGGGCGCGGGCCTGTATGGCTGCCCGACCACCGTGAACAATGTCGAGACCATTGCCGTGGTCGGCGAGATCCTGCGCCGTGGCGGCGCCTGGTTCGCCGGCATCGGCCGGCCGAAGAACCAGGGCACCAAGCTGTTCTGCATCTCCGGCCATGTGAACCAGCCCTGCAATGTCGAGGAAGAGCTCGGCATCCCGATGCGGGAGCTG
>NZ_JBCNNF010000151.1:0-15179 GCF_039594555.1 Inquilinus sp.
GTCGAGGACCGGGGCCGGTGGCTGCAGGGTCGGGACGGAGCACGCCTTGTTCATAGAACATATCATGAACTAAATGAGCCGGCTGCGCAATGAACATAGTGTTTACGAGGCATCACCCGCGGCGGCCCCTTCCGCATCGCGAGACCATCCAGCGGAATCGCTTTGTCCGGAAAGGGTGAAGAGCGGTCCCCTCGGACGGAGCGGCGAGACGTCCGGATCGCACGAAGACCGGTCTTCGGCCTCGACACATTGTGCCGGACACAACCAGCCCCACGCTGAGCGACAGACCGAGACGACAGCCATCAGCTGGCGGGGCTCAATTCTTGACAACAGAACTGATCACCTTTTCGACAAACTTCCTATCTTGGTGCGCATTCATCCTATCGAAAGTATCACCTTCAACACCAATCGCTTCCGCGAGAATCTTCTCCGCAGCGACAACCATTGTTAGAAATCGCGCACTATCTCTACAAACACCAATAGCATTCTCGGTGTATATTCTCTGGTCCCTGTCGTTGTCTAGGCGCGGGAGTGGCCCAAATCCCTTCCGAATCAACAGCGATATGATGAAACGGAATTTCCAAAGGCTTGGCTTGGCTTTCCCAACGCAAAGCCTCTCAACCTCTTTTAAGATACTTGCAGAGAGAAGATAAGGCCATAAGGAATGCTTATCTATATACATCTGGTCTTTATATTTGCTCAACAGAACTCCGTAGTAGTCATTTGCATCAACCGGATTTTCGAGGCAGCAGCTGACAAAGCTATTCGTCAGAAATGTTAGGGACACAATATTCTGCGCAGTGTATGCGGAATCCGCGTATTGCCTCTTCCGTCTCTCATACACAATTTTGTGACTCTGATCTGCATCTACGCTTTGGAAGAATCTCTCAAGCCGTTTGTGGAATTCACTCAACACGACAAACGCTTCATCCTTTATTTCGGTTTGCCTATTCGTCGCGCGAACGATCTCGTTCACCAGCTCTCTATCCTCGGCTTGAATAATTTTGACGGGTAACGACGTGTCTTTCAAAAGTTTATCTTGATGCATGAAAACAATATGACTGGTTTGGCAACCGTTGACTATTTGATAGTCCCCCAGCGTGAAATTTTTGCCAACGATCCTAACATCCCGCGCGACAATGGTTACTCCGTTATTTAGCGCTGCGAGTCGGCCCTGCTTCTCCGTGGACTTAATCGTATCCTCGATCTCATCGTTCACCGGATTTCGGCTAAGAAAATCGCGCACGTTCTCGTTAAACAGCGCTTTGTGCAATTTTCCATCTGAGTTCGATAAGAGCTTTACGATTTCCTTGCACGGCATGACGCCTAAGTAAGCCTGCCGGATACCTGCGATCGATGGCAGGGTTGCATACTCGTTAATCTGAACCTCTTTCTCGATTCTTAAATTGACCTCTTGGTATCTTTGTTGAAGCCTATTTGCGTCGAGAAAGTGGAATTCCACACTAGAGAACAGGTTAAGAGATAATAACTCCTCCTTCCCAGCTTTAACTCGAGCTTCAATAACAGCGTCGCCCTTGTAGGAACCGGCATAGCAGTAATACATGTGGAGTCTTGGTTTTGCACGCATCCTGACGCTGAAATTAAATACGTGATCAGAGAGAGATCGCTTGTCAGCTATACTCTCATTTGTTGGCATAAATCTCTGACCGAAAAACTCCTTAATACCCTGTATGTAGCTACCGATCTCAGCTGCACTGAGGCTGCGCGCCGTCTTTGCCTGAACAAAACAGAAATCGACGTCAATCTTCTGTCGAGCTGCGATTTCTTCAATCTGCGCGACTGACGTTACCGAAATTTCATTTAGAAATATACCAATGGCGTCGATTGCAGAGTCTAGTCCACCTGCGACAATGACATCATCAAGAGCGATATGTTCCGAGAAATCTCGAAAAAATACACAATAAGCTGAGAAAAATTCAAAGGCATCAGATTCCTTAACTTTGGTTAGATCAAACGCTTTCGAAAAATCGCCGAGATATGCATTAAGAATTGGATCGTCCATCGATTTTCCCTTTGAGTTATATCAATATCTACCAGGCAATGACGCATTCATCACAAAATAGAGTGCATCGAAATAGCCTCTCAGCAACACTACTAGTGACCTGACTATAAGATCAAGCTGCTCTCGATGTTAGTGGCTCATCCAGTGCGGTCACTGGGGCGGCGTAAGCGACCCGGATCTGCTTATTGGACGCGGTCAGATCGCTAGCAATTTCTGCTTCGGGAGACGCCGGTCGGGCCCCTGGTCGACAGCTCGCGGTCGGATGCCGGAATTCATCAACCACGGCCGGATCATCCGCAAGGCCATCCTGGAGCGGACGTTCGTAGACCCTCACAGAATCGTCCGCAAAGAGCCGATTGCGGTCAGAGCGCGGGGCTATCCTGAGCCATCATGCCGGCGGCGTCCGGTCGCGCATTCCGGGACGCGCCCCTGATCCGGCGGCGCACCCTGCGGCCGGACCGGGACGGCGACCGTGCCGTCGTCCCGCGCCCGTCAGAACCGGTAGGTCAGGTTCAGCCGCACGCTGCGGCCCGGCTCGGTGTAGTAGCGCAGCGGCTGGGTCGGGCTGTCGGGCACGTTCAGCGCGTCGTAGTATTTCCGGTCGAACAGGTTGAACACGCCCGCCTGGATGCGCACGCCGTTCAGCCGCTCCGGCTCCCACCAGCCGGTCAGGTCGACGATGGCGTAGCCCGGCGCCTTGAACTGGGTGTCCTCCTCGACCTTGTCGCGCTTCGTCGCCATGGTCACCGAGGCGTCGGCGCCCCAGCTGGCGGCGTCGTAGCCGAGGCCGAGGATGGCGCGCAGCGGCGGCACCGAGTTCAGATAGACCTCCGCCCCCTCGTCGCGGCCCACCGCCCAGGCCAGCGAGGCCCAGCTGCGCCAGCCATCGCCGAAGCGCCAATGCGCCGCCGCCTCGATGCCGTGGATCCGCACCCGCGCCCGGTTCTCGTAGGCGGTGACGCCGAGCGGATAGCTGCCGGACGGCACGCCGACGCTCGCCGGGTCGACGCTGACGCTGTCGATGAAGTTGCGGTACCAATTGTCGAACCAGGTGACCGAGCCGCCGAGGTCGTCGTCGCCCAGCCGCGCCCCGATCTCGTAGCCGCTGCTGGTCTCCGGCTTCAAATCCGGGTTGCCGAGGCTGAGATAGGTGCCGGGGCCGCCGTAGTTCAGGTACAGCTGGGTGGCGGTCGGCGCCTTGAAGCCCTTGGCCCACTGGGCATAGAGGGTGACCTCGTCCAGCGCCTGCCAGGACACCGCCACCTTCGGCGACAGCGCGCTGTCGGAGGAGGAGGACGGCAGGCCCGACACGTTCGGGTTGTCGCGATACGCCGCGGTCTCGTGCGGGTTCAGCTCGTACCAGTCGAAGCGCAGTCCGGGGGTCAGCGTCACCCGGCCGTCCAGCATCGCGATCTCGTCCTCGGCGTAGAGGCCGACGGTGTTGCCGCGCACCTCCGGCATATCGGCCTGGTTGCTGTGCAGGAAGCCGCACAGCCGCGGCCCGAAGATCGCCGGCCGGGTCGTCGGCGTGGCTGGGCAGTTGTCGAAGCCGCCGGAATGCTGCTCCACCCCGATGTGATAGACCTCGCCGCCCACGGTCAGGCGGTTGGCCAGCCCCGCCAAGTCGACCGTCTTCCCGGCCTCGCCGTTCACGCCCCACAGCGTCTGCTCGATCCGGTTCTTCCGGCTGTAGCGGCCGCTGGGATAGCCGTACTGGAACGGGTCGCCCGGGATGATGAAGGCACGGGAATCGACGCCGCGCAGCCCGTCATTGCCGTCGACGCGCTCGGTCTGCAGCCAGTAGGCCGTCAGATGCGCCCGGTCGAGGAAGCCGCCCGATTTCGGCGCGGCGTAGTCGTAGTCGATCGACGCCCGCTTGCGCTCGCTGCGCTCCAGCCCGTCGTCATGGCCGATCAGGTAGCTCTGGCCCGGCCCCTGGTCGGTGCGGATGTCGAGATTGTCCTGGCGGCGGAAATACTCGCCGGTGAAGGACAGGCGGTGGCCGCCCTCGAACTGGTGCGCCAGCTTCGCCAGGAGGCTCTGCTGGTCGTAGTCGTCCGGGTTCGGCCTGGTGCGGTCGGCGCCGTAGCCGCCGACGGTGCCGCGATTGTCGAGCTCGTGGCCGATGCGGAAGCCGCCCTGCAGCATCAGGGTGGTGTCGGTGGCGATGCGGCCGGCCACCGCGGCGGTGCCGCCGACGCTGTCGTCGTCGCCCTGATATCCGAACTTGGCGATGCCGCCGAAATCGCGGCCGTCGGTGATCAGGTCCTCCGGGTCGAAGGTGCGCAGCGCCAGCACGCCGCCCAGCGCGCCCGAGCCGTAGCGGCTGGAATCGGCGCCGCGGACGACATCGATCCTGGACAGGGTGTCGAAGTCGAAGCTGCGCAGCCCGCCGTGGACGTTGCGGGCGCCGTCGTCGAGATAGGGCAGCCGGATGCCGTCGATCGTGGTCAGCACCCGGTCGCCATCCAGGCCGCGGATGTTGATGCTGTCGTTCTGGCGGTTGAAGTTGATCCCGGCATCGACGCGGCGGCCGAGATCGGTCCAGCTGCGCACGAAGCGCTGGTCCAGCTCCTGCCGGTCGGTGCTGTCGGTCCAGGCCGGCCGGTCCTCGACGCTGGCGCCGGTGACCGGGATCGGGGCGAGCTGCAGCATCGTCTCGGCCGGGGCCGGAGCCGCCATCCCCGCCTCCGGCGCCGATTGCGCGAGAGCGGACCCTACTCCAAGAGGCTGAGCGCCCAGACTCAGGGCGCCCAGCGCCACGCCCAGGCGCAGCGCGCCGCGATACCGACCGACCATGCAACGACCCCCATTCCGCGAGATGTGTCCGGCGGCTGGGGGGCGATCCGACCTGGCTGAACCGGGACTGCGGCGCGGCGGCCTGCCATCCGAGGCCCCGCGCGATCCGGCTGTGAGTTATCCGTAACCTCGCCGTAACGTCAACAATATTCTGCAAATCATTCTCAATCTCACTTTTCTCGAAGTGAAGCCGGATTCGGAAAGCATCCGCAGGCTTCGCCGCCGAGTTCGGCAAGAGAAATCGTCCACAACATTCTCAAGAAACCTGGCGAAGCGACATCTGCCTGCAACAAACCTTGGCTACGGTCCCGCCACATTTGAAACGGCGCCATTACCGACGTCGCGATCCCCTGGGGCCGCGGCGAAGGGTGGCGCCGTCCCTTGTCCGGGCCCGGCGATCACTGCCGCGACCTGGACCGATGAGTTCAGTTTCTCTGTCCGGGGGGATCGGGATGGCATCCGAGAGCAGGCGCGACGTCCCGAAGCCGGAACGGCGTCGGGCCGCGAACGTGACGCGGAAGGTCCGCCAGGATCTGCAGGCCCGCCCTTCTCCCCGTGGCGGAAAGCCCGAGGCAAAGCCCAGCCTGGCCTGACCTTCGGTTTCCCATCATCGGCGGCCCGATCCGTTCGGTCCGGCCGCCACCCCCTTGCCCTTGTCCCCCTGGGAGAGATGACGATGACGTCTGAAAGCAGACGCGACTTCCTGAAGATGGCGGGAGCCGCCGCCGGCGGCGCCGCGGCGCTGTCGATGTTCCCGCCGGTGATCCGCGACGCGCTGGCGATCCCGGCGCACAACGCCACCCGCTCGATCAAGGATGTCGAGCATGTGGTGATCCTGATGCAGGAAAACCGGTCCTTCGACAATTACTTCGGGACCTTCCCCGGCGTCCGCGGCTTCGGCGACCGCTTCACCATCCCGCTGGCGAACAACCGCACCGTGTTCCAGCAGTGGAACGGCAACCGGGTGGTGATGCCGTATCACCTGGACGCGAAGAAGGGCAACGCCCAGCGCGTCAACGGCACGCCGCACAGCTGGAACGACATGCAGGCGGCCTGGGCCAACGGCCAGATGAACCAGTGGCCGCTGTTCAAGCAGAACCAGTCGATGGGCTACTACAAGGAAGCGGAGGTTCCGTTCCAGTTCGCCCTCGCCAACGCCTTCACCATCTGCGACAGCTATCACTGCTCGCTGAACGGCGGCACCAACCCGAACCGGCTGTACCACTGGACCGGCACCAACGGCGCCACCGGCGCCGGCGTCGCCGCGGTGGTCAATGAGTGGGACGATTTCGGCCCGTCGAGCGAGGGCTACACCTGGACCACCTATCCGGAGCGGCTGCAGAAGGCCGGCGTGACCTGGAAGGTCTACCAGAACATCCCGGAGAATTTCGGCGACAACCCGCTGGTCGGCTTCAAGCAGTACCGCCGCGCCAGCGAGGCGGTCGGCAACGGCCCGGACGGCAGCCCCTACGTCGCCTGGACGCCGGCGATCGACCAGGCCCAGCCGCTGTACAAGGGCGTCGGCAACACCATGCCGCAGAGCGCCCTGACCACCCCGGCCAGCAACCGGCTGGTCGAGTTCCGCGCCGACATCCAGGCCCGCAAGCTGCCGCAGATCTCCTGGATCGTCGCGCCGGCGACCTATTCCGAGCATCCCGGCCCGTCCAGCCCGGTGCAGGGCGCCTGGTACATCCAGGAGGTGCTGTCGGCGCTGATCGCCGACCCGGACCTGTGGAGCCGCACCGTCCTGATCGTCAATTTCGACGAGAATGACGGCTTCTTCGACCATGTGCCGTCGCCGGCGGTGCATTCGCTGAACCCGGACGGCAGCCCGGCCGGCGCCTCGACCCTGGCGGACAAGGACATCGCCTTCGAGCGCTTCAACTACCCGGTGCCGCCCGGCACCAAGGGCCAGCCGAAGCCGGACGGCCGCATCTTCGGCCCCGGCCCGCGCGTCCCCTGCTACATCGTGTCGCCCTGGAGCCGCGGCGGCTGGGTCAATTCCGAGATGTTCGACCACACCTCGGTGCTGCGCTTCCTGGAGGCCCGCTTCGGGGTGCAGGAGCCGAACATCCCGCCCTATCGCCGCGCCATCTGCGGCGACCTGACCTCCGCCTTCAACTTCGTCAATCCGAACAACGAGCGGCCGCCGCGGCTGCCGAGCCAGACCAAGGCGCAGGCCGACGCCGTGCGCGCGCAGCAGGAGACGCTGCCGCAGGTGCCGCTGCCGGCCGAGGCCAGCCAGGCGGCGCCGCGCCAGGAGCGGGGCATCCGCCCGTCGCGCGCCCTGCCCTATGAGCTGGCCGTCAACGGCGAGGCCGACGACAACCGGGTGAAGCTGAGCTTCCTCAACACCGGCAAAGCGGGCGCGGTGTTCCACGTCTATGACCGGCTGCATCTCGACAGGGTGCCGCGGCGCTATTCGGTCGAGGCCGGCAAGTCGCTGGACGGCGAGTGGACCACCTCTCCCGACTTCGGCAAGTACGACCTGTGGGTGCTGGGGCCGAACGGCTTCCACCGGCACTTCACCGGCACCGTGGCCAATGGCGGCCGCAAGGCCGAGCCGGAGATCGCGGTCAGCTACGACAAGCGCGCCTGCGGCCTGATCGTGCGGCTGATCAACCGCGGCAGCAGCCCTTGCGTGTTCACGCTGAAGGCCAACGCCTACAGCCTGTTCAACTTCCCCTGGCGCCAGATGGTGCTGCCGCACGGCCAGTCGACCGCCTACCTGCCGCTGCTGCTGTCGGGCAAGTGGTACGACTTCACCGCGCGGATCGAGGGCGACTCGCTGTTCACCCGGCGCTTCGCCGGGCGCATGGAGGACGGCCTGCCGAGCGTGTCCGACCCGGCCATGGGCGACACCGGCCTGGTCTGATCGAGAGCACCCCGCGCCGGCCTTCGGGCCGGTGCGGGCCCCTCCCCCTCCGCCGTGCTAGGATCGGCGGAACGAACCGGGGGAGGACCATGATGCGTCGCGTGTTTTTCGGCTTGGCGGGCCTGATCGCGGTGGCCGGGCCGGCCTGGGCCGCCGGCGAGTACGGCGTGTTCTGCGCCGACAACCGCATCGAGATCGAGATGCGCACCCTGGAGCAGGAGAAGACGGCGCGGGGCAGCGATGTCTGCCAGTTCGGCGCCTTCGACTATCTCTCGGACGCCCAGAGCTTCGTGGCCAAGAACTTCGGCAGCCAGGGCGCCGCCTGCAGCTGCAAGTGAGGCTGGCTGGCTCGACGGAACAGCCCTTGCGCACGAATGGATCGCTTCGCCTCCTCGCAAGGAAGGATGCCGATCGAGCTTTAAACATGACCGCGGCGCGCCGGACCATTCCGGCGCGCCGCGGCCGTCAGGCGATCACCGGCCGGTGCGGGTCGGTGGGACGCCGGATCCCGTCCTGTCCGGCAGCGGTGCATCGCCATGGGGTGCCGTCTTCGGCCGGGTGCCAAGCCGGGCCACCGGGGCCGGGGCGTAGCGGACCTGCTCGCCCAGCGCGCCGCAGGCGGCGGTGAAGGCGCCGGCGGCGCCGAGCATGGCGCCGGCGGCGAAGCGGCGGAAGAACGACAGGCTCATCGTGACCTCCCGGTCAGAGCTTGGCGACGTCGAGCACGGCCCGGGCGAAGGCCTGCGGGGCCTCCTGCGGCAGGTTGTGGCCGATGCCGCCGGTGATGGTGCGGTGCTCGTACCTGCCCGAGAACTTGCCGCGATAGGCCGCCGGCTCCGGATGCGGCGCGCCGTTGGCGTCGCCCTCCATGGTGATGGTCGGCACGGCGATCACCGGGCTCTGCGCCAGCTTCCGCTCGATCTCGTCGTAGCGCGTCTCGCCCTCGGCCAGGCCCATGCGCCAGCGGTAGTTGTGGATCACGATGTCGACATGGTCCGGGTTGTCGAAGGCCGTGGCGCTGCGACCGAAGGTGGCGTCGTCGAAATGCCACTGCGGCGAGGCCAGCTGCCAGATCAGCCGGTTGAAGTCGTCCCGGTTCTCGCTGTAGCCCTCGCGGCCGCGCTCGGTGGCGAAGTAGAACTGGTACCACCACTGCAGCTCGGCCTTCGGCGGCAGCGGCTTCCGGCCGGCGGCGGCGCTGCTGATCAGGTAGCCGCTGACCGAGACCAGCGCCCGGCAGCGCTCGGGCCACAACGCCGCGAGGATGCAGGCGGTGCGGGCACCCCAGTCGAAGCCGGCCACCACCGCCGTCTTGATCTTCAGCGCGTCCATCAGGGCGATGGCGTCGACGGCCAGGGCCGCCGGCTCGCCGTTGCGGAGCGTCGCCGCCGACCGGATCCGGGTGGTGCCGTAGCCGCGCAGATACGGGATGATCACGCGGTAACCGGCAGCAGCCAGCACCGGCGCGACGTCGACGAAGCTGTAGATGTCATAGGGCCAGCCATGCAGCAGCAGGACCGCCGGACCATCGGCCGGGCCGGCCTCGGCATAGCCGACATTGAGGTCGCCGGCGTCGACCTGCTTCAGCGGCCCGAAGCCGGCGCCGGAGGACGGTTTGGCCGCGGGAACGGCGGCCGGGGCATTGGTCTGCGCGGCCTCCGCGGTCCCGATCGAGACGAAGGGGGCGGCGGCCAGGGTCATCAGCGCGGTGCCGAACAGGCGGCGGCGCGGGAGATCGATATCTTCGGACATGGGGGCTTCCTTCGGAACCGGCTGGGCGACTCACGCCACGGTCAGAGTGACGTCGATATTGCCGCGGGTGGCCTTGGAGTACGGGCAGATCTGATGCGCGGCCTCGACCACCTTCTGGGCGGTCTCGCGGTCCAGGCCGGGCAGGCTGATGGTCAGGCGGGCCTGCAGGAAGAAGGCGCCGTCGGTGGTGCCCAGATCGACCTCGGCGTCGACGGCCCGGTCGGCCGGCAGGGTGACCTTCAGCTCGGTCGCGGCGCGGCCCATGGCACCGATGAAGCAGGCCGACCAGCCGGCGGCGAACAGCTGCTCCGGATTGGTGCCGGTGCCCGGGCCGCCGGGCGGCGACAGCTTGATGTCCAGCCGGCCGTCCGCGCTGCGGGCCAGGCCGTCGCGGCCGCCGGTGGTGTGGGTCTTGCCGGTGTACAGGACCTTGTCGATCTTGGTCATGATGCGCTCCAGGATGGTCAGGGTGTCGCGAGAGGGGACACGGGCGCTTCGGTCTGGTGCCGCCGGCGCCAGGCGCTCGGCGTCTCGCCGAGCCAGCGGCGGAACAGCTTCGACAGATGCGCCTGGCTGGCCAGGCCGCAGGCCAGGGCGATCTGGCTCAGCGGCTCGCTGGTGCCCAGCATCAGCCGCTGCGCCCGCTCCAGCCGCAGGCCGGTGATGTAGCGCTGCGGCGTGGCGCCGAAGCTGTCCTTGAAGGCGCGGGCGAAGTGGCTGGCGCTCAGCGCCGCCTGCTCCGCCAGCTCCTCGATCCGCAGCGGGCGGTGCAGCGACCGGCGCAGATAGCGGTCGACCCGGCGCTTCTGCCAGGGCGCCAGCCCGCCACGGGTACCGCCGGCCCGGGTCGCGGCCGACAGGGTCAGCAGCGTCACCAGCCGCACCGCGGCGGCGCGCGCCGCCTCCGGGTTCCGGTCCAGCCCGCGGCGGACATCCTCCAGCAGCGCCTCGGCGGTCTCGGCCGGGATGCAGGACGCGTCGGTGGCCCAGGCCGTGAGGCTTGTCCCGTCCGTCTCCATCGCCCCGTGTCCTCCAGCCCGTCGTCGATGCTGGATATCTAGTCGGGCGCGCGGCGGACCGCCCGTTAGAGGTTGTGAGCCGGCGTTAGCGGAGGTAAAGCCGGGTAAACACGGGCCCGGCCGGGGATGGCCGGACCCATGTCCTATCCTGCCGGGACAGGACTCAGCGCAGCGTGCGGAACGCGGCGCGGACTTCGGTGGCGAACAGCTCCGGCACCTCCCAGGCCGCGAAATGGCCGCCCTTGTCGACCTCGTTGAAATAGACCAGCTTGTGATAGGCGCGCTCGACCCAGCTGCGCGGCGCGCGGTAGATCTCGCCCGGGAAGATCGTCACCCCCGCGGGCAGGTCGATGCTCACGGCGTTGAAGTTGTTGGAGTGGTCCTCCCAGTAGATCTGCGCGGACGACGTGGCGCTGTCGGTCAGCCAGTACAGCGAGATGTCGTCCAGGATCTCGTCCCGGGTCAGCGACTTCTCCGGGTCGCCGCCGCTATAGGTCCACTGGGCGATCTTGTCGTACATCCAGGCGGCCTGGCCGACTGGCGAATCCGCCAGGGCGTAGCCGACCGTCTGCGGCCGGGTCACCATCATCGCCGAATAGCCGGTGTTGTTCTGATAGAAGTCGTTCAGCTGGTCATAGGCCGCCGTCTCGCGCGGCGGCAGCCCGGCCGGGGCGGGCAGGCCCTGCGCCAGCAGCGGTTGCAGCTCGGCCGGCACTGTGGCGGGCATGTTGACATGGATGCCGATCAGCCCCGGCACCTTCTGCATCGCCATGCGGTGCGAGATCACCGAGCCGCAATCGCCGCCCTGGGATACGAACTGCTTGTAGCCGAGACGCGCCATCAGCTCGCCCCAGGCGCGGGCGATATGGTTGGAATCCCAGCCGGTCGCGGTCGGCTTGCCGGAGAAGCCGAAGCCCGGCAGCGACGGCACCACCAGGTGGAACGCGTCCTCCGCCTTGCCGCCATGCGCCGTCGGGTCGGTCAGCGGGCCGATCGCCTTGACCAGCTCCAGGATCGACCCCGGCCAGCCATGGGTCATGATCAGCGGCAGGGCGCTGTCGTGCTTCGAACGGACATGGATGAACTGGATGTCCAGCCCGTCGATCTCGGTCACGAACAGCGGCAGGGCGTTCAGCTTCGCCTCGACCTTGCGCCAGTCGTAATCGGTGCCCCAGTAGCGCACCAGGGTCTGCAGCCGCTCCAGCTGCACGCCCTGGGACGCGTCGGCCACCGTCTCCTTGCCCGGCCAGCGCGTCGCCGCGATGCGCCGGCGCAGATCGGTCAGCGCATCCTCGGGGATCGCGACGCGGAACGGGCGGATCGCCGGGCCCGTGGCGGCCGCGGCCAGCCGTACGGGCAGGACGCTCAGCGCACCGGCGGCTGCCATCGCGGTCGCGGACGCCGCCAGGAAGCCGCGCCGGGTGGCGGGCGGCACTACGTCGAACATGATCGGTCCTCTGCTGCGGGATGACCGGGAGGCCGGTCCGGCCGCGACCCTAGCGGCGCCCCCGCACCCGTGCTTTCACAGGACTGCCGGGGTTTGCCGCCACCTGCTGCAATCTGCATGCGGCGGCCGGCCGGTTGGCGCCGCGCCGGCCGTTCCCCTAGGATGCGGCCAAGTCAGGACGGAGATGTCGCGAATGATGATCGGGCCGGCGCAGGCGGGGGACGTCTTCTCCTTCGGTCCCTTCCGCCTGGCCGTGGGCGAGCGGCTGCTGACCCGGGACGGCGAGCCGGTCGATCTCGGCGCCCGGGCGCTGGACATCCTGGTGGCCCTGGTCGCCCGCCCGAATGAGCCGGTCGGCAAGCGCGAGCTGATGGCCGAGGTGTGGCCCGACGTGATCGTCGAGGAGGGCAGCCTGCGCTTCCACATCGCCGGGCTGCGCAAGGCGCTGGGCGACGGCCAGGATGGCGCGCGCTACATCGCGACGCTGCCGGGCCGGGGCTACTGCTTCGTGGCGCCGGTGCTGCGCTCGGGCCCGTCCTCGCCGCTGGCGGCCCAGACGGCGGACGGCGCCGCGGCCGGCGCGTCCTTCACCGGCGCCACCTTCCTGCCGGCGCGGCTGGCCCGGATGGTGGGTCGGGAGGACAGCGTGCGGGCCCTGGCGGAGCAGCTGGCTGCGGGGCGCTTCGTCACCATCGTCGGCCCCGGCGGGGTCGGCAAGACCACCGTGGCCGCTGCGGTGGCGCATGAGTTGCTGGACAGCTTCGCCGGCGCCGCCCTGTTCGTCGATTTCGGGCTGGTGACCGACCCGCGGCTGGTGCCGGTCGCGGTGGCGTCGATGCTGGGCCTGCCGATCCGGTCGGAGGACCCGGTCCCCGGCCTGATCGCCCATCTGCGCGACCGCCGCTTCCTGCTGGTGCTGGACAGCTGCGAGCATGTGATCGACGGCGCCGCCGGCCTGGCCGCCGAGATCTTCCGGGCCGCGCCCCAGGCCCATATCCTGGCCACCAGCCGCGAGGCGCTGCGGGTCGAGGGCGAGCAGGTCCATCCCCTGGCGCCGCTGGACTGCCCGCCGGACGAGCCCGGCCTGACAGCCGACGTCGCCACGACCTTCCCCGCCGCCCGGCTGTTCCTGGAACGCGCGGCGGCATCCGGCGCGCCGCTGCAGCTCAGCGATGCCGACGCCGTCCTGGTGGCGGAGATCTGCCGCCGGCTCGACGGCATGGCGCTGGCGATCGAGCTGGCGGCCGGTCGGGTCCAGGCCTTTGGCCTGAAGCAGACCGCGGCGCTGCTGGACCAGCGCCTGCCGCTGTCCTGGCCGGGGCAGCGCAACGCGCCGCCGCGCCAGCGCACCCTGCAGGCGACGCTGGACTGGAGCTATGGCCTGCTGTCGGAGGCGGAGCGGCTGGTGCTGCGCCGCCTCGCCGTGTTCGTCGGCCCGTTCACCATGGAGGCGGCGCTGGGCGTGGTGACCGGCGGGCCGGTGGACGACGCGACGGTGTTCGCCGCCATCGACAGCCTGATCGCCAAATCGATGGTCGCGACCCGGCCGGTGGGGGCGATGATGCGCTATCGCCTGCTGGACACCACGCGCGCCTATGCCCAGCAGATCACCGGGGAGGACGAGCGCACGGCCCTGGCGGCGCGCCATGCCGAACACCACCGGCGCTGGCTGGACCAGCTCAAGGCCGAATGGCCGGCGCTGTCGAATGCGGCGGAGCGCGGCCCCACCCTGTCTGCGATGAACAATGTCCGCGCCGCGCTGCAATGGTGCTTCGGCGCCGGCGGCGATGTCCGGCTCGGCATCGCCCTGGCCGCGGCGGCGACACCGGTGTTCCTGGCGATGTCGCTGCTGACCGAATGCGACCGCTGGTCGGCGCAGGCGATCCAGGCGCTCGACGCCGGCACCCGGGGCGGCAGCGACGAGATGCAGCTGCAGGCGGCGCGCGGCATGGCGCTGATGTTCATGCAGGGCAGCAGCGATGCGGCCCGCGCGGCGCTGGAGCGGAGCCTGGCCGTCGCCCAGGCCCGCCAAGACATCCCGGGGCAGCTGATGGTGCTGGGCCCGCTGCACATGTTCCATCTGCGCGTCGGGGCCTTCGACACGGCCCTGGGCCTGGCGCGGCAGGGCGCCGCTTTGGCCGGCGCGGCCGAGGATGCGGCCACCTTGGCCCTGGCCCAGTTCCTGCTGGGTATCTCGCTGCACCTGGCCGGCGATCTCGGCGGCGCCCGCGCGGCGCTCGAGGCGGCGCTGCGGCGGCCGGCGGGGCCGTCATCGGCCGGCATGATCCATCTTGGCTTCGAAGGCCCGAACCTGGCCGGCGTGATCCTGGCCAGGACCCTGTGGCTTCAGGGGTATCCGGTCCAGGCGGCGGAGCTGGCCGCCCGCGCCGTCCGGGAGGCGGAGCGGATGGATCATCCGGTCACGCTGTCCGTGGCCACGCTGTGGGCGATCACGGTCTATCTCTGGACCGGCGACCTGGACCGGGCGGAGGCGCTGGCCGCTCGCTTCACCGCGCGTGCCGGGTCGCACTCGCTGGGGCCCTATCTCGCCGTGGGCCAGGCCTTCGCCGGGGCCATCGCCATCCGCCGCGGCGAGGCGGAAGCCGGGGTCGCGGTGCTGCGTGGCGGCCTGGCGACGCTGCGCGAGGCGGGCCACGAGGTGCTGACCACCGCGCTCGAGCTCGCGCTGGCGGAAGGGCTGGCGGCGACCGGCCGGGAGGCCGAGGGGCTGGCCCTGGCCGATGCGGCGATCCGGCGGGTCGAAGCCCGGGGCGACCTGATCTATCGGTCGGAGCTGCTGCGGGTGAAGGGCCGGGCGCTGCTGGCGATGCGGCAGGCGGCGGAGGCCGAGGCGTCCCTCCGCCGGTCGCTGGACCAGGCCCGCGCGCAGGCCGTCCCGGCCTGGGAGCTGCGGGCCGCGACCGAACTGGCGGCGCTGCTGGCCGGGCAGGATCGGGCCGGCGAGGCGGCGGCGCTGCTGCGCCCGGTGCTCGACGGCTTCACCGAAGGGGCGGAGACGGCGGATCTGAAAGCGGCCGCCATGCTGCTGGCGACGCTGGGGTAGGAGCGGGGCTCCGCCAGGGAACGGGGCCGTGGCCGGTTCCGTTGGCCATGGTGAGGATCGCGGCCGCTGGCCGCGAACGCCGTGCGAGGCTGCCCGGCCGCCGAACGGGACGGACGGGGCCTCGATCCGACAACCAGCCGCCGGAGGCAGTCCATGGTCCGACGGTCAAGGATCCCGCTGCTGTGAGCGCGTGCTGTATT
>NZ_JBCNNF010000152.1:0-15104 GCF_039594555.1 Inquilinus sp.
GCGACAGCAGCGACGCGTTCTTCCGCTACTTCGGCATCGACGACGACTATCGCGCAGCCGGCTGCTCGATGTTTTCGGCGGAGACGCATATTCGCCACCTCGGCGAAGCGATGCTCGGCGAACCGCTCAGGCTCACGCTGCGGCTGCTCGATGTCGACGATCGGCGCCTGCACGTGTTCCATTCGATGCATCACGCAACGACCGGTGCGCAGCTCGCGACCGGCGAGCAACCCATGAGCGCCGCGATGTCGGGCTGCCGCCGCATTCCGGGGCAACGCATCCGCGCGATCTGATCCTGTGGCGGTGAAGCGCAGACGGGGCCGCTATTCCGCCGGCGGCAGGGCCGGCTCCGCATCCGGCTGGGCGCTGTCCGCCCGGGTGATCCGCCAGGCCCTCACCAGGGAGATCGCCAGCAGCGCCGCCGCCAGCCCATAGGGCAGGCCGGGCAAGCCCAGGCCTGCCGCCGGCGTGATGCCGAGCGCGAAGCTCTGGGTGAACAGCACCGGGCCGATCATGCCGGTGATGCCGTGCAGCCCCGACAGCGCGCCCTGCAGCCGCCCCTGCTCCTCCGCCCCGACCCGGCGCGACATCAGCGCCTGCAGCGCCGGCCCGGTCAGGGCCCACAGCGACAGCAGCGGGATCGCCGCCAGGATCAGCCGGCCGGTCGGGGCCAGGGCGAACAGGGCGAAGCCGGCCATGCCGAAGACCAGCCCCGCGGCCATCGCCCACCGCTCGCCCAGCCGGGCCACGGCCGGGCCGATCAGGGCCGCCGACACCACCATCGACCCGGCGCCGACCGCCGCCAACGACAGCCCGACCGCCGCCTCGTCCCAGCCATAACGCTGCATGACATAGAGCACGTAGAGGCTGGGCAGCGATTCCTGCGCCAGAAAGATCAGGGCGGTCGCGCCGGCCAGGCCGAGCAGCGCCGGGGAGGAGCGCAGCAGCGCCAGGGCGCCGAAGGGGCTGGCGCCGGCCCAGGTGAAGCGCGCGCGCCGCTCCGGCGGCAGCGATTCCGGCAGGATCAGCAGGCCGTAGGCGGCGTTGGCGAGGCTGAGCGCCGCAGCGGCCCAGAACGGCAGCCGGGGATCGATGCCGGCCAGGATTCCGCCCAGCGCCGGCCCGGCGATGAAGCCGAGACCGAAGGCGGCGCCGAGCAGCCCGAACTTGGCGGCGCGCTGCTCCGGCGGCGTCACGTCGGCGATATAGGCGATGGCGGTCGGGGCGCTGGCGGAGGTGATGCCGGAGACCAGGCGCCCGGCCAGCAGCCACGCCAGGTTCGGTGCCAGCGCCATCAGCACGTAGTCGAGGCCGAGGCCGAGGCTGGACAGGAGGAGCACCGGCCGCCGCCCGAACCGGTCGGACAGCGCGCCCAGCACCGGCGAGGCCAGGAACTGCATCGCCGCCCAGGCCAGGCCGAACAGCCCGCTGATCACCGCCGCCCGCTCGACGTCGCCGCCCTCGAACTCGACGATCAGCCTGGGCAGGACCGGCACCATCAGGCCGACCGCGAGGATGTCGAGCAGGATGGTCACGCATACGAAGGCGACGGCGGCCTGGCCCGGTGGGCGCGGCGGCGGGCAGGACATCTGCACCTCTCCCAACAATCAACCGGCCCTCGACAGTCTCCACCGGCTAGCCGGGCGTTCCGCGACGACCCTGCGCAAAGCGCAGGGCTAGGCCCGGGCGGGCCTGCTCGACCGGCCCGAGGCGCCCCGCCAGCCCGTCGACGAGACCGGTCACGATGCCGGCAAGCTTGGCGAGCTTGGCGTCCTCAAGCAGCGCAATGTGGAAGACCTCCCACACCGTGAACAGGTTCGCCATGATGACGACCGGATATCGCCGGCCGTACCGCAGGGCGAGCTGTACGCCGTTGCGGGCGCTGTAATAGCGCCGGTACCAGGGATGATTCATCGTGGTCAGCTCGAACGGGCCCAGCTTGTGGCGGCGCCGGTCCCCGATCCGGTGCGACAGCGTCAGCGACGGGGTCACGTAGAGCGGGATGTCGGATGCCCGGGCCCTGAAGCAGTATTCGGTGTCGACATGGTCGATGAACAGCGTCTCGTCGAACGGGCCGAGCGTCGCGAAGGCGGCGCGCGAGATCATGCAGCCGGAGGAGATCAGGACCGCGCAGCGCTGCAGGCCGGCATCGTCACGCATGTCGACGCGTCGCGCGGTGACGCCGTTGCTTTGCAGCACAGGGAGATATTGCTGGACGACCTCGTCAAAGATCCGGGGGCCCACCAGGAAGGGCTGTGGGGCCAGATCCCTGCAGATTCCGCGCATGACCGGGAAGTAGCGGTCCGGCACGACCGAGTCCTGGTCGATCAGGACGACCGCGTCCATGCCGCGATCGAACTGGTCCGCCAGCCCGCGGTTGTGGGCCCCGGCGATGCCGTTCCTGTTCCCTTCATGGATCAGGACGATGTCGTGTCCGTCGAGCAGGGCCGCCAGGCGGTCATCGGGCTGCAGCGTGTTGTCGACGACCGCAAGGCTGTCGCAGCGTCTGCGTAGCGCGACGATCCGCCCGATCTGCTCCGCCGTCGGATGAAACAGGACGACCACCGCTCCAAGGGCTGTCATGGGGCTTCACCGTGTTCGTATGCAGCCGACCCGGCGCTCCGATCCTCGAATTGACCTATTCCGCCGGCGCGGCCGGCTCCGGCTCGTCGCGGGCGCCGACGAAACGGCCGAAGACCCGGCCGAACACCCCGTTCAGATCGTCCAGCACGGTGAACACCGCCGGCACGAACACCAGGCTCAGCACGGTCGAGGTGATCAGCCCGCCGATCACCACCGAGGCCATGGGCGAGCGGAAGGCGCCGCCCTCGCCCAGGCCGATGGCCGAGGGCACCATGCCGGCGATCATCGCCAGCGTGGTCATCACCACCGGCCGGGCCCGCTTGCGGCCGGCCTCCATCAGCGCCTCGGTGCGGCCGGCGCCGGCGGCGATGGCCTCGATGGCGAAATCGACCAGCAGGATCGCGTTCTTGGTGACGATGCCCAGCAGCATCAGGATGCCGATCACCACCGGCAGGCTGATCGGGTAGCCGGTCACCAGCAGCGCCAGGAAGGCGCCGCCGATCGACAGCGGCAGCGACACCAGGATGGTGACCGGCTGGGCGATGTCGGCGAACAGCAGCACCAGCACGGCCAGCACCAGCAGCACGCCGGCGCCCATCGCCAGGGTGAATCCCGAGAACACCTCCTGCATGATCTCGGCGTCGCCGAAGGGGCGGATGCTGACGCCGGGCGGCAGGTTGCGCACCGACGGCAGCGCCAGCACCGCGTCCATCGCCTGCCCCAGCGGGGTCTTGCCCACCAGGTCGCCCTCGATCGAGACGCGGCGCTGGCGGTCGTAGCGGTCGATGGTGGTGGCGCCCTCGCCGAAGGCGATGTGGGCGACCGAGGTCAGCGGCACCTTGCCGCCGGTCGCGGTCGGCACCCGCAGCGTCTCGAAGGTGGCCAGCTTGCCGCGGGCATTCTCGGCGATCTGCACCCGGATCGGCACCTGCCGGTCGCCGGCGGAGAACTTGGCGAGGTTGGCGGAGATGTCGCCCAGCGTCGCGATCCGCACCGTCTCGGCGATCTGCGCCACCGACACGCCCAGCGCCGCGGCCTCCGCCAGGCGCGGCACGATGCGGATCTCCGGCCGGTCGATCGCGGCGGTGGAGACGACATTGGCCAGCACCGGCACCCGCTCGCGGATCTCACGCTCGATCGCCAGAGACGTCCGCACCAGCTCCTCGGAATCGTTGCCGGACAGCAGCAGCGTGTATTCCCGCGCGCCGCCGCCGCTGAAGCTGAAGCGCAGATCGGGCTCGGCGGCCACCTTCGGCCGCATCGCGCTTTCCCACGCCTTCTGGTCCAGGCTGCGGTCGGCCCGCGGCACCAGGGTGGCGACGATGGTGGCCTTGCGCACCTCGCCGCCGGCGATGTCCAGCGGGTTCACGCCGTCGCCGCCGAGGACGGCATAGACGCTCTTCACCTCCGGCTGGGCGCGGAACAGGGTCGACAGCCGGTCGGCCACCGTCTGCGTGTCCTCCAGCGTCGATCCGGGCGGCAGCTCGATCGACAGGGAGGCGCGGGAGATGTCGTTGTTCGGCAGCAGGCCGGTCGGGAACAGGCTGGCCAGGGCGGCGGAGGCGACGAAGATGGCGAGGCCGGCGGCAATGGTGCGGCCGCGATGCTTGATCGACCAGTCCAGCAGCCGCAGGTAGAAGCGCATCGCCGCGCCGTCGCGCTCCTCATGCTGCCCGTGGTCGCGCATCAGATAGGCCGCCATCAGCGGCGTCACCAGCCGCGCCACCAGCAGCGAGAAGGTGACCGCGACGGCCACGGTGATGCCGAACTGCTTGAAGTACTGGCCGGCGATGCCGCCCATGAAGCTGACCGGCAGGAACACCGCGACGATGGTCATGGTGGTGGCGACCACGGCCAGGCCGATCTCGTCCGCCGCCTGAATCGCGGCGCGATAGGCCGACTTGCCCATGCGCATGTGGCGGACGATGTTCTCGATCTCGACGATGGCGTCGTCGACCAGGATGCCGGTGGCCAGGGTGATCGCCAGCAGGCTGATCGAGTTCAGGGAGAAGCCCAGCGCCTCCATCACCGCGAAGGTCGGCAGCACCGACAGCGGGATGGCGACGGCGGAGATGATCGTGGCGCGGATGTCGCGCAGGAACAGGAAGACGACGATCACGGCCAGGATGGCGCCCTCGATCAGCGTCTCCATGGTCATGTCGTAGTCGGCGCGGGTATAGCGCACCAGGTTGTCGATCTCGCTGACCTGCAGCTCCGGATGCTCTACCGCCAACTGCTGCAGCCGGGCCTGGGCGGCGTCGGCGACGACGACGTCGGAGAAGCCCTTGGCCCGGTAGAGGCTGAAGGCGACCACGGGCTTGCCGTCGACCCGGGCGAAGGTGCGCGGCTCGGCCCCGCCATCGGTCACGGTGGCCAGGTCCTGCAGCAGCGCCTGGCGGCCGCCGGGCAGGCTGATGCGGCGCTGCGCCAACTGCTCCACCGTCGCCGCCCCGGCCAGGGTGCGGATCGACTGCTCCTGCACGCCGACCGTGCCGCGGCCGCCGGCCAAGTCGATGTTGCTGGCGCGCAGCTGGTCGTTGACCTCCGACGCGGTGATGCCGAGGGCCGCCAGCCGGTCGGGCTTCAGCTCGACCCGGATCTCGCGGTCGACGCCGCCGATGCGCTTGACCTGGGCGATGCCCGGCACGCCCTGCATCGCCCGCACCACCGTGTCGTCGACGAACCAGGACAGCTGGTCGACGCTCATGCCGGGAATCGACGCGGCATAGGTCAGGATCGGCAGCCCGGCGACGTCGATGCGCTGGATCACCGGCTCCTCGATGCTCTGCGGCAGGGTGGAGCGGATCTTGGAAATGGCGTCGCGGACGTCGTTCACCGCCCGGTCGGTCGGCGTGTCCAGCACGAACTCGACCATGGTCACGGCGGCGCCGTCGGACAAAGCGGAGGTGACGTGCTTGACCCCGGTCAGCCCGGCCACGGCATCCTCGACCGGCCGGGCCACCTGGGTCTCCAGCTCGGTCGGCGCGGCGCCGGCCTGGGCGATGGTGACGGTCACCACCGGCACGTCGATGTTCGGCATCTGGGTGACGGGCAGCGACCGGAAGCTGACCAGGCCGATGACGATCAGCACCGCGAACATCACCAGCGGCGGGATCGGCTTGCGGATCGACCAGGCGGAGATGTTGAGGGCCATGGTCCGGCTCAGCCCGCCTTGTCCGCGGCGGCGACCGGCGGCGATGCCGGGACGATTCGGTCGCCGCTGCGCAGGAAGCTGCCGGCGCGCAGCACCACCGCCTCGCCCTCGGCCAGGCCGCGGCGGATCTCGACCCGGCCGTCGCCGACGAAGCCGGTCTCGACCGGCCGGCGGTCGACCACCGCGTCATGCACGGCCTGGACATAGGCGCCGTCGGCGCTGAAGAACACGGCGGACAGCGGCACGGTCAGGGCCTTGCGGCGGCCGGTCTCGATCGTCCCCTCGGCGAACACACCGGGGCGCAGCCCGGGCTCGGGCGGCAGGGTGACGGCGACGCGGCCGAGGCGGCTGGTGGGGTCGACCGTCGGGTCGACCAGCCGCACCGTGCCGCGCACCGGCCGGGCGAAGCCGGTCAGCTGCAGCTCCACCGGCTGGCCGACGGCGACGCGCGGCATGCCGGTCTCGGTCACCTCGGCGCGGAACTCGACCTCGCCGTCGCGAATCAGCCGGAACAGCGGCGCGCTGGACATGCCGACCACGGCGCCGATCCGCGCCTGCCGCTCCGACACCACGCCGGCGACCGGGGCCTTGATCTCGGACCGGGCGATGCGCAGCGCCACATCGTCCCGCTGGGCCTGGGCCAGCGCCTTGTCGGCCAGGGCCGAGCGCGCCGTCTCCCGGGCCGAGGCGATGCGCGACTCGGCAACCTTGACCTCGGTCTGCCGCGCCAGCAGCTGCTCGGCAGAGGCGTTGCCGTTGGTGCGCAGCGCCTGGGTCCGCTCCAGCGACGCCTGGGACTGGATGGCCGAGGCCTCGGCCTCGTCGATCGAGGCCTGCGCCTGCTGGGCCGCGGCCTCGGCCTTGGCGATGTTGGCGTCGCTCTGGGCCAGCTGGGTGTCCAGCTGGGCGTGGTCCAGCCGGGCCAGCACCTGGCCGGCCACGACATGGTCGCCGACATCGACGTCGAAGCTGACCAGGCGCAGCCCGTCGACCTCGGCGCCGACCAGCACCTCCTCCCGCGCCGCCAGCGTGCCGGTCACGGCCAGGGTCTCGACCACCTCATGCATCTCGGCCCGGGCGAGGGTGGTGACGGGGGCCGGGACGGCGGGGTCGCCCGCAGGCCCGACGCGGTCGGAGGCCAGGATGCGCCAGCCGCCGGCCACCACCGAAAGGCCGATGACCGCCAGGGCCAGGAACCCGAGCCGGCGGGAACGGATGACTCTCATCGCGGAACCTCTCGCTCAGGCCGTGGCGCGGCGCTGCCCTTGGCCGGAGACCAGATCGTCCAGGATTGCGGCGATTTCCCGGCGTGCGTCGTGCCGCGCGAAATCGGCCTGCACCGCCTGCGCCCGGCGCCGGTAGCGCGGGTCGGACAGCACGCTGCGCACCGCGTCGCGGATCTGCTCCGGCCGCGGGTGGCCGGTGCCGAGATTGATTCCGGCCCCGGTCCAGGCGACGCGGGCCGCGATCTCCGGCTTCTCCTCGGTGTCGCCCGCCACCACGATCGGGACGCCGAGGCTGAGGGCGTGGTTGACCGAGCCATAGCCGCCATTGGTGACGAAGACATCGACCTTGGGCAACAGCCGATCATACGCCACGAAGGGCGTGGCGCGGGTGTTTGCCGGGATCGGCACCGGGATCTCCTCGACCGGCGGGCCGCCGGTGGTGGCGACCACCAGCATGTCCTCGTCCTTCAGCGCGGTCAGGGTCGGGCCGATCAGCTGGCCGAAATCCTCATTGGCGAAGGTGCCCTGCGTCGCCACCACCACCGGCTTGCCGCCGTCCAGCTCGCCCCACCAGCCGGGCGGGTCGAAGCTCCTGGTCGGCGGCGCCAGCAGCGGGCCGACGAAGCGCACCGTCTCCGGCAGGTCGCTGCGCGGATACTCGAAGGACTTGCCGGTCAGCTGCAGGTACAGGTCGGGCAGGCTGACGAAGGCGTCGAACATGAATTCCGGCAGCGGCGGGCAGCCGATCGACGCCAGCGTCTCGTCGAACTCCTGCTGCATGCCGGCGCATTGCGCCTGCATGTTGCGGTGCATGGCGATGTTGCGGGCCCGCCCCTCGGAGGTGGTGGATGGCGGCATGCCGGAGCCGAAGAACGGCGTGTCGACGCTGGTGGCGGCCAGGGCGGTGATGCCGATGGTGATCACCGGCGGCCGGGCCTCGCGCGGGCCCAGCAGCATCGGCACGGTGCCGGCGAAGACGGTGTCGACCAGGATGGCGTCGGCCGGGAAGTCGGCCAGGATCCCGTCCAGCCTCGCCTTCTGGCCCAGCATGGTGCGGCACAGATAGCGCAGGCCCAGCATCAGCTTCAGCGGGCCGCGCTCGGCCTCGTGATAGTCGGGGAACAGCTCGCTGATGCGGCGGTAGTCGAAGTCGATCTCGCCGGGGAAGGGGACGAAGCGCGCCCCGGTCGCCTCCGCCTTCTCGCGGAACAGGCTGGCGGTGTTGAAGACGACCTGATGGCCCTGGCGGACGAGGTGCTGGGCGATGGCGAGAAGCGGCGAGACATGCCCGGGCAGGGCGGTCGCGGCGAGGATGTAACGGGCCATGCTGGGTCCTTCCGCCGGGCGGCGCTGCCGCCGCCCGGCCTTGCTGCAATCACTCGGCGGCGACGGGGGTCGGCTCCGGCGCCCAGGCCTCGGCCGCCTCGACCGAGTCCAGGATCTTCAGGTTGCGCAGGTAGCGCTCGATCAGCTCCGGCCCGACCGGCGGGATCGCGCCGCCGATCTCGTCCATCCGCGCATGGGTGGCGTCGCAGGACAGGGTCGGCGGGGTGATCGACGTGTCGTACTGGTTGAGGATCGAGAGCACGGTGGCCAGGTAGTGGTCCTGGCTGTCGAACAGGCTCTGCTTCGCCCGCTCCAGCCAGGGCAGCAGGCCCAGCGGCTCGAGCGGCAGGCCCAGCCGCTGGAACATCGGCACCATGTCGCGCAGGTAGATCGCGCCCTGGCTGACCAGGTGGTAGACGCCGCCCCAGGGCCTGTCGCTGCGCGCCAGCCGCAGCATCGCGTCGGCGATGTCGTCGGCCGGGGTCATCGCCATGTGGATGTCCGGAATGGCGCCGATGGTGGCCGAGGCCCGCACCACCCGCCAGATCATGTCGGCCTCGTTGCAGATGCCCTGTGCCCGGTCGCCGGTGATGGTGCCCAGCCGGTACACCGACACCGGCAGGCCGCGCGCCTGGGCCTGCCGCGCCAGCGTGTCGCCGGCCCATTTGCTCTGGGCGTAGCCGCCGATCAGGCCCTGCCAGCTCTCCAGCCCCGACGCCTCGGTGATCAGCTCCGGCCCCGTGGACGGGTCGATCACCGACAGGGTCGAGACATAGTGCAGCGCCTTCGGCCGGCCGGACGCGGTCCAGCCGATCAGCGTGCGCACCGCCTCGACGTTGGATGGCTTCAGCGCGGCGTAGGACTGCAGGAAGTCGACCATCGCGCCGCAATGGAAGATGGCGTCGCACTGGTCGCGGACGATGGCGACCCCCTTGGGGTCGAGGCCGAGATCCGGCTCGGCCAGGTCGCCGACCAGGATCTTGATGCGGTTCTCGTCCCACAGCCCGATCAGCTGCCGGTCCGTCAGGGCGCGGCGCAGCCGGGTGCGGGCGGCACCGGCGCTCATCGCCCGGACCAGGCAGAAGATGCGGGCATTGGTGTCGCGCAGCAGCGTCGCCAGGATCTGGCTGCCGACGAAGCCGGTGGCGCCGGTCAGGAACACCTCGCCGAATTCGACCGGCGGCAGCTTCGCCAGCGGCCGGATGTCGTCGGCCAGCTGGGCGTCGGCAGCGAGGTTGAGCGAGGCGCCGGCGAAGCCGCCGCGGGCCTGGTCGACCTTCTCCGCCAGCCCGGCGATGGTCGAGACCTCGAACAGGACCGCCAGCGGCAGGTCGACATCGAAGGTCGCCTTCATCCGCCCGACCAACTGCGCCACCAGCATCGAGTGGCCGCCGAGCTCGAAGAAATTGTCCTCGACGCCGACGCGCTCCAGCCCGAAGGTCTCGGCCCAGATCGCGGCCAGGGCCTCCTCGGTCGGCGTCCGCGGCGCGACGAAGCCGGCGCTGGCCTGGCGCTCCGGCTCCGGCAGCGCCTTGCGGTCCAGCTTGCCGCTCGGGGTCAGCGGCAGGGCGTCCAGCGCGGTGAAGGTCGCCGGCACCATGTAGTCGGGCAGGTGGCGTCCCAGCTCCTGCCGCAGCGCCGCCGGCTCCAGCACCGCGCCGGCCTCCAGCACCACATAGGCGGCCAGATAGCGGTCGCCCGACTTGTCCGTGCGGTCGATCACCGCGGCCTGCAGGACGGTCTCGCTGCGGACCAGCGCCGCCTCGATCTCACCCAGCTCGATGCGGAAGCCGCGCAGCTTCACCTGGTGGTCGATGCGGCCGAGGAAGTCGAGCGTGCCGTCGGGCCGCCAGCGCACCAGGTCGCCGGTGCGGTACATCCGGCTGCCGGGCGCGCCATAGGGGTTGGCGACGAAGCGCTCGGCCGTCAGCATCGACCGGTTGATGTAGCCGCGGGCCAGGTTGGCGCCGGCCAGGTACAGCTCGCCATTGACGCCGGCGGGCACCGGCTGCAGCCCGGGGTCGAGGACGTAGAGCTGGGTGTTCCAGATCGCCCGGCCCAGCGGCACCGGGCCGGGCTCGGCGTCGCCGCGGCATTCCCAATAGGTCACGTCGACCGCGGCCTCGGTCGGGCCGTACAGGTTGTGCAGCGGCACCGCGGGCAGCGTCTCGTGGAACTTCGCCGCCAGATCCTCGGGCAGCGCCTCGCCGCTGCAGAAGACGCGGCGCAGCCCGGTGCAGCCGGCCGCCGCCGGCTCCTGCAGGAAGGCGCGCAGCATCGAGGGTACGAAATGCAGGGTGGTGATCCGCCCGTCGCGGATGATCTCGGCCAGATAGGCCGGGTCGCGATGCCCGCCGGGCTTGGCGACGACCAGGGTGGCGCCCTGGATCAGCGGCCAGAAGAACTCCCAGACCGAGACGTCGAAGCCGGACGGCGTCTTCTGCAGCACCCGGTCATCAGCGGCCAGTCCGTATTCGCCCTGCATCCAGCGCAGCCGGTTGACGATGGCGCCGTGCGGCACGGCCACGCCCTTCGGCCGGCCGGTCGAGCCCGAGGTGTAGATGACATAGGCGGTGTCCAGCGGGTCCGGCGCCCCGGCCTCGAGGGCGGCCGGGCCGGCGGCGTCCAGCTCGGCCTCCGTCTCCGCCGCGTCGAGAATCACCCGGTCGCTGTCGTCCGGCACCACCCAGGCAGTGTCGCGATCGGTCACCACCGCCACCGGCTTGGCGTCGCCGAGCATGAAGGCGATGCGGTCCAGCGGGTAGTCAGGGTCGAGCGGCAGGTAGGCGGCACCGGTCTTCAGGATCGCTAGCAGGCCGACGACCAGTTCGACCGACCGCGGCAGGGCCACGGCGACAATCCGGTCCGGCCCGGCGCCGCGCGCGGCCAGCAGCCGGGCCAGCCGGTTGGCGCGGCCGTCCAGCTCGGCATAGCTCAGCGCCTCCTGGCCGAACACCAGCGCGGTCGCGTCCGGCGTGGCCCGGGCCTGGGCGTCCAGCAGCGCGGTCAGTGTGTCCGCCGCCACCGGGTGCTCGGTGCGGTTCCAGTCCGTCAGGATCCGATGCCGGTCGGCCGGGGCCAGGATGTCGATGCCGCCGATCGCCTGGGCGGGGTCGGCCACCAGCGCCTGCGCCAGTCGCAGAAGCTGCTCGCGGTGCGTGGCCAGCTCCTCCGCCGTGTACAGCGCCGAATTGGCGTCCAGGTCGATGCACAGGCCGTTGTCGTCGCCGCGGTCGTAGATGAACACGCCGAGATTGTTGGTCGACCCGTTCGACAGGTTCTGCGGCGTCATCGGCAGGCCGCCGAAGCGCAGGTCGTAGTCGAAGGGCTCGATGTTCACCAGCATGGTGAACAGCTGCTGGTTGTTCGGCAGCAGGTTCAGGTCGCGCCGCATGTCCTCATAGCGGTACTGCTGGTGCCGCAGGCACTGGCGCACCTCGGTGCCGACCTGGCGGATCACGTCCTGCATGCTCAGCGCCGGGTCCATCCGCAGCCGCAGCGGCACGGCGTTGGCCAGCATCGACGGGGTGCGCCGCATCCGGGCATTGGCCCGCGCGGTGACGGTCAGGCCGACGATCAGGTCCTCCGCCCCGGTGACGCGGTACAGATAGGCGGTGGTCAGGGCGATCAGGATCTGCGGCAGGCTGGCGCCGATCGACTGCGCCAGGGCGCGCAGCGACGCCACCATGCCCGGCTCCATGAAGGACCGGTCGCGCAGCAGGCTGCCGGTCGCCAGCTTGCGGTGGGACAGCGTGATCGGCGACGGCGTGTCGGCGAAGCGCTCCATCCAGTATTCGCGGTCGCGCAGGAAGCGGTTGGAGGTGCGGTAGCCGGCCTCCTCCTCCAGGATCTCCGCCAGGCGGCCAAAGGCGGTGTCGTCGGTCGGGGCGCGGCCCTCGACCAGCGCGGTGTACAGCTCCGCCACGCGGCGGGTGCACAGCCCGCCGGACAGGCCGTCCATCAGCAGGTGGTGGACGCGGTGGTACCAGATGAAGGATTCGTCGGCGATCTTGAGGATGGCGGAGAACCACAGCTCGTCGGTCAGCGGGTTCAGCGGGCGGTCGTAATCCGCCCTCATCCAGCGGGCGGCGGCCTCGCGCGCAGCCGGCTCGGCGCTGAAGTCGATGACCGGGATGTCGCCGCCATATTCGTGCCGGATCACCTGCCGCGGGCCGTCATCGAACTCGACGAAGCGGACGCGCAGCGCCTCGGCCTCCCGCGTCAGCTGCCACAGCGCCGCCTGCATCAGGCCGGTGTCGAGCGGGCCGTGGATCTCGATCGCCTCGGCCAGGTTGAACTCGATCTCGGGCATGAACTTCTGCGCCAGCCACATGCCGGTCTGGGCGGTCGTCAGGGGCAGCGCGGCGCTGCCGAAATCGATGCTGTCCATGGCTCAACTCGCTCGCAGAAATAGGGAGGGGGCCGCCGCTACCGGCCGGCCAACGACTTCGGGCGCAGATCCGTCCAATGGCTGTCGATGTGGTGCTGGCAGTCCGGGCGGGCGGCGTCGCGCAGCACCGCGGTCCAGCCGGCCGGGACCGGGATGAAGGCCGGCCACAGCGAATGCTGCCCCTCGCCGTTGACGAGGACGTGGAAGCGGCCTTCCGGATTGTCGAAAACGCTGGTCACGTCACGCTCCACCATGCCGGCGCACAACCATGCCGGCGGTGCCGCGACGGCGGCGCTGCCACGGGCTGGCGCAGATTGTCGAAAGGATTCGCGTTGGAAGCTTTCGCCGCCCGGCAGCGGTGCCTCGAACCATCGCGATCCGCACATCGCCTCGCTTCGCCGGGCCGGAAGGCGCGCGGCAGGCGCGCCATTCCGGAACCAGCAGCCCCAATGAGTCCTAATAACGCGGACTCTGGTGCGAATCGAAAGCTGGTGTGAGCTGTATAGGTTTACAGGTTTCGATCAGGCACAGATGATGATGTCATGCATCAATCCTCTGGCGATCGCCTGTGACAGGGTCGCCACCCCGAATTTCTGTTTCGCATTCTCGGTGTGGAACACCACCGTCCGGCGGCTGATCCGCATGATCTCGGCGATATCCGAAGCGCTCTTGCCCTTGGCCGCCCATTGCAGGCAGTCGATCTCGCGCGGAGTCAGCGTCGGCCGGGCCTGCGGTTCGGGCCGCTCGTCCTGGCGCAGCCGGGCATGAAGATGCAGCGCGACCAGGTGCAGGGCGTGCTGGTGCCGGTCGATGCAGCGCTGGAAGTCCGGCTCCAGGCCGAACTCGGCCAGGGTCAGGCTGGAGGCGCGGCCCTGGCGGTCATGGATCGGGATGGTGACGCCGCGCCGGATGCCGGCCTCGGCCGCGTCGTCCAGAAACGCCTTCAGCCGGCGGGTCGATGGCTGGGCCAGGGTGTCGAGTGTCCAGGCGAAAGGCAACATGGTGCCGACCGCGCGGGCGATCACCGGGTCGACGCGGTCATAGCGCTGCTCGCCATAGCGTTCGGTCCAGCTGTCCGGATAGGTGGTCAGCATCAGCGGCCCGTCGGCCTCCCCCGCCGGGAAGCTGACATAGGCGTAGTGCCTCAGCCCATAGCCATGGATGGTCCGCTCCAGCAGGTCGTGGATCGCCTGCCGGCTGTGGACCGTTGGTAGGTATAGGATGAAATCCCGAAAAATTTGATCCATCTTTTATCCTCGCCGCATCGTGCTTTTTGTTCGTTGTCCTCCCAAGCTATTTTAATTTTATTGATTATTTTAGTTATGCCGCGTCACATTACAGTCACTTCGGCAATCGTTATCCTATTTCCATTGGCGCGATCCGCCAAGAAAGATTTGCATAAGGCGGTATGGAAGGCCAGCCTGCGACAAGCTGCCACGGGGATGTTGCGCGGATTGATCCGCCCGAGATCTGCCCCGGCGTGGGCAGACTCGATTTGCTGTCGGTCTGTTTCAGTCAATCTGCATAACATAGCAGGTATATTTGTGGAGCCCGAGTGATAGGAATGGCTTCCGTCGGTCGAGTTCTGCGATTCGGCCGATGCAGCGCCCGGGAGGTGGTGAGACTGCTGATATATTCTTCTCCAAGTCTGGAAAGAATGTCTCTTGCGGTGCTTTCTTCTGAAAGGCTCGACCAAGGCGGCCTGGCCCGGCGCAGATCCGAAGCCTTCCGACACACAGGAGAAGTTCATGAGCGGCATTCTTGATCTGACCGGCCTTCTCGGCGGCCTGCTTCACGATGCGGGTGACGTGCTGGGCGGCGCCGTCGCCGGCATCGGCAGCACCGTCGGCACGGCGGTGGGCGAGACCGGCGAGATCGTCGGCGGCGTGGTGGGCGATGTCGGTGCGATCGTCGGCGACGCGGTCGGTGACGTGGTCGGCGGCGCCACCCACGCCGTCGGCGCGGTGCTCGATGGCGCCCAGTCGGCTGTCGGCGACGTGGTCGGCGGCGTGGGCGATGCGGTCGGCCATGTGGCGGACGGCGTCGGCGATGCCCTGGGCAGCGTCCTGGGCGGCCTGTTCGGCCATATCGACTTCCACCTCTGAGCGGGACAGCCGGGGCAGGGTTCGCCCGCCCCGGCCCTTCAGCGGAAGGGCTTGCTGAGATAGGGCGACCCGGCCAGGCCGAAGCGCCAGGGCGTGGCGACGCCGCGGGTCAGGCCGATGCGCGGCCCGACCGCGATCGCCGGCTCCGCCTCGGTCCGCGGCAGCAGCCGGAACGGCGGCGCGTCCAGGGGCAGGCCGGTCATCGCCCCGGTGACGCCCAGCGCCTGGGCCAGCCGGCCCGGGCCGGCGCACAGCAGGCGCGGCGCCTCCAGCCCGCGGCGCGCCCGCATCACCTCGATCCCGTCCGTCGGCTCGATCGC
>NZ_JBCNNF010000153.1:0-15051 GCF_039594555.1 Inquilinus sp.
GCCTCCGGCAGCTCGCGGCCGAGCAGCAGCGGCAGGAAGGCGATCAGGCTGTCGGCGCCCTCCGCCGCTTCGTCCGAGCCCGCGAGGCGGGCGACGAAGCGGTCGCCGGTCCACAGTTGTCTCAGCAGCGCCTGCCGCAGGGCGTCGGCCCGGCCGGTCCAGGACGCGGCCTCCGTCGCGCGGCCCAGCAGCGCCGCGATCGCCGCCAGCTCCCGCATCTGCAGGACCAGGAAGGTGGCGAGGTCGGGCGACAGCAGCGGCGTGCCCGGCAGAAAGACCGTGGCGTTGTCCCAGCCGGCATCGTTGCCATGGTCATAGGCGGGCAGGCCGCCGACGGCGCCGGCCATCCAGGACTCCGCCTGGCGCGCCAGCCAACCGAAGACGGTCTCCAGCCGGCCGTGGTCGTAGAAGCCGGGCGCCATGGCCCGCAGCCGGCCGAAGGTCCAGCCATGCACCGGCGGCTTGGTGAAGCGCCAATAGGCGAAGCGGTCGTTGACGAAATCCGGCAGGCGGCCGCCCGGCTCCTGATGGTCGAACAGCGCCGCCATCTGGTCCCACGCCGCCTCGGGCCGGGCCGTCCCCAGGGCCAGGGCGTTGAAGCAGTGGTCCCAGCTCCAGATGTTGGTCATCCAGTTCTTCGACATGTACATCGTCGGCCGGGTCAGCACGCCCTCGGCCGGCACCATGCAGGACCAGGTGATGTAGGCGGCCAGCAGGCGGCCTCCCTCGAGCCCGGCCGCGACCGGCAGGGTCTTGTCGCGCCAGGCCGCGAAATCGGCGGCGGCGTCGGCGCGCGCCGCCTCGAAATCGGCCGGGCCGGTCCCCTGCGGCCGGATGCGGAACAGCCGCAGCGTCGCCGCGGCACGGGCGTCCCCATCCGGCAAAAGGTCGAGCCGGATCCGCTCGGCCCGCATCCCCTGCCACGGGGCATCGAGCCCGGCGGTGCCGGCGGTCACCAGCACGTCGGCCGACAGGTCCTGGCGAGCCTGGCTGATGCGGATCCGGTCGGGCAGGCGCTGGGCGTGGTCGTAGCTCCCCGGCTGCAGGCTCAGCCGCAGCCCGGCGCCATCGGCCTGGACCGCGATCGTGTCGGCATCGGCGAAGGCCAGGCGCACGGCGCCGCCGGCCGCCTGCAGCGTCAGGCAATCCGGCGCCAGCACGGCGCGGCAGGGCACGGGCGTGCCGCCGGCATCCAGCGTCTCCAGCCGGAACAGCCGGCCGGCATCGGTGTGCTCGTCGCCGCCGCGCAGCGACCGCAGCCACAGCCCGCCATCCCCCGCCAGCCGCGAAACCGCCAGGAAGCTGCCGCGGCGCGAGAAGGGCACGCGGTTGGCGTCGAACAGGTCCGCCCGCCAGCCGGGCCACGCCGCCACCGGGCCGGTCATGCCGCGGCCAGGGCCGGCAGGTGCCGGTCGAGAAAGGCGCGGCCCGCCCGGATGGTGGCGGCCGGGTCGCGCGGGTCGTCATGCTCGACGATGAAGCAGCGCGCGCCGGCCTGCCATGCGGCACGCAGCAGCCGCACCCAGTCGAGCGTGCCGCGGCCGACATCGGCCCAGCCGCCTTCGGCCGGATCGCCGTCCGGCCCGGCCAGGTCCTTGACATGGACGCTGGCGATCCGCCCGGCATACCGTGCCAGCAACGCCTCCGGATCCTGGCCGGCGCGTGCCGCCCAGGCGAGGTCCGCCTGCCAGGGCAAGGGGTGCGGCAGGCCGGGGTCGAGCAGCAGGTCGAGCGGCAATACGCCGTCGGCCTGGCGCAGCTCGAAATCGTGGTTGTGCCAGCACAGGCGGTGGCCCTCGGCCGCCAGCGCCGCGGCATGGTCCTGCATCTCCACCGCCAGGTCGCGCCAGCCGGCGAGGTCCGCCGGGCGTAGCGGCGCGTCGAGCCAGGGCATGACGATGGTCCGGGTCCCCAGCGCCTCTGCCATCGCCATCACGGCCGCGCGGTCGCGCCGGAGGTCGGGCAGGTCGACATGGCAGGACACGGCGGCGACGCCGTGGCGGGCCAGGATCGCGGCCATCTCCGCCGGGGTCAGCCCGACCGGCTCGCCGGTCTCGGCCAGTGTGAAGCCGGCGTCGCGCGCCAGGCCGACC
This sequence comes from Inquilinus sp., assembly GCF_039594555.1. Classification (GTDB taxonomy): domain Bacteria; phylum Pseudomonadota; class Alphaproteobacteria; order DSM-16000; family Inquilinaceae; genus Inquilinus. Next base: position 2,094 of record NZ_JBCNNF010000153.1, read on the forward strand.
TGGGCGTCGAAGTCACCGGCATGGCGCAGGCTGTACAGCTGGACGGCGATCTGCGGCCCAGCCATCACGCGGCCCTCGCCGCGGCGAAGGCGTCGTCGGCAACGGTGGGCATCGGCGCGGGCCGGTCGACGGTCGACCGCACGGCGACGGCAGTGCCCAGACGGGCCGAGGTCTCGAAGCCCTGCATGATCTCCAGCACGTGGCGGGCCAGGGCACCGTCGGCGCGATGCGGCCGGCCGGCCGCGATGGCCGCGGCCATCTCGGCCACGCCCAGGCCCCGCTGGTCGCCTTCGGCGAAGGGGCGGGTGGTCGCCACCGTCTCCAGCGCCGCCTTGCGCCGGCCGATGCCGACGGCGCCGCCGAACTCGTTCGGGTCCGGCAGGCGCAGCGTGCCCTGCGTGCCGTAGATCTCGATATGGGGATGGCCGTGCCACTCCACCTCGAAGCTGGTCACCACCGTCACCAGCGCGCCGGAGGCGAACTCCACCGTGCCGGCGACATGGGTCGGGGTCTCGACCCGGATCCTCTCCCCGGTCCGCGGGCCATTGCCGATGACCCGCTCGGCGATGCCGGTGCCGGCCAGGGCGGAAACGCGTCGTGCCGGGCCCAGCAGACTGACCAGAGCGGTCACATAGTAGGGGCCCATGTCCAGCATCGGCCCGGCGCCGGGCCGGTAGAAGAAGTCCGGATCCGGATGCCAGTCCTCCATGCCGTGCTCGAGGCAGAAGGCGGTGCCCGCCAGCGGGCGGCCAATCTCGCCAGCATCCAGCAGGGCCCGGGCGGTCTGGTGGGCGCCGCCCAGCACGGTGTCGGGGGCGCAGCCGACCCGCAGCCCCCGTGCCGAGGCCTCGGCCAGCAGCGCCTCCGCATCGGCCAGGCCTGTCGCCAGAGGCTTCTCGGAATAGACGTGCTTGCCGGCGGCGACGATGCGGCGGGAGATCCCGGCATGCGCCGACGGGATGGTCAGGTTGACCACCAGGCCGATCTGCGGGTCGGCCAGCAGCTCGTCGACCGGCAGGGCGCGGCAGCCCCAGGCAGCGGCCCTGGCGCGGGCGGCATCGTCGCGGATGTCGGCACAGGCGGCGAGCCGCAGGAACGGGAAGCGCGTCAGCCCGGCGGCGTAGGCGTCGAAGATGACGCCGCAGCCGATGATGCCGATGGTGAAGGGGGATGCGGTCATGAGCGGGCTTCCGGTCACAGGGAATCGCGGCGCAGATCCAGCCAGTCGCGCTCATCCCGGGTCAGGGTGAGGGCGAGGCCGTCGGCGTTGCGGCGGGTCTCGGCGATCGATCGGGGGCCGGACAGGGCGAAGGTGGCGAAGGGCTGCGACAGCACCCAGGCCATGGCGATCTGCACCGGGCTGGTGCCTTTCGCCTCGGCCAGGGCGATGGCGCGGCGGCGGCGCTCGAAATTGTCGTCGGCATACCAGGCGTTGACCAGCTCCGGATCCTCCCGCCGGTCCGGGCCGGCTCGGTCGGTGAAGAAGCCGCGGGCGGTCGACGACCAGGCGAAGAGCGCCGTGCCGCTCTCCTCCAGATAGCGCAGCCAGTCCGGGCCGTGGGCCGAGACGCAGCCGGTCCAGACCGGGTTGACCATGCGGGCCAGGGCCAGGTTGTTGCTCAGCACCGTGAAGCCGGCCTTGCCGTTCTGCCGAGCGTAGTCGTTGGCCGCCCGGAACCGCTCCAGGCTCCAGTTCGAGCCGCCGAACACGCCGATCCGGCCCTCGCGGTGCAGCGCGTCGAGCACGTCGACGAACTCGCCGACCGGCACCTCGGGGTTGTCGCGGTGCAGGAAGTAGATGTCGGCGCGGTCGGTGCGCAGCGCCTCGAAGCTCTGCTCCAGCTCCCGCCGCACCGCGTCCGGCGTGCAGTTCGGCGTGTGCGCGCCCTTGCAGATCAGGACGATCTCGTCGCGCAGGCCCCGGGTCGACAGCCACTGGCCGAACAGCGTCTCGCAGCCATCCTCCTCATAGACCCGGGCGGTGTCGAAGCAGTTGCCGCCGCGCTCGATATAGTCGTCGAACAGCGCCGCGGCGTGGGGAAAGGTCTGCTGGTTGTCGACGCCCATCACCATCCGCGCTACCGGCCGGGCGACGCCGGGCACGGTCCCGGTGGGCATGCCGGCATCCGGCCGCGGCGCCGGCCGGGCGGCGCCGGACAGCGGCCGGGCATAGCCCTCCGGCGTCTCCGGCGCGAACACCAGCCCCAGCGCCGCCCGCCAGGCATCCAGCGCCTTCATGTTGCCCAGCGTGTCCTCCAGCGGCATCGCCGGCGCCTCGCCGCGCTGCCAGTGCGCGGCGACGGTGTCCGCCTCCAGCGCGTACATCCATTGCGGCTGGTCGATCGTGATGGTCTCGGCCGTGCCATCCTCGGCCGTCACCTCGATCGCGGAGCGGCCGCCCTGCAGCCCCGGCCCGTACCAGGGCGACAGGACACGGATGCGGCCTTTCGTGCCGAACACGTGCAGGCTGTCCTCCAGGGTCACCGACACCGCTGTCGCCAGCCGGGCGACGATGCCGCCCGGGAACTCCAGCGTCGCCGCCGCCCATTCGTCGACCCCGGTCTTGCCGATCCGGCCGGCGCCCTGCACCCGCAGCGGCTCGGCGAAGGGGAGCCCCAGCGCCGCGCCGGCCACCAGGCGGGCGGCCGAGACCGGATAGCAGCCGACATCCATGATGCCGCCGCCGGCCAGCGCATTGGCGAACGTCCGGCTGCCGGGCGCGAAGCTCGAATGGTAGCCGAAGCTCGACTCGATCATCCGCACCTCGCCGATGCGGCCGCTGCGCACCAGCTCGACCAGGGCCGCGGTCTGCGGATAGCAGCGGTACATGAAGGCTTCCATCAGGAAGACGCCGCGCTCGCGCGCCCGCTCGACCACCGCCATGGCCTCGGCGTGATTGGTGCCGAAGGGCTTCTCGCACAGCACGCCCTTGCCGGCCTCGACGGCGCGCAGGGTCCAGCGGGCGTGCTCGGTGTGGGGCAGGGCGACATAGACGGCATCGACCTGCGGGTCGGCGATCAGTGCATCGTACGAGCCGTGGGCGGTGCCGCCATGCCGGGCGGCGAAGGCCGCGGCCCGTCCGGCATCGCGGCTGGCCACCGCCTGCAGCCGGCCGGTCGCCGAATGCGGCAGCGCCGTCGCGAAATCGGTGGCGATGTCCCCGGTGCCCAGGATGCCCCAGCGCAATGTCGACTGTCTCGATACCATCCGTTCCGCCCCTGCTCTCACAAAATTCTAAACGATTTCATGTCACGTGGATCGATTTCCGCAGCCCCGTCGGAGAGGATCTCTCCCGATCTGGCAGCGATTTATCCACGAGATTACCCATTGATCATCGCCAGGGCCGATGATAGCGTCAAGAAAAATGAAAACGTTTCGATTTTTCACAAACCCGGATCGCCCGGCGGCAAAGCGGGCGGCAGCGACAGGAGGAGAGAGCGGTGACTGGGAAGATGCGTTTGCTCGCCGCGGCTGCGGCGCTGGCCTGCGCCTGGGCCCTGCCGGCCGCCGGCCGGGCCGACACGGTGACGGTCAACACCTATGCCACCCAGCCGGGGTCGCCCTGGTCGAAGGCCTGGGATTATCTGAAGACCGAGTTCGAGAAGGAGAATCCGGGCACCGAGCTGACGATCAACCAGTTCGATTCCGGCAGCTTCGACACCCTGGCCCGCGCCTTCCTGGTGAACGAGTCGCCGGACGTGTTCCGCCACTATGGCGGCGGTCGGCTGTTCGACCTGGTCAAGGCCGGGCTGATCGAGCCGTCGACCAGGGTCTGGGACGAGGGCGGCCTGCGCCAGGACATGGCGGGGCTGGTGCCGTCGATGAGCTATGACGGCCAGCTGTACTGCGTGCCGATCCTGGTCGACAGCTACGGCTTCTTCTACCGCAAGGACATCTTCGCGCAGTACGGCTTGGCCGAGCCCAAGACCTATGACGATCTGCTGAAGGCGGCGGCGACGCTGAAGCAGAACGGCATCATCCCCTTCACCATCGGCACCCAGCAGCCATGGACCACGGCGGCGTGGTTCGACTATTTCATCCTGCGGACCGCCGGCATCGATTTCTACTTCAAGCTGATGGCGGGGGAGATCCCCTACACCGATCCCAAGGTGCGGCACGCGATGGATCTGTGGGGCGACCTGGTGAAGAAGGACTACTTCACCCCCGACCACAGCGCCTACACCGAGGAGACGGCGGCGGTGTTCATGGTGCAGGGGCAGTCGGCCATGTTCCTGATGGGGTCGTTCCTGCTGAACAACATCCCCGACGCGGACAAGGACAAGATCGGCTGGTTCCCGTTCCCGACCATCGATGCCGCGATGCCGACCTATGAGCATGGGCCGGCGGACACGATGTGCGTGCCGGCGCGGGCCAAGAACAAGTCCGGCGGCGACAAGTTCCTGGCCTTCTTCGGCCGCGCCGACGTCCAGACCACCTTCACCGGCATCATCAACAGCTTTCCGGCCAACACCAGATCGACCATCCGCAGCTCGGAGATCTTCCAGAAGATGCTGGGCACGCTGAAGGATGCGAAGGGGCTGGTGCAGTACTACGACATCGACACCTCGCGCGAGATGGCGGAGATCGGGATGGACGCCTTCCAGCAGTTCATGTTCCAGCCCGACAACGCCGATGCGATCCTGGCCGATCTGGATCAGCAGCGGCAGCGGATCTTCAAGAAGTGACCTCGGTGTCCGCCGGGCCTGCCGCCACCCCGCTTGCGGCGCAGAGGGCCGGGCGGCCGGCCCGGTCCTGGTGGCGCCGGCGCCAGGCGGTGCTGGCGCCGGCCCTGATGCTGGCGCCGTCCGTCCTGCTGTTCCTGGTCTTCGTCGTCTACCCCGTGGGCCAGACATTCTGGACCAGCCTGCATGACGGCAACGGCCTGGGCGAGATGCGCTGGATCGGGCTCGGAAACTATGAGGAGCTGTTCCGGACCGAGCGCTTCTTCACCGCCATCCGCAACAACATCCTGTGGCTGGCCGCGTTCCTGACGGCGCCGGCCTGGGGCCTGCTGCTGGCGCTGTTCCTGAACCAGCAGGGGCGGGGGATGCGGGCGGCGAAGACGCTGTTCTTCCTGCCCTTCGTCATCTCCTCTGTCGTCATCGGCGTGCTGTTCACCTGGTTCTACAACCCGTCCTTCGGCCTGCTCGCCAAGCTCGCCGGCTTGGCCGGGCTGCCCGCGCCGCGCCTGCTGACGGATCCGGAGCTGGCGACCTTCGCCGTGATCGCCGCAGGCATGTGGCCGCAGATCGCCTACTGCATGATGCTTTACCTCACCGGACTGACGGCGGTGGACCGCGATCTGGTCGAAGCCGGGCGGATCGACGGGGCTAAGGGGCCGCGGATGCTGTGGCACATCATCGTGCCGCAGCTGCGGGCCGCCACCGGCATCGTCTTCGTCGTCACCGTGATCGGCGCGCTGACCAGCTTCGATCTGGTGCAGGTGATGACCGCCGGCGGGCCGTTCGGCCAGACCGCCGTGCTGGCCCAGCTGATGTATCAGCAGAGCCTGCTGGTGATGCGCCCTGGCTTCGGCTCCGCCATCGCCGTGGTCCTGTTCCTGATCATGCTGGCCTATGTGCTGCTGTTCCTGCGCCGCACCTTCAGCCTGAAGCCGGGGGGCAACTGATGTTCCCGAAGCCGATCGAGACCTGGCGCCCCGGGCTGCGGCGGGCCTACCGGGCCGCCGTGCCGGCCGCGCTTCTGCTGTGGATGCTGCCGATCCTGGCGGTGATCGTGACCTCGCTCCGCGGCCGCGACGACCTGCTGCGCGGCAACTACTGGGGATGGCCGACCCGCTGGCAGCTGCTGGACAACTACCAAGCCGTGTTCACCCAGTCGCCGATGGCGACCTACCTGGCCAACAGCCTGTTCCTGTGCCTGGCCGTGGTGACGATCACCCTGGTCCTGGCATCGATGGCCGCCTTCGTCCTGGCCAACTACGAATTCCCGGGCGCGCGGCTGCTCTTTCTCCTGATGCTCGCCGGCAACTTCCTGCCGGCCCAGCTGCTGATGATCCCGGTGCGCGACATCGTGGTGGCGCTCGGCCTGTTCGACACGCGCTGGGCGCTGATCCTGGTCCAGGTCGCGCTGGGCGGCCCGTTCGCCGCCTTCTTCCTGCGCAACTTCATCCGCGACCTGCCGCGCGAGCTGACCGAGGCGGCGCGCTGCGAGGGCGCGACCGAGTTCCAGATCTACCGCCGGGTGGTGCTGCCGCTGCTGCGGCCCGCCATGGCGGCGCTGGCGGTCCTGATCTTCACCTTCGTCTGGAACGACTATTTCTGGGCCCTGGTGCTGGTGCAGAGCGACGGGGTGCGGCCGATCACCATCGGCCTCGCCCAGCTCAAGGGCGCCTACTCGACCCAGTGGAACCTGGTCGCCGCGGCGTCGATCCTGGCGGCGATCCCGCCGATCGTGCTGTTCTTCGTCATGCAGAAGCAGTTCATCGCCGGGCTGGCGATGGGCGCCACCAAGGGCTGAGGGACCTTTCCATGCTGGATGTCGTCGCCGCCGATGCTGCGATCCGTGCGCTGCTGTCGCGTCATTGGGATGTGGCGGGCACGCTGGTCCCGCTGCCCGGCGAGCATGATGCCAATTTCCGCGTCACCGCGCCGGACGGCCGCGGCTACCTGCTCAAGCTCCACGCCGCCGGCACGGCGGATGCGGAGGCGGAGATGCAGGCCGCGGTCCTGGCCCATCTCGCCGCCCGCGATCCGGGGCTGCCGGTGCAGCGCGCCGTCCCGGCCGGCGACGGCCGGCTGGTGGTCGCGGTCGAGGTTGCGGGCCGGCGGCGGCTGGCCAGGCTGACGGCCTGGCTGGACGGCACGATGTGGGCCGACCGGACCGGCATCGGCGACGAGGTGCGGGCCGGCCTGGGCGCGATGCTGGGGCGGCTCGACCGCGCCCTTGCCGATTTCCGGCACCCGGCAGCGGCCCGCGCCTATGCCTGGGACCTGCTGCGCGCGGCGGAGCAGCGCGACGCGCTGGGCTGGATCCCCGACCCCGACAGCCGCACCGCGGCCACGGCGATCCTCGACCGCTTCGCCGCGGAGATCGTGCCGCAGCTCGCCGCCTGTCCGCGCCAGGTGCTGCACAACGACGCCAATGACCGCAACCTGCTGCTCGACGCCGAGGGGCGGATCGCCGGCCTGGTCGATTTCGGCGACATGGTGGAGACGGCGCGGGTGTCGGAGATCGCGGTGGCCGCCGCCTATGCGGCGATCGGCGCGCCCGACCCGGTGGCGGCGATCCTGCCGCTGGTCGCCGCCTATCACGAGGCCAACCCGCTGGAGCAGCAAGAGATCGATGTGATCCACGAGTTGGTGCTGGCCCGCCTGGCGGTCAGCCTGTGCATGGCGGCGCGCCAGAGCCGGGCCGCCCCGGACAATGCCTATCTGCTGGTCAGCCAGGACGATGTCCGGGCCACGCTGGCCCGGTTCGCGGCGCAGGACCGGCATCTCGCGCGGATGCGGATCCGGGAGGCCTGCGGGCTGGCGCCGAACCCGGCGGCGCCGGGAATCGTGCGCTGGCTCGAGGCCAATGCGCATCGCTTCGCCCCGGTCCTCGAGACCCGCCCCGCCGCGGATCAGGTGGCGATCCTGGACTGGGACCGGCACGGGGCCAATGCCGGGATTCTCGAAGAGTTGACCGATCCCGCCGCCCTGTCCGCCTGGTGCGAGCGGCAGCTGGCGCAGGGCGGCGCTACGGTCGGGATCGGCCGGTACCGCGAGGACCGGCCGGTCTACCGCGCGGCGCATTTCGAGACACCGGATCCGGCCGAGCGCCGGTCGATCCATCTCGGCCTCGACCTGTTCGCGCCCGCCGGCACGCCGATCCGAGCGCCGATCGACGGGGTGGTGGAGGCGGTGGGCGACGAGCCGGCCGCGGGCGGCTTCGGCGGCCATCTGCTGCTGCGGCACGCCACGGATGACGGCACGCCGTTCTGGACCCTCTACGGCCATCTGCGGCCGACCTCGCTCGCGGGGCTGGCGCCGGGCCGGGCGGTCGCGGCCGGCGACCGCATTGCCGTGCTCGGCGACCTGGCCGAGAACGGCCATTGGCCGCCGCATCTGCACCTGCAACTGCTGACCCATCTGCTCGAGATGGGTGTCGGTATCTGGGGCGTGGCGCCGAAAAGCCAGCTCGAAGTGTGGGAGAGCATCAGCCCGGACCCGAACATCGTCGCCGGCATCCCGGCTTCGTGCTCGGCCGTGCCGGACCGCACGCCCGCCCGGCTGCGGCAGCTGCGCCGGCGCGTGGTCGGCCGGTCGCTCAGCCTGTCCTACCGCGATCCGCTGAAGATCGTCGGCGGCCGCGGTGCGCGGCTGATCGACGAGGCCGGGCGCGAATGGCTCGACATGGTCAACAACGTCGCCCATGTCGGCCACGGCCATCCCCGCGTGGTCGCGGCGGCGCAGGCCCAGATGGCGCGGCTGAACACCAACACCCGCTATCTGCACGACCATCTGGTCGAATATGCGCGGCGCCTGACGGCGACGCTGCCCGCGCCGCTGTCGGTCTGCTTCCTGGTCAATTCCGGATCGGAAGCGAACGACCTGGCGATCCGGCTGGCCCGCGCCCATACCGGCCGTCACGACCTGCTGACACTGGACCATGCCTATCACGGCCACCTGACCTCGCTGATCGAGATCAGCCCCTACAAGTTTGCCGGGCCGGGCGGGCAGGGGCGGCCCTCGCATGTCCATGTCTGCGAGATGCCGGACCTGTATCGCGGCCGGTTCCGGGCCGGCGATCCCGAGGTCGGCGCCCGCTACGCCGAGGATGTCGGGCGGCAGGCCGCGGCCGCCCGGGCGCGGGGCGGCGTGGCCGCCTTCTTCTGTGAATCCATCCTCGGCTGCGGCGGCCAGCTGGTGCTGCCGGATGGCTACCTGAAGGCCGCCTATGCCCATGTGCGTGCGGCCGGCGGCCTCTGCGTCGCGGACGAGGTCCAGGTCGGCTTCGGCCGGGCCGGCAGCCATATGTGGGCGTTCGAGACCCAGGGCGTGGTGCCCGACATCGTCACCATGGGCAAGCCCATCGGCAACGGCCACCCGATGGCGGCGGTGGTGACGACGCCGGAGATCGCGGCCGCCTTCGCCAACGGCATGGAGTATTTCAACACCTTCGGCGGCAACCCGGTCTCTGCCGCGATCGGCCTCGCCGTGCTCGACGTCATCCGCGACGAGAGGCTGATGCACCATGCAGCCGTGATCGGCGCGCGGATGGTGGACGGCCTGCGTGACCTGTCGGAGCGGCACCCGATGATTGGCAATGTCCGCGGCCTCGGCCTGTTCCTCGGCGTCGAGATGGTGCGCGACCGCCGGACGCTGGAGCCGGCGGCGCCGGAGCTGTCGGCCCTGGTCGAGGCCATGAAGACACGGCACGGCATCCTGCTGTCGACCGAAGGCCCGCACCACAACGTGCTGAAGATCAAGCCGCCTTTGGCCTTCGACGCAGCCGACTGCGATCGGTTCCTCGCGGCGTTGGGCGGCGAGCTGAACCGCCTGGAGTTGACGTCGGTGTGATGCGTGCTACCCGCGCGTGCCGTCGAACAGGTGAGGCAGCTTCGACAAACCCTCCTGCCGCAATTCCGGCGGCAGCAGCTCTTGCGGCAGATCCTGGTAACAGACCGGCCGCAGGAAGCGCCGGATGGCCAGGGTTCCGACCGAGGTGGTGCGGCTATCGGAGGTGGCGGGGAACGGGCCGCCATGGACCATGGCATGCCCGACCTCGACGCCGGTGGGCCAGCCATTCGCGAGGATGCGGCCGGCCTTCCGCTCCAGGATCGGGATCAGCTGGCGGGCCAGATCGGTGTCCGCGCGCTCGAAGTGCAGCGTCGCCGTCAGCTGGCCTTCCAGCCGCTCGGCCACGCTCGCCATCTCCTCGATCGTCCTGCAGCGCACGACCAGGGCTGCGGCGCCGAACACCTCGTGCGCCAAGCGCTCATCCGCGCCGAAGCTCGGCGCATCGGTGCTGAACAGCGCACTCGGGCTGCGATTGACGCCGCTGCCGGATGCGCCCCGCGCCACGGCGCGCACTGCTGGATTGGTTTCGAGCGCCTGCACGCCCGCGGCATAGGCCTTGTGGATTCCCTCGGTCAGCATCGGCGCCGGCTCCCGGGTCGCGAGTGCCGCGCCGGCTGCCGCGAGGAAGCGGTCGAGACCGGCGCCCTCGAGCGCGAAGATCAGACCCGGATTGGTGCAGAACTGGCCGGCGCCGAGCGTCAGCGAGTCGACGAAGCCGGCCGCGATCCCTTCGGCCCGGGCGTCGAGGGCGGCGGGCAGCAGGAACACCGGATTGACACTGCTCATCTCGGCATAGACCGGGATCGGCTCCGACCGCTGCGCCGCGGCCGCGACCAGCGCCAGCCCGCCGCCGCGCGAGCCGGTGAAGCCGACCGCCTTGATATGCGGGTGCTTGACCAGGGCCGTGCCGGTCTCCACGGCACCGGGGAGCAGCGAGAACACGCCCTCCGGCATGCCGCATTCGCTCACCGCCGCCTGGATGGCGCGGCCGACCAGTTCGCTGGTGCCGGGATGGGCCGGGTGGCCCTTCACCACGACGGGGCAGCCTGCCGCCAGCGCCGACGCCGTGTCGCCGCCCGCGACGGAGAAGGCCAGCGGGAAGTTGCTGGCCCCGAACACCGCGACCGGGCCGAGCGGGATCTGCCGCAGCCTCAGGTCGGCACGTGGCAGCGGCGTCCGTTCCGGCTGCGCCGGGTCGACGCGCAGGTCCAGCCATTCCCCGCTTCGCACGACCTGGGCGAACAGGCGCAGCTGCCCGACGGTGCGCGCCCGCTCACCCTCGATACGAGGCCTCGGCAGTCCGGTCTCGACCGTGGCGCGGTCGACCAGCGTATCGCCGAGCTCGAGGATGTTGTGGGCGATCGCCTCCAGGAACCCGGCCCGTTCCTCCAAGCCGGTCAGGCGGTATGCGAGGAAAGCGGACCAGGCGAGCTCGCAGGCCCGGGCGACCTCGGCTTCGCCGGCGAAAGCGAAGGCCGGATCGAGGGCGTCTCCCGTGGCGGGGTTCACCGCCCGCAGGGGCCGCTCGGCCGGGCTGATCGAGGCTGAGCCGATCAAGATATCGCCGGTGATGGTCTTCGATACCATGGTGCTGATCCGGGTTAGGGCCTGTCAGGTCGCATTCGACGCGTGGCGCTTCGCTTCGCCCCAGCTCGACGGGACGTGTGACCCGGAAGGCTGGCAGCGTTCCGGCCGGAAGCGGCGGACGCCTCGAATGCAGTTGGCAGGGACCTAAATGGCGCCGCTGGCGCCTCGAACAAGTGTCGAGTGAGCATAGCCGAGGCGCGATGACGACGAGCGCCGTTATGCGCTGACCATGGGGCGGCTTTCGATGCATTGTCGCAACCGCCGGGCCGCGATCCGGCCGAGGGCGATCGGCCCGATACCTCCCCCTAACGATACACTGCAGCGCCCGGCGTCCTGCCAATCCACCTGCTCCAGCTGATCGAGATTGACGATCAGCGACCGGCTGATGCGGACGAAGGGCGGCGTCGGAAGCTGCGCCTCGAAATGCCGCAGCAGCCGGCAGACCAGGTAGTCCCGCGCGCCCTTCAGGAAGATGCGGGTGAAATCCGCCTCCGCCGCCAGCATCGCCACGGTGCCCAGCGGCGCGATCACCGACCGGCCGTCGACGCGGAGATGGATGCGCTGCTGCGGCCCGGAATCCAGCTCGGCGTCGTCAGGCCTGGCTGCTTCGGGCACTGGCGCTACGGCCGCGTCCCGGCGATGTCGGCGCAGCCGGTCCATGGTGACGGCCAGCCGCTGCGGGTCGACCGGCTTGAGCAGGAAGTCCACCGCCGAGACGTCGAAGGCCCGGACCGCGTAAAGGTCGTGCGCGGTGACGAACACGATCGCCGGCACCGGCGACAGCTCCGAGAGCAGGTCGAAGCCGCGGCCGTCGGCCAGCTCGACATCCAGGAAGATTGCGTCGGGCCGCAACCGGCCCGTCTGGTCCCGGGCCTCCGCGACCGTCCCTGCCTCGGCCACGATGTCGATGTCCGGATGCGCCTGCAGCAGGCGTCGGAATCCCCGCCGCGCGGGCGGCTCGTCATCCACCAGCATCACGCGAAGCATGCGGTCCCCGTCAGCGCCAGCCGCGCCACCACCATGTCCCCCTCCTGGGCCAATGTCAGCTCATGCCGTCCCGGATAGTGCAGCTCCAGCCGGCGGCGGGTGTTGGCCAGCCCGACGGCCGGCCGGTCGTCCGTCCGCGGCGACAGCCGGCCCGGATTGGTGACCTCGATCGTGACTGTTTCGGCATCCAGACGGCGAGCGGCGATACGGATCTCAAGCGGGCCGGATGAGGTGCGCAACCCGTGCTTCACCGCGTTCTCGACCAGCCCCTGCACGATCAGATGCGGCACCGGCACCGTGCTGGCGCGCAGGTCCAACTCGACCACACAGCGCAGCCGGTCCTCGAAGCGCAGCTCCTGGATCCGGACATAGGCGCGCACGGCCTCGATCTCCTCGCTCAGCAGGCACACCGGCCGGGTCTGCGGGTCCAGCGAGTAGCGCAGATAGCCGGCGATGCGGTGGGTCATCTCCAGTGCCGCCTGCGGGTTGTCGGGGATCTCCACGGCCACGGTGTTCAGAGCGTTGAACAAGAAATGCGGTTCCAGCTGCAGGCGCAGCCGCTGCAGTTCGGCCCGTGTCGCCGCGGCCTGCGCCTCGCTGCGGCGCGCCCGCTCCGACCGGGCCTCGACATCCGCTCGGATCCAGACATAGGCCAGCGACCAGCCGAGAAAGACCGCGGTGTAATAGACCACCGGGATTGCGGCCACGCGGGCGACTCCGCCGGGGGCCAGCCCGGCGAACAGGACATCCTTCACCAGGTTGACGATCAGCATCTGCAGCAGCCCGCCCAGGATCGAGAACACCACCACCACGACGACGGCCCGCCCCGCGGGGCGCTGCGGACCGTCGTCGTGGTGGTG
>NZ_JBCNNF010000154.1:0-15031 GCF_039594555.1 Inquilinus sp.
AGCGGCGGGCCGCCGCCGACAATGCCGTTGGCGCCCATCATGCCCTTGGACAGGTCGGCGATGTGCATCGACCCGCCCTTACCGCCGCACAGCCCGTCCTTGCGGCCGTAGATCTCCTTCATCATCGCCACAGGGTCGCAGTCCTTGGCGATGCAGTGGCCGTGGCCGCGATGGGTGCTGGCGATCGAATCGCGGTCGGTCAGGTGCAGGCAGACGCCGACGGCGCTGGCCTCCTCACCGGCATAGAGATGGACGAAACCCGGAATCTCACCTGTGGCGAATTCGAGATGGACCCGATCCTCGAATTCCCGGATCAGGCGCATCTGGCGATAGGCACGCAAAAGGTCGTCGCGACTCAGCTGCATGGCCGTTCCTCCCGTTGCGGATCTTATGTCCGGCAATGAGCGTAACGTGCCGTGCTTCGGGTTGTGAACCCGTCGCGTATCGCTTCCGACTTTGGTCGAAGGAATCCTGCCGCCGCTATTGCCCGTTCGGCCGGATCGTCAGCTCCACCCGCCGGTTCTCCTGCCGCCCCGCCGCGGTGGCGTTGCTGGCCTTCGGCTGGTCCTCGCCGGCGCCGCCGATGTTGATCCGCGGCGGATAGACCCCGCGCGAGGAGATATAGTCGGCGACTGAGCGCGCCCGCGCCTCCGACAGCCGCTGGTTGTACTCGGCCGGGCCGGTGTTGTCGGTGTGGCCGACCACGTCGATATAGGTGCTGGTGTACTGGTTCAGCGTCGCCGCGACCTGGTCGAGCGGGCCGTAGAATTGCGGCTTGATGGTCGCGGAATCGGTGGCGAAGGTGACGTCGCCCGGGATCTCCAGCACCAGGTTGTCACCGCGGCGGTTCACGCCGATGCCGGTGCCGGCCAGGTTGCGGCGCAGTTCGGCCTGCTGCCGGTCCATGTAGTTGCCGATGGCGCCGCCCGCCAGCGCGCCGATGCCGGCGCCGATCAGCGCCCCCGTGCCGCGATTGCCGCCGCTGACCAGGGCGCCGATGCCGGCTCCGGCCAGTCCGCCGGCGGCCGCGCCGCCGATCGTGTTCGGCGCGCTGTCCATCTGGCAGGACGCGACCGACGCGGCCAGGCCGACCAGGATCACCCATTTCGGGAAACGCATTGCACCCTCCCTCGCAGACCGTTGACCAGGATCGGCGGGAAGTGTGGCTTCTTCAAGCCCGCTCAGTTGCGCAAGACAATGCACGCCCCGCCCGCCCGGCGCAGGCGGCTGCAGAACTGGTTGCCCTCGGCCCGGCTCTGCGCCGGCACGCTGACCCGGTAGAAGCGCCGCGTGCCCATGCTGAGCATCCGGGTGCCGACGATCATCGGCTGGATCTCCGCCATCAGCTGCGGGAAGCGCCAGCGAACGCGGTTGTAGGAGGCCAGCGCCCGGCCCTTGGAGAAGTTGCCGGCGATCTGCACATGCCAGGGCGCGGTCGGTGAGACAAGCTCGTCCCGGTCCGCCTCGGTCTTCAGCGACGCCAGGATCTCCAGGCAGGGCTTGTCGCTGCCGTCGAAGCTGGGCACGCTGCCATCCGCCTTCGGCACCCAGTCATCGGCCGGGCGCTTGGTGACGAACAGCACGTAATCCTCGGTCTCCAGCGGCAGGAAGCCGTGGCCGCCGACCCAGCTCTCGACCCGGTTCGGCCCGGCATTGTAGCCGGCGGCGGCGAGGCCGAGATTGCCGAACTGGTCGCGCAGCTCCGCCAGGAAGGCGGCGGAGGCCGGCAGCGCCGTTTCCGGGTCGAACGGATCGTCCAGGTCGCGCAGCTTGGCGGTGCCGGGCATGAACTGGGCCACCCCCTGCGCGCCCTTCGGGCTGACCGCGCGCGGCCGGAACCGGCTCTCTTTCCAGATCAGCCGGGTGAAGAACTCCAGCGGCAGGTTCTCGGCCGCGGCCGACTGCTCGATCAACCGGCACACCGCCTGCTCGACCGTCTCATCCTTGCCCTGCGCGGCCTCGGCGGCGCCGCAGGACAGCAGGGCCCAGACGACCCCGACCCAGCCCCATGACCGCACGCGCATCCGGACCACCTCGCAACGATGTTGCGATTTGTAACCGCCGCCGTCGCGACGGCAAACCGATATTGACGGCATACAATGCATTCGATCAAAGTGGTCCAGATGTCAGACCAATTTTGAAATCTGCCGCCGCCGATGTCCGCCCGCCTTCGCTCCTCCCTGTCGCCGATCCGCACGCCGACGCGTGACGAGGCGGCGTTGGCGGCGATCGCGGAGCATGTCGAGCGCGCCGGCATCCGCCCCGGCGAGCGGCTGCCGCCCGAGCGCGATCTGGCGGAGCAGCTGCAGGTCAGCCGCTCCACCATCCGCGAGGCGCTGAAGCGCTGGGAGGGGCTGGGCATCGTCGAGATGCGCAAGGGCAGCGGCACCTATTTGAAGGTGCCGGTGTCGACCGCCAGCATCCACATGCCGCTGACCATCGACCGCGCCTCCGACGTCGACACGCTGCTGCACACGCTGGAGGTGCGGCGGGCGCTCGAGGGCGAGGCCGCTTCCATCTGCGCCCGCCGCGCGACCGAGGAGCAGATCGCCGAGATCGGCCGCCGCCTCGACATCATGGAGGCGCACCACACCAAATACGGCGACGCGCCCGAGCAGGACTGGGAGTTCCACCAGTCGATCTTCCGCGCCACCGAGAACCCGATCTTCGAGCAGATCCTGGCCAGCATGCGGGACGCCTTCCACCGCTTCTGGGAGAACCCGCTGGACATGCCGGATTTCGCCGGCCGCACCTTCCCCTATCACCGCGTGATGTACGACGCGATCGTCCGGCGCGACCCGGACGGCGCGCGCGCCGCCGCGCTGACCATCATCGACATGGTCGATGAGGACATCCGAGACGCCGACCGCAGACGGACCCGATGACCGACGATTTCACTCCCCCCGAGGAATACGGGGCCTCCACGACGCTGGCGCATGACGACAGCTTCCCGGCCGGCGCGGTGGTGCCGCCGATCTACCAGACCTCGCTGTTCACCTTCGCCAGCTATGCGGAGATGGAGGCCGCGTTCTCCGGCCAGGTGAAGCGCCCGATCTACTCCCGCGGCGACAACCCGACGGTGCAGGAGTTCGAGCGCAAGGTGGCCGCCCTGGAAGGGGCCGAGGCCGCGCGCGGCACCGCCAGCGGCATGGCGGCGATCAGCTCCGCCGTGCTCAGCATCGCCGGGTCCGGCGACCGCATCCTGTGCACCCGCCACGTCTATGGCGACGCCTACCGGCTGTTCGAGAAGCTGATGCCGCGGCTGGGTATCACCGTCGAGTACGTCGATGCCGGCGACCTGGCGGCGGTCGAGGCCGCCCTGCCCGGAGCGAAGCTGCTGTATCTCGAGAACCCGACCTCGATGATGTTCGAGCTGCAGGAGATCGGGCGGCTGGCGACCCTGGCCAAGACGCATGGCGCGGCCACGATCATCGACAATTCCTGGGCCACGCCGCTGTTCCAGCAGCCGATCCGGCACGGTGTCGACCTGGTGGTGCACTCCGCCTCGAAATACCTGTCGGGCCACAGCGACACGGTGGCCGGGGTGATCGCCGGGTCGGCCGAGCGCATCGCCCGGGTCAACGACCTCGCCTATCCCTATCTCGGCGGCAAGCTGTCGCCCTTCGAGGCCTGGCTCCTGGTGCGCGGCATGCGCACCCTGCCGCTTCGCATGCGGCAGCACCAGGAGAGCGGGCTGGCCATCGCCCGCCGCCTGGCCGACCACCCGCTGGTCACAAGGGTGCTGCACCCCGCCTTCTCCAACCACCCCGGCGGCGCCACGCTGACCGGCCATAGCGGCCTGTTCTCCTTCGAGGTCGAGGAGAAGGTCGACGTGCCGCGGCTGGTCGACGCCCTAAAGCTGTTCAAGCTCGGCGTCAGCTGGGGCGGGCATGAGAGCCTGGTGGTGCCGGCCCGCGCTTCGCTGCGCCAGGCCCAGGGGCCGAACTCGATGTCCGCCTTCGGGGTGACGCCCCGCATCGTCCGCCTGGCCATCGGGCTGGAGGACACCGAGGACCTGTGGGCCGATCTCGAGCGCGCGCTCGCAGGCTCCGTGAACTGATTTTCGCTTTGTTGACAGGGAGGCAAAAATGAAACGACTGATGCTCCTGGCCGGCCTGGCCGCGATCGCCTTTACCGGCCCGGCGCTGGCCGACACCAATCTGAAGCTGGTCGAGGTCATCACCAGCCCGCAGCGCACCGAGTTCCTGAAGGGCCAGATCAGCAAGTTCGAGGCCGCGAACCCGGGCGTGCATGTCGAGATCGTCTCGCTGCCCTGGGGCGAGGCGTTCGAGAAGTTCCTGACCATGGTGCAGGCCGGCGAGACCCCGGACATCGCCGAGATGCCGGAGCGCTGGATGTCGCTCTACGCCAACAATGGCCAGCTCGAGGACCTGTCGGCCTACATCGCCAAATGGGACCAGGCGTCGACGCTGAACGACCGGGCGGTGCAGTTCTCGAAGACCGTGAACAACACCCCCTACATGGTGCCCTACGGCTTCTATCTGCGCGGCCTGTACTGGAACAAGAAGCTGTTCCAGGAGGCCGGCGTCGCGGCCCCGCCGAAGACGCTGGACGAGTTCATGGACGTGTCGAAAAAGATCGCGGCGCTGGGCGGCGGCAAGGCCGGCTACTGCCTGCGCGGCGGCAAGGGCGGCACCGGCGGCACCGCCTTCTTCATGCTGACCATGGACGGCAAGGGCAAATTCTTCAACGACGACGGCACCTCGACCTTCGCCGATGCCGACGCGGCCAAGGGCATGCAGTTCCTGGTCGACCTGTACAAGGCGGGCGGGGCGCCGAAGGACAGCCTGAACTGGGGCTTCAACGAGACCGTCACCGGCTTCTACTCCGGCACCTGCGCGATGCTGGACAATGACCCGGATGCGATGATCGGCATCCTCGATCACATGAAGCCCGAGGATTTCGCGGTGGCGCCGATGCCGGTCGGCCCCGGCGGCCACGCCTATCCCTCGATCGGCTACGCCGGCTGGTCGATGTTCGCCAACAGCGAGCACAAGGAGGAGAGCTGGAAGCTGATGTCCTATCTCCTCGACAGCGACCAGAACATCGAGTGGGCCAAGTTCGTCGGCGTGCTGCCGATCCACAAGGGCGCCGAGAAGAACGAGCATTTCGCCGGCGAGCGCTATGCCGGCTGGTTCCAGGAGCTGAACGATCCGCAGTGGCAGCCGATCCCCTGGCCGGCCCATCTCGAGGAGTTCGGCTACTTCTTCGACGTGATGTCGGTGCAGAGCTTCCAGGAGGCCCTGCTGGGCCAGAAGCAGACCGCGGACGTCGCCAAGGAATGGGCCGACTACCTGACCACGGCGCAGCAGAAGTTCCTGGCCGGCAAGAAGTGACGCGGGCAGCGGCTCATATCGGTCCGCGGCCAATCCCAAGCCGTCATGGCGAGCCCCGAAGGGGCGTGGCCATCCAGGGCAGCTCGCACCGGCCCCTGGATGGCCACGGCGCTCCGCGCCTCGCCATGACGGAGTCAGACATGCGATGGTTTAGATGACCGCCACTCACGCGATCCCGGGCGCACGCCCGGGATCCTTCCGCCGCGCGCTGGGCAATGCGCTGGAGCCCTGGCTCTATCTCAGCCCGGCCATCATCCTGCTGACGCTCAGCATGCTGGTGCCGCTGATCGTCGGGCTGTCCTACGCCTTCCAGAATTTCGGGCCGTTCGGGAAGCCGACCTGGATCGGGCTAAAGAACTTCGAGACGCTGCTCGGCGACGCCAATTTCTGGCGGGCGCTGAAGAACACCGTCTGGTGGACCGTCGGCAGCCTGGTGTTCCAGTTCTTCGGCGGCCTCGGCCTCGCCCTGCTGCTGAACCGGCCGTTCCGCGGCAAGCGGGTGGTCCAGGCCCTGGTGTTCCTGCCCTGGGCGGTGCCGACCTTCCTGTCCGGCCTGGTCTTCGCCTGGCTGTTCAACCCGGTGGTCGGGCCCCTGCCCTACTGGATGGCCGATCTTGGCCTGCTGTCGGAGCCGTCGAACATCCTGTCCGACCCGGACCTGGCGATGTGGGGCCCGATCCTGGCCAATATCTGGTTCGGCATCCCGTTCTTCGCCATCACCCTGCTGGCCGCGCTGCAGGCGATCCCGGGCGATTTCTACGAAGCGGCGGCGATCGACGGCGCCACGGCGTGGCAGCGCTTCGCGAAGATCACCATCCCGTTCCTGGCCCCGACCATCGCCATCACAGTGCTGCTGCGCACGATCTGGATCGCCACCTTCGCCGACCTGATCTGGGTGATGACCAATGGCGGCCCGGCCAACGCCACCAACATCCTGTCGACCTACATCTTCAGCCAGGCCTTCACCCGGCTGAACTTCGGCTATGCCTCGGCCGTGGCGACGGTGCTGCTGCTTCTCCTCCTGCTCTATGCCGGCATCCTGATCCGGATGCGCAAGAGCCTGCTCGCGGGGCAATGAGACCATGACCATCGTCGGACGCTCGCCCCTCGGGCGCGCCGCCAGCGGCACCGGCTTCTATCTCGGCATCGGCGCCTATCTGCTGTTCGCGCTGTTCCCGCTGTACTGGCTGGTCAAGATCTCGGTCACGCCGACACAGTTGCTGTTCTCCGAAGGCATCACCTTCTGGCCGTCGGAATGGACGCTGGCCAATTTCGGATCGGTGCTGACCGCCAGCAACTTCCCGCGCTACTTCCTGAACAGCGTCATCGTCTCGATCGCCACGGCGGCGGTGGTGACGGTCTGCGCCTCGGCCTCCGGCTACGCCTTCTCGCGCTTCCGCTTCAAGGCCAAGCCGGTGGTGATGTTCGTGCTGCTGCTGACCCAGACCTTCCCGCTGGTGATGATCATCCCGCCGGTCTACCGCCTGATGGCGCCGCTGGGGCTGACCAACAACCTGATGGGCCTGATCGTCATCTACAGCGCCTTCAACGTCGCCTTCGCCACCTTCCTGATGCAGTCCTTCTTCGACGCCATCCCGAAGGACCTGGAGGAGGCGGCGATGATCGACGGCTGCAACCGCTTCCAGGCGCTGCGCCGAGTCATCCTGCCGCTGACCCTGCCGGGCATGGGCGCGACTCTGGGCTTCGTCTTCACCGCGGCCTGGAGCGAGCTCCTGTTCGCGCTGATGCTGATCAACTCGGACAGCCAGAAGACCTTCGCCGTCGGCCTCCTGACCTTCGTCGCCAAGTTCGGCGTCGACTGGGGCCAGATGACCGCGGCCTCGGTGCTGGCGCTGATCCCGGTCTGCATCTTCTTCGCCGTGATCCAACGCTACCTGGTGCAGGGGCTGACCGCCGGCGCCGTG
Source organism: Inquilinus sp. (assembly GCF_039594555.1). Taxonomy (GTDB): domain Bacteria; phylum Pseudomonadota; class Alphaproteobacteria; order DSM-16000; family Inquilinaceae; genus Inquilinus. Next base: position 7,283 of record NZ_JBCNNF010000154.1, read on the forward strand.
AAGGGTTGATCCGGCGGCGGAAACGTCCGAGCGTGTCGGTTCCATCGGAGGGGAGCCGACCATGCCGCGACACCATGTGCCCGCGTCCGCCGAGACCTGCGCCTGGGGCTATTTCGACGCGACCCGCGAACCGGTCCTGACCGTCGACAGTGGCGACACGGTCGTGATCGACACCGTGTCGGGCGGGCCGGCGGCGCTGCCCGAGGGCGATTTCCACATCCCGCCCGAGATCCACGAGATCCATGAGCGCTGCGACCGGTCGACGCCCGGCCACATCCTGACCGGGCCGGTCGCGGTGCGCGGCGCCCGGCCGGGACAGGTGCTGGAGGTGCGGATCCTCGACGTCTCGCTGCGCCAGGACTGGGGCTACAACGTCATCCGCCCGCTGTCCGGCACCCTGCCCTACGACTTTGAGGAGATGCGGCTGATCCACATCCCGCTCGACGCCGAGCGCGGCACCGCCCGGCTGCCCTGGGGGCTGGACCTCCCACTGAACCCGTTCTTCGGCGTCATGGGCGTGGCCCCGCCGAAGGGCTGGGGCCGGATCAGCTCGATCCAGCCGCACGACCATGCCGGCAACATCGACAACAAGGAACTGGTGGCCGGCACCACACTTTATTTGCCGGTGTTCAACGACGGCGCCCTGTTCTCCTGCGGCGACGGCCACGGCGCCCAGGGCGACGGCGAGGTCTGCGTCACCGCGATCGAGACGGCACTGCAGGGCACCTTCCAGCTGATCGCCCGCGACGACCTCAGCTTCACCTATCCGCGGGCGGAGACGCCGACCCACCACATCACCATGGGGATGGCGCCGGATCTCGACCGCTGCGCCGAGATGGCGCTGCGCGACATGATCGTGCTGCTGGGCGAAGTGGCCGGGCTGTCGCGCTACGACGCCTACACCCTGTGCAGCCTGGCCGGCGACCTGCGCATCACCCAGACGGTGAATGGCTGCAAGGGCGTGCACATGATGATGGCGAAGGCGCTGCTGGGCAGGTGATTAAGAGTCAGCTGCTCTGACAGGCATTCTCGGACCAAAAAATGTCATGCCCGGGCTTGACCCGGGCATCCAGAGACTGTCGAGACCTTCTGGATTGCCGGGTCAAGCCCGGCAATGACAACAACGGGACGAACCTGATCGTCAGTCGCGCGGCTGGGCGACGGTGCGGAGGTAGGGCTTGAGGGTCTTGAAGCCGGCCGGGAACTTCTGCTTGGCCTCCTCGTCCGAGACCGAGGTGACGATGATGACGTCCTCGCCGTTCTTCCAGTCGGCCGGGGTGGCGACCTTGTGCTTGGAAGTCAGCTGCAGCGAATCGATCACCCGCAGGATCTCGTCGAAGTTGCGGCCGGTGGTCATCGGGTAGGAGATCACCAGCTTGATCTTCTTGTCCGGGCCGATGACGTAGACGTTGCGCACGGTCTGGTTGTTGACCGCGGTGCGGCCCTCCGACGTCGTGCCGGCATCGGCCGGCAGCATGCCGTAGAGCTTGGAGACCACCAGCTCGGAATCGGCGATCACCGGGAAATTCGGGGCAGCGCCTTGAGTTTCCTTGATGTCCTGGGCCCAGGCGGCGTGCCGGTCGACCGGGTCGGCGGAGAGGCCGATCACCTTGACGTCGCGGCGGTCGAATTCCGGCTTCAGCTTGGCCACGGCGCCGAGCTCGGTGGTGCAGACCGGGGTGAAGTCCTTGGGGTGGGAGAACAGCACGCCCCAGGACGAGCCGAGCCAGTCATGGAAGCGGATCCGCCCCTCGGTGGTCTCGACTTCGAAATCGGGCGCGTCCTCACCAATCGCGAGCGGTCCGGCCATTTTTTACCTCCAATTAGCGTTAATTGTGTAATTTTACCGTGCCGCGGAGCCGGTGTCATCAGGAGCGTCGTCTTCGACAAAAATGATCTCTGGCTCCGGCGCGGGATCGTCGATCTCCGGGAAATCCTCGCTCAACGGCTTCATCGTCTTGAGCAGGGCCACAATTCCGCGCTCGGCCATGGACTCCTCCAACCTGTGCAGGAGACATGTGCCATCGAATGCCTTGCCGCAAGACCTCCGAATGGTCGTCTTCCAACCATTCGCGCCCGCGTTGACAGGCTCTCCGCGCGCCCCGATGATGCGCGCGTCTTGCCGGGGTGCCCGCGGGGGCTGAGAGGCGCGTCAGCGTCAACCCGACGAACCTGATCCGGGTCATGCCGGCGGAGGGAGCGCGAGACGACGCCTCAGGCATCGGCCCTCTCCGCCTCCGCTTCGACCCATGCGGAGGAATCGTGATGCGCCTGACTGCCGCCGTCCTGCTGACGGCCCTGACCTCCGCCCTCGCCGGCACGGCCGTGGCCGAGACGCCGGTGCTGAAGGTCTACACCTACGAATCCTTCACCGCCGACTGGGGCCCGGGGCCGCAGGTGAAGAAGGCCTTCGAGGCCGAATGCGGCTGCACGGTCGAGTTCACCTCCGTCGAGGATGGCGTCGCCCTGCTGTCGCGGCTGAAGCTGGAAGGCAAGTCGAGCCAAGCCGACGTGGTGCTGGGCCTCGACACCAACCTGACCGCCGAGGCGACGGCGACCGGCCTGTTCGCGCCGCACGGCCAGAAGCTGGACGGGTTGTCGCTGCCGGTGGCCTGGACAGACCCGGTCTTCGTGCCGTTCGACTGGAGCTACTTCGCCTTCGTCTACGACAAGACCAAGGTGCCGAACCCGCCGAAGAGCCTGCACGATCTGGTCGAAAACAGCGACCTGGAGCTGACCATCCAGGATCCGCGCACCAGCACGCCGGGGCTCGGCCTGCTGCTCTGGGTCCGCCAAGTCTATGGCGACAAGGCGCCGGAGGCCTGGGCCAAGCTGAAGCCGCGCATCCTCACCGTCACCCCGGGCTGGAGCGAGAGCTACGGCCTGTTCCGCAAGGGCGAGGTGCCGATGACCTTCAGCTACATCACCTCGCCGCCCTATCACGTGATCGCCGAGAACGACAGCAATGTCGGCGCCGCGGTGTTCAGCGAGGGCAACTACCTGCAGGTCGAGGTCGCGGCCAAGCTGGCGTCGTCGCCGCATCCCGAGCTGGCGGACAGGTTCCTGGCCTTCATGCTGACCCCGGCCTTCCAGGACCAGCTGCCGACCACCCAATGGATGTACCCAGCGGTGACGCCGAAAGCCGGCCTGCCCGACGCCTACAAGGCGCTGCCGGCCCCGGCCAAGGCGCTGCTGTACCCGCCCGAGGAGGTCGCGGCCAACCGCGCCGCCTGGATCGCCGAATGGCTGCAGGCGACCAGCAAGTAGAGCCGTTGGGCCGAGCCACCCCCTCATCCTCCCGCCGCCAACGTCGCGGGCCCCTCCCTCTCCCCGAGGAGAGGGCAGAGGCAGCGCCGTCTGACATCTCCCCAGGGAGAGGTCGAAATCGCGCAGCGATTTCGGGTGAGGCGGAGGCCGGCTCCGGACATGTCCGCCATTCCCTCCGCATGAGCTCCCTCCCCGGCCTGCTGGCGCTGCTCGGCATCCTGGCGCTGATCGGCACGGCCGCGACCGGCCTCATCCGCGCCGCCACCGATCTCGACCTGCTGTCGGTCTGGGCCGATCCCTATCTGTGGTCGGTGCTGCGCTTCACCGCGCTGCAGGCCGGGCTGTCGGCGCTGATCAGCGTCGCCATTGCCATCCCGGTCGCCCGCGCCCTGTCGCGCCGCCGCTTCCCCGGCCGCACCTTGCTGCTGCGTCTGTTCGGCCTGCCGATGATTGTGCCGGCGGTGGCCGGCGCCTTCGGCATCCTCACCGTGTTCGGCCGCTCCGGCCTGCTGGCCGACCTGTTCGCGACGCTGGGGCTGCCGATCCGGCCGAACATCTATGGCCTCACCGGCATCCTGCTGGCGCATGTGTTCTTCAACATGCCCTTCGCCGTGCGCGTGCTGCTGGCCGCCTGGGGCACGATCCCGGCGGAGAGCTGGCGCCTGGCGTCGATGCTGGGGCTGCGCGGCGCCGACCTGTTCCGGCTGGTCGAATGGCCGATGCTGCGGCGCCAGCTGCCCGGACTGACCGCCCTGGTGTTCCTGCTGTGCTTCACCAGCTTCGCCGTGGTGCTGACGCTGGGCGGCGGCCCGGCCTCCGCCACCATCGAGATCGCGATCTACCAGGCGCTGCGCTTCGATTTCGACCCTGGCCGCGCCGTCGCCCTGTCGCTGCTGCAGGTCGCGCTGTGCGCCCTGCTGGTGCTGGCCGCGATGCGGCTGACCGGGCGGGTCGCGGACGAAGGCGGCATCGGCCGCCCGGTGCTGCGCGGCGACGGACGCGGCAGGACGGCCCGCACGATCGACACGGTGGTGCTGGTCCTGGCCGGGGGCTTCGTGCTGCTGCCGCTGGTCGCGATCCTGGTCGAAGGCCTGGGCGGCATCGGCAAGCCGATTCTCTTCAGCGCCGCCCTGTGGCAGGCCGCCGGCCGCAGCCTGGCCGTGGCGCTCGGCGCCGCCACGCTGGCCCTGGTGCTGGGCTGGGCCCTGGCGCACAGCATTGCCGTGCTGCGGATCGGCCGCCGGCGTCGGCGGCTGGCGCGGCTGTTCGAGTTGAGCGGCACGGTGGTGCTGGTGGTGCCGCCGCTGGCGCTCGGCGCCGGGCTGTTCGTCATGCTGCTCGGCACCGCCGACCTGCGGCGCTGGGCGCTGCCGATCGTCGCCATGGTCAACGCCCTGATGGCCCTGCCCTTCGTGCTGCGCCTGCTGGTCGGCGCCGCCGAGCTGGCGCAGCATCGCCACGGCAGGCTGGCCGACAGTCTCGGCCTGTCCGGCTGGGCCCGGCTGCGGCTGGTGGAATGGCCGCTGCTGCGCCGGCCGGCCGGGTTCGCCCTGGCGATCGCAGCGGGGCTGGCCTTCGGCGACCTCGGCGCCGCGGCCCTGTTCGGCGGCGACGGCAACCAGACCCTGCCGGTGCTGGTGGCGCAGCTGCTCGGCGCCTACCGGCTGCAGGAGGCGTCGACGGTGGTGCTGCTGCTGGTGCTGATGGGGCTGGCCCTGTTCGGCCTGATCGAGAGGATCTTCGGTGGCCACACGCGCGATTGAGATTGAGGCCCTGACCTATCGCTACGAGGCGATGGAGATGCGTTTCGACCTGGCGATCGAGGCCGGCGCCTTCGTCGTGCTGTTCGGGCCCAGCGGCGCCGGCAAGAGCACGCTCCTGAACCTGATCGCCGGCTTCGAGGCGCCGCTGTCCGGAACCTTGCGCCTGCTCGGCCGCGACGCGCTGGGACTGCCGCCGGCGGCGCGGCCGGTGACCACCCTGTTCCAGGACCACAACCTGTTCCCGCATCTGACGGCGGCGAGGAACGTGGCGCTGGGCCTGCATCCGGGGCGGCTGACCCCGGCCGAGGCGGCGCGGGTGCAGGAGGCGCTGGCCCATGTCGACCTGGAGGGGCTGGCGGCGCGCCGCCCGGCCGAGCTGTCCGGCGGCGAGCGCCAGCGCGTCGCCCTGGCCCGCAGCCTGGTGCGCGACCGCCCGATCCTGCTGCTGGACGAACCCTTTGCCGCGCTCGGGCCGGCGCAGCGGCGGGAGATGGTCGGGCTGGTCGACCGGCTGCGGCGGGAGCGCGGCCTGACCGTGCTGATGGTCAGCCACCAGCTCGACGCCCTGCCCGGCATCGACGCGCAGGCCGCCTTCATCGAGGATGGCCGCGTCGCCGCCACCGGCCCGGCCACCGAGCTGCTGACCCGCCCGCCGCTGCCGGAAATCGCCGACTATCTCGGCTATGTCGGGCCAGCGGGCTAGCCGGATCGGCCGCAGACCAGCGTGGCATGATCCCACCAGGGATTGACCGCGACGCTGCGGTCCCGCACCGCGAAACCGGCGCCGTCCAGCTCCGCTTCGAGCGCCGCGAGGGGCTCGAGGGTCCGGTAGGGATGGCCGTCCCGCATCAGACAGCGGGTCCGCGAGTCGAAGCGGGCCCGGGCATCGGCGGACCGGGGCTCACCGCACATGCTGCTGACCACGAAAACGCCGTCGGGCCGCAGGATGCGGCGGATCTCGGCGAGGCACGCAGCCCGGTCATCGCCGATCAGGCAATGCAGGCAGCTGCCGTCGAACACGATGTCGAAGGTGTCGTCGGCGAAAACGGGCATGCGGCAGACACTCCCCCGATGGAATGTCCCGCGGAGCCCGGCTGCCGCGAAGCGCTCCCGCGCCCAGGCCACCGCGGAGCCGGAGATGTCGATGCCGTGGACCTCGTAGCCCTTGCCGGCCAGCAGGTAGGATGACGAACCGTTCCCGCAGCCGAGCTCCAGCATCCTCGCGGGTGGTGGCGACAGGACTCCCTCACGCTCCAGCCGGTCGAGCGTCTCCCTCACCCCGGCCAGGGCGCGCTCGTGCTGGTCCCCGGCCCATCCCGGCCTGCCCGCATCCTGCAGGCGCCGATACTGGGCCTCGTAGTCATAGGCTCGCGGCTCGATCCCGGGCGGGCTGCCGTCCGGGACGGGCTGATTCCGCCGGGCCGCTTCCCGCCGCACGATTTCGGCGACAAATGCGCCCTTGCCGCCGGTGTAGTGGCCCCAGTCGTCCGCGGTCTCGGAGGCCAGCCTGCGCTTGAGCGCGGCATAGGTGGCCGCCGCCTCCTGATGCTGCCGCAGATGGTCGCGGAACAGCATCCGGCGCAGATGCGCCGCCGTCCCGGGGGCGCAGAGATAGAGGCGTTGCCCGCGCGAGCCGCGGCCGGTGGTGAAGGTCCACATGCCGTCGCCATGCCGGTCGCCGTGATAGGCATAGGCGCCGGTCGCCTGCATCCGCTCAATCGCCTCGGGGATCACGGCGGCCGAGCGCAGCTCGATGTCGACATCGATCTTCGGCTTGGCGCACAGCCCGGGCACCGCGGTGCTGCCGATGTGATGGATCTCGAGGACGAGCCCCGCCAGCAGCCGTTCCAGCCCGGCCCGAAGCTCCTCGAACAGCGCCGGCCAGGCCGGGTCGTAGTCGACCACCTCGATAGCCCGGCGCTTCCCGGATCCGTCACCCATCCTACGCTCCGGCGTAGAACAGCAGCGACACCGCCGCGAACAGCGGCAGCAGGATGCCGCAGGACCAGGCCATGTAGCCGAAGAAGCTGGGCATGGCGACGCCGCGCTCCTGCGCGATCGACCGCACCATGAAGTTCGGCGCGTTGCCGATATAGGTGTTCGCGCCCATGAAGACGGCGCCGGCCGAGATCGCGCCGAGCGTCGTGGCCAGCGGCCCCATCAGCTGCTGCGCGTCGGCCCCGGCCATGTTGAAGAAGACGAGATAGGTCGGCGCGTTGTCGAGGAAGCTGGACAGCGCCCCGGTCAGCCAGAAATAGGCCAGGTTGTTCGGCGCGCCGGTGCCGCCGACGAGGTCGACCAGCCCGGCCAGCGTTCCTTCCCGGCCGGCGCGCAGGATGGCGATGGCCGGGACGATGGTGACGAAGATCGCGGCGAACAGTTTGCCGACCTCGACGATCGGGAACCAGTTGAAGTCATTGAGCTGCCGGCTCTCCCGGCTGGTCAGCACCCAGGACAGGCCGATGATCGCCAGCAGAGCCAAGTCGCGGACCAGGTTCTCCAGCGCCACCGGCACGTGATAGACGGTGAGTTGCACGCCCGGCTTCCACACGCCGCTCAGCAGCACCGCGCCGACCACGCCGGCCAGCAGCAGCAGATTGACCCCGCCCTCCAGCCCGAACGGCACGCGCGGCTCCGCCGGCACCTCGCGCAGCCCGTGCTCGCGCCGGAACAGGACGATGTCGATCACCAGATACAGCGCCAGCAGGACCACCGAGCA
>NZ_JBCNNF010000155.1:0-14951 GCF_039594555.1 Inquilinus sp.
CCGGCGGGCATTGCGGCGCAGTTCATCTTCACCATTCGCCGCGCGTTACGTCCGCTGAGGTTATGAATAGCGCGGGCAATCAGCTCTTTGCCGGTGCCGACCCCGGCCTCGCCGGTGAGGATCGGGTTGTTCTGCCGGCGCCGGGTCAGGATGTCGACGACCTGGCGGATCTCGCCGTCGCGGCCGAGGATCGGGTCGATACGGCCGGACCGCGCCCGGGCGGTCAGGTCGACCGTGTACTTGTCCAGCGCCCCACTGCCGCCGGGGGCCGCGGGTTGCGCGGACCCGGCTGCGGTGTCCTGCACCGCCGGCGTCTCGGCGCCGCCGGCGACGATGCCGGCGAAGTCGCGGCGCAGCATGTCGGGCAGGATGCGCCGCAGCTCGGGTGCCACGTCGCGCAGCCTTCCGCCCAGCGCCTCGTCGGCCAGGGCGGCCAGGACCAGATGGCCGGAGCGGACATGGCTGGCCCCGCCCTCGACCGAGGCGAACAGCCAGGCATCCTTGATCAGCTCGACCAGATCGGGGGACAGGCCCGGGGCCCGGCCGTTGCCGGTCTTCATCCGGTCCAGCGCCGCGGTCAGCTGGGCGGCCAGCCGCTCCTCCGACACCTCGAAACGGCGGGCGATCAGCGCGGCGTCCGACTGCGGGGTCTCGAGCAGCTGCAGCAGCCAGTGCTCGATCTCGACATTGTAATGGGTGCGGGAAAGGGTCCGACCGGCCGCCGCCTCCAGCCCCCGGCGGGAGAGGTCGTTCAGTCGGTCGACCAGCGACCGCAAGTCGACAGCCGGCATCATCGCTCCTCAGCGTCGCCGTGACTCCACGGCCGATTGCCATCGAGATTTGTTGGTTCGTCGCTGAACTGTCCAGTCCAGATGGGTTACGCTGGTAACGATCTAAAGAAATAATGAAATAATCTAGTAACGCTCGCGAGCAGAAATGGGCGATGGAGAGTGGACTCTTTCCATTCTTCCAGACGAAGGTGAGGATGCGGCGGTGCCGGATCGCGAAGATTTACTGGATGTGGAAAGTCTCCTGCTGCCGATCTCGGAAGAGAATCCGGCCGGCAGCGACCCCCGACTCGACGTCACGCCGCAGTCGCTCTACTTCCGCCTGCGCGATGCCCGGTCCGAGGCGCGGGCGGCGGAGCGGGTGGCCGACAACGACCCCGCGGCCGATGCGGGCGGCACGCGCCACTGGCTCACGGTCCGCGAATTGAGCGTCGAGGCGCTGGCCGGCACCGGCAAGGACATCGAGATCGCGGCCTGGCTGACCGAAAGCCTCGTGCGCACCGACGGGCTGGCCGGGCTGATGGCCGGCGCCCGTCTGATCGCCGGGCTGGCGTCCCGCTACTGGAATGACGGGCTGTTCCCCACCCCGGACGAGGACGGCGTCGCCGGCCGCGTGGCGCCGGTCGCCGGGCTGAACGGCGAGGGCGGCAACGGCACGCTGCTGCAGCCGCTGCGCAAGCTGGTGCTGTTCGACCGCGCCGACGGCACGCCGCTGACCTATTGGCGGTTCGAGCAGGCGGAGGAGGCCGAGGTCCTGGACCAGGCCCGAAAGGCCCAGCGCCTCGCCGCCGGGGTGCTGCCGCTGGCCGAGCTGGAGGCCGAGGCCAAGTCGATCGGCCGGGACCGGCTGGCGGCGCTGCACGGGGATATCGTCCGGGCGATCGAGGCCTGGCGCGGCATGGACCGGGCGCTGACCGAGGCGGCCCAGGCCGACTCCCCGCCGACCGGCCGGGTCCAGGAGCTGCTGGACAAGCTGCGGCGCACCGCCGAGCGCTATGCGCCGCCCTCCGCCGAACCGGTGCCGGAAGCGGCCGAGGCGGCGCTGGAGGAGGTCGAGGCCCCGGACGGCGGCGAGCCTGCCCGGGCCCCGGCGGACCGGGCGGTGACGCGCGAGGAGATGCTGCAGCAGATCTCCCGCATCGCCGCCTATTTCCGGGCCAACGAGCCGCATTCCCCGCTCAGCTACACGCTGGAGGACGCGGTCCGCCGCGCCCGGATGGGCCTGCCGGAGCTGCTGAAGGAGATGATGCCGGAAGCGGTGGCGCGGGCCTCGGTCCTGTCGGGCCTCGGCATCCGGCCGCTCCCGGAGGAATGAGGCACGGCGCCGCCTTCCGATCCTACCGTCCCACCCTGCGCGCCCCGACCCGGCGCCCCATCATTCGAGGAGACATCCGATGAGTGCCAGCATTCACGAGAAGCTCGGCCGCGTGCGCCGGCCGCGCGTCCACATCACCTACGAGGTCGAGACCGACGGCGCGCAGATCGTACGCGAGCTGCCCTTCGTCGTCGGCGTCGTCGGCGATTTCTCCGGCGATCCGACCCAGCCGCTGCGGCCCCTGGCCGAGCGCAAGTTCGTGCAGATCGACCGCGACAATTTCGACGAGGTGATGCAGCGCCTCGGCCCCGGCCTGCACCTCAAGGTCAATGACAAGCTCAGCGATGAGGGCGGCTTCATGGCCGTCGACCTGAAGTTCAGCGGCATCGAGGATTTCGAGCCCGGCCGCGTGCTGGACCAGGTGCCGGCGCTGAAGGCGCTGCTGGAGACCCGCAACCGCCTGCGCGACCTGATGAGCAAGGCCGACCGGTCGGAGGAGCTCGAACTGCTGCTGGAGCAGGTGCTGAAGAACAAGGACGACTTCGAGGAAATCTCGGGTCAGCTCGGTCTCAAGAAGGAAGGCTGAACCATGGTGGACAAGGTTCCCGCTCCCGAGGCGTCGGCCGCCGCGCCGGCCTCCGCCGCCACCGAGACGGTCGGCCTGCTCGACCAGGTCGTGTCGGCGACCAAGCAGACCGAGCCGGACCGCGCCCAGGACCTGGTGCGAACGCTGGTCGAGCAGGCCCGCGTCGGCACGGTCACCTTCGATCGCAACCTGACCCGCACGATCGAGCGCGCGATCAAGATCATCGACAAGAAGCTGTCCGACCAGCTCAACGAGATCGTCCATGATCCCAAGTTCCTGAAGCTGGAAGGCAGCTGGCGTGGCCTGCACTACCTGGTCATGAACAGCGAAACCGGCACGATGCTGAAGATCCGGATGATGAATCTCTCGAAGCGGGAGCTGAACCGGGATCTTACGCGGGCGGTCGAGTTCGACCAGAGCCTGATGTTCCGCAAGATCTACGAGAACGAGTTCGGCACCCCGGGCGGCGAGCCGTTCGGCACGATCATCGGCGACTACGAGTGGACCAACCACCCGGACGACATCGAGACGCTGCGCCTGATGTCCAATGTCAGCGCCGCCGCCTTCGCGCCGTTCGTCTCGGCCGCCGGCGCCGGGATGATGGGCTTCGAGCAGTGGACCGAGCTGTCGCGGCCGCGCGACCTGGCCAAGATCTTCGACACGGCGGAATACCTGAAGTGGCGGGGCTTCCGCGACAGCGAGGACAGCCGCTTCGTGTCGCTGGTGATGCCGCGCGTCGTGGCGCGCCTGCCCTATGGCGAGCGGACCAAGCCAATCGACGAATTCTCCTATGAAGAGGCGCCGATCGACGCCGCCGGCAAGCCCCTGCCGATGGACCATGAGCACTATTGCTGGATGAACGCCGCCTTCGTCATGGGCGTGCGGATGACCGAGGCTTTCTCGAAATACGGCTTCTGCACCGCGATCCGCGGCGCCGAGAACGGCGGCAAGGTCGACAACCTGCCGCAGCACATCTTCATGTCGGATGACGGCGACATCGACGCCAAGTGCCCGACCGAGATCGGCATCACCGACCGGCGCGAATACGAGCTGTCGAACCTCGGCTTCCTGCCGCTGTGCCACTACAAGAACCACGACTACGCCGTGTTCTTCGGGGCACAGACGGTGCAGAAGCCGAAGGAGTACGACCGGCCGGACGCCACCGCGAACGCCCGGATCTCGACCCGGCTGCCCTACATCATGGCCACCGGCCGCTTCGCCCATTACCTGAAGATCATGGCGCGGGACAAGATCGGCAGCTTCATGGAGGCCGAGGACTGCCAGCGCTGGCTGAACCGCTGGATCGGCAACTACGTCAACATCAACGAGAACGCCGGCGCCGAGAGCAAGGCGCGCTATCCGCTGCGCGAGGCCAAGGTCGAGGTGCAGGAGATCCCGGGCCGTCCGGGCGCCTACAACGCGATCGCCTATCTGCGGCCCTGGCTGCAGATGGAGGAGCTGACGGCCAGCCTGCGGATGGTGGCGCGCATCCCCGAGCGGGTCTGAGATGGCGCAGGCGGGGCAGCGTCCATCGGCCGACGCGGCGGGGCAGGGTGCTGCCCCCCTGCGCGCCGGGATCCTGGCCGGGCGGGTCGGCGCCGGGGACGGCATCGCCGACCCTCGCGTGACCGGCTTCCTGCGCCAGGACCGCGGCGCGCTGGCCGAATGGTTCGGCGCCCCGCTGGCTGCCCGGATGCGGCACGATCCCGGCCTGCTCCGCGGCCTGCTGGACCGTGACGTCGCGGCGATCGACCGGATGATCTCGGCCCAGCTCGACGAGATCCTGCACCATCCGCGGCTGCAGCGGCTGGAGGGATCCTGGCGCGGCCTGGCCTGGCTGGTCGACGGCTTCGACCCGACCTCGCGGCTAAAGACGCGGCTGCTCTCCGCCTCCTGGGCGGAGCTGGATCGCGACGCCGCCAAGGCCAGCGAGTTCGACCAGTCGGGCCTGTTCCGCCTGGTCTATGAGGCGGAGTTCGGCCGGGCGGGCGGCGAGCCCTTCGGCCTGCTGGTCGTCGACCACGAGCTGCGGCACATGCCGGAGCGGCGCCGGCCGGGCGACGGCGCGCCGGTCGACGACGTGTCGCTGCTGTCGGCGCTGGCGGCGGTCGGGGCCGCGTCCTTCATGCCGGTGGTGCTGGCGGCCGCCCCCGCCCTGCTCGGCGTCGACGGCTTCGGCGACCTCGCGTTGTCCAACGACGCCGCGGCGGCCTTCCGCGACGACGACCATGCCCGCTGGCGCGCCATGGCGCTGCGCGAGGATACGCGATTCCTGTGCGTGACCATGCCACGGGTGCTGGCGCGCGCGCCCTGGCGGCCGGACCCCACCCGGCCGGACGGGTTCCGCTATGAGGAGCACGCGCCGGAGGCCCGGCACCGCGCCTGGTCGGTGGCCTGCTACGCCTTCGCCGCCACCGTGGCGCGGGCCCAGGCCCTGCACAACTGGCCGGCCGATGTCCGCGGCGTCAGCACCGACCGGGTCGGCGGCGGGCTGGTGCAGGACCTGCCGGCGGAGCCCTTCATGCTGGGGCCCGAGACGATGTGGAACCGGCCGTCGCTGGACCTGGCGCTGACCGACCGGCAGGAGCGCGACCTGGTTGCGGCCGGGCTGATGCCGCTGAACACGCTGCCCTATGGCGACGCCGCCTTCGCCGCCGTGCACAGCCTGCAGACGCGGGTGTCCGAAGCGCCGGGGCGCGACCCGACCCCGGCCATCGCCAACCGGCGGCTGTCGGCGCAGATCAACGCGATGCTCTGCGTCTCCCGCTTCGCCCACTACATCAAGATCATGGGGCGCGAGATGACCGGCTCCTCCCTGACCGCGGAGGAGGTCGAGCGCCGCCTGCAGACCTGGCTGTCCGGCTACACCAATGCCAGCCTCAATGCCGGGCCGGACAGCCGGGCGCGCCAGCCGCTGGTGTCCAGCCGGATCAAGGTGCACGAGCTGGCGGGCCGCCCCGGCGCCTATGGCTGCGTCATCCACCTGCAGCCCCACCACCAGCTCGACGACGTGTCGGCGGTGTTCCGCCTGGTCACCGGCCTGTCCGCCCAGGACGCGGCCGCGTGATGTCCGATCGCCCCCATGCCCAGACGCAGGAGACTTCAATGCTGACCAAAGCCGGAGAGCTGTTCCGCGAGGGCGCGCTGCAGGCGGCGATCGAGGCCGCCAACGCCGCGGTCAAGGCCGCGCCGGCGGATACCGGGGCGCGGATCCTGCTGGCCGAGCTGCTGCTGTTCGCCGGCAATCTCGAGCGCGCGGACACCCTGCTGGACGCGACCAGCACGGTCGACCCCTCCGCCGCGCTGGTGGTCAGCGAGTTCCGCCAGCTGCTGCGGGCGGAGATGGCCCGGCGCCAGGTGCTGAGCGAGGGCCGCCCGCCGGAGTTCCTGGGCCAGCCGACGCCGGTCCAGGCCCATCTGCTGCAGGCGGTGGTGGCGCTGCGGGCCGGCGACCAGGCCGCCGCCGCCGAGGCGGTGCAGGCGGCCGAGGCCGCGCGGCCCGCCATCACCGGCCGGCGCGACGGGGCGGAGTTCGCCGATTTCCGCGACGCCGACGACCTGTCGATCGGCAATTTCGAGGTGTTGACGACCACGGCCAAGGTTTTCTGGATCCCGGCCGAGCGGGTGGAGAGCGTCGAGTTCCACCCGGCGAAGCGGCCGCGCGACCTGTTCTGGCGGCGCTGCACCATGGTGGTGCGCGACGGGCCGGATGGCGACGTCTACCTGCCGGCGCTGTATCCGCCCGAGCTGCTGCCGGCGGATACGGAGGTGGCCGACCCCCTGCGCCTCGGCCGCGCCACTGAATGGACCGAAGCGGCGCCGGTGCGCGGCATCGGCCAGCGCGTCTACATGGTGGGGGAGGAGGCGGTGCCGGTGCTACAGCTGGCCACGCTGGACTTCGCATGACCCAGCGGCCCGTCGCCTCGCGCCCGCGCACCCCGCTGCCGGCGCGGCTGCCCCTGCTCGACCGCCTGATGGATCCGGAGCCGGACCGCGCCGCCGACGCCCCCCTGTCGGCGGCGGAGTCGGTCGACCGGCTGCGCCGATCGGTGCATCGCGACCTCGAGGCGCTGCTGAACGCCCGCCGGCCCTGGCGCTCGGTGCCGGACTCGACTCCGGCGCTGCGCCTGTCGCCGCTCGGCTACGGCATCCCGGACTTCACCGCCGGCGCCTTCAACGACCGCCGCCAGCGCGACGCGCTGCGGGCGGAGGTGGAGGAGACCATCCGCCGATTCGAGCCGCGGCTGACCCAGGTCCAGGTGCAGCTGGCGGATGACGGCGACCTGCTGCGGTCGACGCTGCGGCTGCGGATCGACGCGCTGCTGCGGGTCGATCCGGCGCCGGAGCCGATCGTCTTCGACACCGTGGTCGACACCACCACCGCGGACGTCACCCTGCGCCCGCTCTACGAAGCCTGACGCCATGTCGGACGCCTTCCTGCCCTATTACAACCGCGAGCTGGCCGTCCTGCGCGGCCTGGCGGGCGAGTTCGCCGAGGCCAACCCCAAGGTCGCCGGGCGGCTGCGGCTGACCGCCGACGCCGTCGACGACCCGCATGTGGCGCGGCTCCTGGAAGGTGTGTCGTTCCTGGCCGCCCGGGCGCAGCAGCGGCTGGACGACGAGTTCCCCGAGTTGACCGACGCGCTGCTCGGCTCGCTGTATCCGCATTACCTGGCGCCGGTGCCGTCCGCGGCGATCGTCCAGTTCGCCTGCCAGCCGGATCTGCGCGTCCCCGCAGTGGTGCCGGCCGGCACGGCGCTGAAGACCGACCCGGTCCAGGGCGTGCCCTGCCGCTTCCGCACCGCCTACGACACCACGCTGTGGCCGGTGGAGATCGAAAGCGCGCGGCTGAGCGGGATGCCGCTGACGGCGCCGGTCCATCCGGACGCGCAGGGCGCCCGCAGCGTCCTGCGCATCGTGCTGCGCACCAGCGATCCCGAGGCCAGCTTTGCCGAGCTGGGCGTGGACCGGCTGCGCTGCTTCCTGCGCGGCGCCTTCGACCAGAGCCTGCCGCTGTACGAGCTGCTGTGCGGCCATGTCGTCGGCGTGGCGCTGGCGGACGGGCCGAACGACGTCGCCCCGACGCTGCTGCCGCCCGGCACCATCAAGCCGGTCGGCTTCGCGCCGGAGGAGGCGCTGTATCCCTGGCCGGCACGCTCCTTCTCCGGCTTCCGGCTGCTGACCGAATACTTCGCGCTGCCGGAGAAGTTCCTGTTCGTCGACCTGTGCGGCCTCGATGCAAGGACGCTGATCCATGAGCGCAACCGGCTGGAGATCTTCGTCTATCTCGACCGGGCCGCGCCCGACCTGGAGCGGCGGCTGCAGCCCGACTGCCTGGCGCTCGGCTGCACGCCGATGGTCAACCTGTTCGCCCAGCCCTGCGAGCCGGTGCCGCTGACGCATCAGCGCACCGAATATCCCGTCACCGCCGACAACCGCCGGCCGAAGGCCTTCGAGATCTGGAGCGTCGAGCGCGTGCGCGAGCTGCGCGGCGACGGCTCCTCCCGCCCCTGGCGACCGTTCTACCGCCATCCGGCGGTGGAGCAGGCGGAGGAGGAGCCGAGCGGCTTCTACGCCGTGATCCGCCGCCAGACGCCGGGGATTGTGACCGGCACCGACGTGTTCCTGGCGCCGTTCGACCCGGCGCTGTCGGTCGACCGGCCGGCGGACACGGTGCTGTCGGTCGACGCGCTGTGCACCAACCGCGACCTGCCGGCCGAGCTGCCCTTCGGCGGCGGCCAGCCGCGGCTGCACCTGGCGGAAGGGGTGAGCGCGGTGCGCGGCGTCGCCTGCCTGACCGCGCCGACGCCGTCGCTGCGGGCGCCGCTGCGCGAGCATCACAGCTGGCGGCTGGTGTCGCACCTGTCGCTCGGCCATCTCTCCATCGTCGGGGGGCCGGCCGCGGCCGACAGCCTGCGCGAGGTGCTGCGCCTCTACGACCTGCGCGACACGGTCGAGACCCGGGCGCTCATCGCCGGCCTGGTCGGCGTGCGGTCGAAGCCCGGCACCGCCCGTGTCCCCGGCGCCCGGCCCGGCGGCTTCTGCCGCGGCATCGACGTCACGCTCGAATTCGACCCGCGGGCGTGGGAGAGCGCCGGCCTGTTCCTGCTGGCGACCGTGCTGGACCGGTTCCTGGCGCTGCACGCCACCGTCAATTCCTTCGTCCGCACCACCGCGGTGCTGCAGGGCCAGTCGGGGTCTGCCGCCGCCTTCCCGCCGCGGGCCGGGGCACGGGTGCTGGCATGAGCGCGACCGCGCCCACCTCCCCCGGCGGATCGGCGGAGACCGTCCCCGCCCGGCCGCGCGAGCGGTCGCTGCTGCAGACCCTGATCGAGGAGCCGGCGCGCTTCAGCTTCGACGCCGCCGTCGCCGTGCTGATGCAGGCGGCCGGGCGGGCCGAGCCGGGCGAGGCCGTGCGCTTCCACGCCGCGCCCGGCCTCGGCTTCGTCCCGGCGGATGTGATGGCGGTGGAGCGGACCGAGGCCGGGGCGCGCGCGACGATCGGCCTGATCGGGCTGACCGGGCCGTCCGGCGTGCTGCCGCGCCCTTACACCGACATGGTCAACAGCGAGCAGCGCAGCCGGTCCCCGGCGCTGGCCGAGTTCCTGGACCTGCTGGCGCAGCGGCCGATCGCGCAATTCGCCGATGCCGGGATCAAGTACCGCCCGCACCGCGCCGCCGCCGCCAACGCCCTGGCCGACCCGTCCACCACTGCCGCCCCGGCGGACGGGCTGCACGACGTCCTGCTGGCTCTGACCGGCTACGGCACGCCGCATCTGGCGCCGCGGCTGGCGGTCGGCACCGACCCGCTGCTGTTCTATGCCGGCCATTTCGGCGCCTGGCCGCGCTCGGCCGACCGGCTGGGCGCGCTGCTGTCCGACTGGCTGGGGCGGTCGGTCGAGGTCGAGCAGTTCGCCGGCGCCTGGCTGGCGCTGGAGCCGGGGCAGATGTCGGCGCTGCCGGCGGGGGACCGCCCCGGGCAGTTCTGCCAGCTCGGCGTCGACGCCGCGATCGGCAGCCGGTCCTGGGACGTGCAGGCGCGCATCATCCTGCATATCGGCCCGCTGGACCTGCCCGGCTTCGAATCGATGCTGCCGGACCGCGACCTGCTGCGCCGCATCGCCTCGCTGGTCCGGGCCTATCTCGGCTTCGAGACCGATTTCGCCATCAACCCGATCCTGGCCGCGGCCGCGGTGCCGCCGCTCGGGATCTCCGCCGCGGCGCCGCCGCGCCTGGGCTGGAACAGCTGGCTGCCGACCGGCGAGGCCCGCCGTACCGACGCGACCGAAGCCCTGTTCGAGGCCGGCCTGATCGAGCAGTTGGGAGAGACTGGATGAGCTGGAACGGCGGCTACGTCACCGACGTGGCCTACACCACCGGATATTACGCGCCGCAGACGCCGGGCCATATCGCCCTGGCCTGCCTGATGAGGAACGTGCTGCCCGGCTTCGCCCGCGACCCGGACCGGCTGACCTATCTCGAGCTCGGCTGCGGCCGCGGCCGCGGCGCGCTGTGCCTGGCCGCCAGCAACCCCGGCTGGCGGGTGATCGCCGTCGACTTCATGCCGGCGCACATCGCCGAGGCGCGGGAGCTGGCGGCGGATGCCGGGATCGCGAACATCGAGTTCATCGAGGCCGATATCGCGACCCTCGACCCGGACACCCTGCCGGAGGTCGACGTCGCCAGTGCCCATGGCCTGTGGGCCTGGGTGTCGGACGAGGTGCGGGCCGGCATCGTGCGGCTGCTCGGCCGCCGCCTGCGCCCCGGCGGGGCCCTGCATCTCAGCTACAACGCGCTGCCGGCCTGGCAGGGCGTGCTGGGCCTGCAGCGCCTGATCCGCACGGCCGGCGAGCGGATCGACGGGCGCAGCGACCGCAAGGCGGCAGGGGCGATGGAGCTGGTGAAGGCCCTGGGCGAGGCCGGCGCCTTCCACCTGGACCAGAGCGACCTGGTCCGGGTGCTGAAGAAGGACCTGCCGGGCATGCCGCCGGAATACCTGGCCCATGAATACATGAACGCGGACTGGCGGCCCTGCTTCCATGCCGATGTCGCCGCCGCGCTATCCGACGCCAAGCTGGACTACGTCGCCTCCGGCGAGATCCTGGAGAACTTCCCCGATCTGATGCTGACCGCAGATCAGCGCGCGGTCATCGGCAAGTCCGAAGATGCCGGGCTGCGCGAGCTGATGAAGGACATGTGCCTGCCGCGCAGCCTGCGCCACGACATCTTCGTCCGCGGGCCGCGCGGGATCAGCGGCAAGGCGCGCGACGCCGCCCTGGCCGGGCTGTGGCTGACACTGACGCGCCGGGCCGAGGATTTCAGCTACGCCGTCAACATGCCGGCCGGGAAGGCGGAGCTGGACCGGGGCTTCTACGAGCCCGTCGTCGCCGCGCTGGCCAAGGGGCCGCGGCGGGTCAGCGACCTGCTGGCGCTGCCCGGAGTGACTGGCAAGCGCGACAACCCTGCGGAGCTGGTCGGCATGCTGGTCGGCACCGGGCAGGCCGTGACCCTGGCCCGGCCCGAGGCCGGGCTCGGCGAGGAGGCGGCCCGACTGAACAGCCGGATCGCCGCCCGCATCCTGCAGAACGGCGACCCGCCGCATGGCGCCCTGGCCAGCCTGCGGCTCGGCAGCGGCCTGCGCTGCGGCGGCAACGACACGCTGGCGACGGCGATGATCGGGCGCTTCGGCCTCGACGCGCCGGTGGAGCGTTGGGCCGAGGCGCTGGGCCTGCCGCCCGACGGCGAGGAGCGCGACCGCTTCCTGCGGGAGGCGGAGGAGACGCGCGAGCGCCGCGGGCCGGTCTGGCGCCATGCGGGGATCATCTAGATGCAGACGACACGGAAAGGACGATCCATGCGGATCCGGCGATTCTCGGCCCTCCTGGCATCGGCGCTGCTGGCCCTGGCTCCGCGGCTGGCCGCGGCGGAGCCCGGCAAGGCCGCGCTGGTGATCGGCAACGGCACCTATCAGGGCGGGGCGTCGCTGGCCGCCTGCGGCCAGTCGGCGCGCGATGTCGCCGGATGGCTGCGGCAGCGCGGCTTCACGGTGGAGGAGGCGATCGACGCCGGCGCGGTGGCCATGCGCAGCGCCATCGGCAGCTTCGTCACCCAGGCCTCCGGCGCGCCGCAGCGCACGGCGATCATCTATGTCTGCAGCTATGCCGCCGTCTCCAACCAGCGGCTGTTCCTGCTGCCCTCGGATTCCGATCCGCATCAGCCGGTGCGGCTGGAGACCCAGGGCGTCATCCTCAAGGCCCTGCTGAACACGCTGGGCGGCACCAACGGCGTGCTGTTCGCCGATCTCGGCGCGGCGCCCGACCGCGGCACCGCCGACGCCATCGACGCGCTGCAGACCGGGCTGCCGGCCGGGGCGCATTTCGCCATCGTCGCCCGCAACGACGCCGGCGTGGGCTCGCTGGGGCGGGCGCTGCCCGGGCTGCTGGGCGGGGCGGGCCAGGACTGGGCCCGGCTTGCCGCCGTGTTCCAGGCCCAGAACGCCACCGGGCCGGAGCGGCTGGCCGTCTTCGCCCCGCCGCAGGGGCCGTTGCCGCCCGCGCAGGACGTGCCCGCGGCCGTGGCGGCGGCGGCGCCGCCGCCACCGGCGCCAGCTCCGGCTGCTCCCGCTCCCGTCGCCGCGGCCGCGGAGGCGCCGCGCCCGGATACCGCCGCCCCGGCGCCCTCCGTCCCTGCGGAGCCGGCGCCCGAAGCGCAGGCGGCCGTGTCTGAGCCGGCGGCTGCTGCCCCGGGGGCCCCGCCGCCGGCCGCTCCCGAGGCCGCGCATCCGCCGGCCGGGGCGCCGCTGCAGCTGGTGCCGCCGCCGCGCCCGGCCGAGGCCGCGCCGCAGGTCGCCGATATCGGCCCCGCGGATCAGCAGCAGCCGATCGTCCCCGAAGCTCCGGCCCCGCACGGCGAGGCGGCCCCGCCGGCAGCCCCCGCAGCGGCCGCCCCGGTGCAGGCCACCCAGCCCCCGGCCCGGCCGACCGCTTCCCGCACCGGCCGCATCCAGGCCGCCCTGGCCCGGCGCGGCTTCTACGCGGGGTCGCCCTCGGGCCGCATGGACGGCCGGACGCGGGAGGCCATCCGGGCGTTCCAGTCCAGCCTCGGCGATCCGTCGAGCGGCGTGCTGACGCAGATCCAGATCGCCAAGCTGCTGAATATCGGGCCGTGACGCCATGACGCTTCGGGTCAAGTTCAACCTGGTGATGCTGGCGGCCTTCCTGGCCGGGCTGGGCCTGGCCGCGCTGTTCGTCAACGCCGCCAGCGAGCGTGAGGCGCGGCGCGCGGTGCTGGCGGAGGCCGCCGCCATCATGGGCGCGGCCAAGGCCACGGTGCACTACACCGACACCCAGGTGGCGCCGCTGCTGACGCCGCAGATGAAGGCCCAGTTCCTGCCGCAGAGCATCCCGTTCTTCGCCGCCCAGCAGACCTTCGACCAGATGTCGAAGGAGTTCCCGGACTACGCCTTCCGGCAGCCCACGACCAACCCCACCAATCCGGCCGACAAGCCGGTGCCGTGGGAGGCCGATATCATCAAGGCGCTGCGGGCGCAGCCGGAGCTGGACCATCTGGTGACCGAGCGGGTGGGGGAGAATGGCGGGTCGATCCTGTCCTATTCGCAGCCGATCCGGGTCACGAGCGAAAGCTGCCTCGCCTGCCATTCGACCCCCGAAGCCGCGCCGCCGTCGATGATCGACATCTACGGCCGCGACAACGGCTTCGGCTGGAAGCTCGGCGACACCATCGGGGCGCAGGTCGTGTCGGTGCCGGAGCGGGTGCCGCTGGCCCAGGCGCGGTCCAATCTCTATGTCGTCATGGGCGGGCTGACCATCATCTTCGCGGTGATGATGGTGCTGCTGAACCTGCTGCTGCACTTCTTCATCATCGTGCCGGTGCGGCGGATCTCGCGGCTGGCCGACGAGATCAGCCTGGGCAACATGGATGTGCCGGAATTCGCGACCGCGTCGCGCGACGAGATCGGGTCGCTGGCCGTGTCCTTCAACCGGATGCGCCGCAGCCTGGTGACGGCGATGGGAATGCTGGGTGACTGACACCGCCGCCCTGCCGCTGCCCGACGCGATCGGACGGTTCCGGATCGAGGCGATGCTCGGCCGCGGCGCCATGGGCGTCGTCTACAAGGCCTATGACCCGCATATCGAGCGGCCGGTGGCGATCAAGCTGGTGCGGGCCGACCTGCTGGAGGGGGAGGACCGGGACGAATATCTGCGGCGCTTCGGCAACGAGGCCAAGATCGCCGGCCGCTGCGTGCACCCGAACATCGTCGGCATCTACGACTACGCCGTGCACGAGGGCAACCCGTTCCTGGTGATGGAGTATGTCGAGGGCGTCAGCCTCAACCACGCCTTCCGGCGCGGCACCCAGGCGGGGCTGCCGGACGTCGTGCGCATCGCGCTGCAGGTGCTCGACGCGCTCGGCTACGCCCATGGCTTCGGCATCATCCACCGCGACATCAAGCCCGGAAACATCCTGCTGACCGCCGATGCCCGGCTGAAGGTCACGGATTTCGGCATCTCGCGGCTGACCTCCACCGATTCCACGCTGGGCGCGATGATGGTCGGCACGCCCAGCTACATGTCGCCCGAGCAGTGCCGCGGCGGGCCGATCGACCAGCGCTGCGACCTGTTCTCCCTGGGCTGCGTCCTGTACGAGCTGCTGGCCGGCGAGCGCGCCTTCAGCAGCCTCAACTACACCGATGTCATCTACAAGCTGATCAACGCGCCGCATCCGCCGCTGCAGGACAAGCGGCCGGACCTGCCGCCGGCGCTGGTGCGGGTGGTCGACCGCGCCCTGGCCAAGCAGCCGGACGACCGCTTCGCCAGTGCCGCGGAGATGGCGGCGGCGCTGCAGGACCTGTCCGGGGACGGGGCCCCGATCGGCGCCGGCATCCCGGACCCGGCCGGTGCTGCCGACGATGATGGGACCACCGTGGTGGTGTCGTCCTCGCCCGGGCAGGCGCCCCGGCCGCCGGAGCCTCCCAGCCCGCCGACGCTCGGCACCTTCGGCGGACTGGACGGCACGTCCCTGTCGACGATCGAACGCAGCCTGGCGCGCCATGTCGGCCCGATGGCGCGGATCCATCTGCGCCGCGCCATGCAGGATGCGCGCTCGCCGGACGAGCTGCTGGCCCTGCTGGGCGACCTGCTGCCGCCGGGCGACCTGCGCGACCGGTTCGTCAGCGACGCGCTGCAGGCGATGGCCGAGCGGCCGGGCGGCAGCCTGGGGGCACAGCAGGCGTCGGATGTGC
>NZ_JBCNNF010000156.1:0-14919 GCF_039594555.1 Inquilinus sp.
GTCGCCGGTATACCCGGTGAGCGTGTCATTGCCGCCGAGGCCGGAGATGACGTCGTTGCCCGCGTCGCCCCAGATGGTGTTGGCGGCGGCGGAGCCGGTCAGGGTGTCGTTGAAGACGCTGCCGGAGATGCTCTCGATGTCGCCGTGGATCACATCGCCGGTGGCGTCGCCACCGGTAGCGGTCAGCGCCGTCAGGTTGACGGCCACGCCGGCGCCGCTGTCGACATAGCTGATCTCGTCGATGCCGGCGCCGCCGAACAGCGTGTCGGCGCCGGATCCGCCCTGGATGATATCGTTGCCGTTGCCGCCGTCGATCACGTCGTTGCCGCCCAGGCCCCAGAGGGAATCGTCGCCGCTGTTGTCCTGGGTGGGATCCGGGTAATGGTCGTTGCCGTCGGTGCCTTGCCATGTGTTCATGGGATTCTCCTGTCGGAAAGGGGGGGCCGGGCTATCAGACGGCCCGGAACGAGCCGTTGCCGTTAGCCTCCGCCGCGCAGGACCTTTTTCTGTCGGCCCTGGCCGGGCCCTGGGGGCGGCCGCAAAGGGCCTGCGTCCCGGATCCAATCTCCCGAAACCGGGGCTTGAGCCTCAATCCCCCAGGACTGGGGGATTGAGGCCGCCGGCCAAACGGAGTGTGGTGGTCACGCCGTCGCGACGCACCGCGGCCCTGCGGCTCGGCCCGATCGCCCCCGAGAGGCCGCGGACCGCGACCGCCCTCTTGCAAAAAGGATGATGATCATCATCTAACGCTCATTGAATTATGATCGTCATGTGAAGGAGCGATCGCATGGGACTGTTGGATGGCAAGGTGGCCCTGGTTACTGGCGGCACTTCGGGTATCGGCCGCGCCAGCGCCGTGCTGTTCGCCCGCGAGGGCGCCAAGGTGGCGCTGACCGGGCGGCGGGCGGCCGAGGGCGAGGCCGTGGCCGCGGAGATCGCCGCGGCCGGCGGCGAAGCGCTGTTCCTCCAGGCTGACCTGACGCAGATCGACGCCGTCCCCGGCATCATCGAGCAGGTGGTGGCGCGGTTCGGGCGGCTGGACGTGGCCTTCAACAATGCCGGCATCTCCGGCGGCGGCCCGATCGAGACGCTCGACGAGGCGCGCTGGGACAGCCTGCTCGACACCAACCTCAAGGCCCATTTCTTCGCGCTGAAGGCCGAGGCCGCGCAGATGAAGGCGCAGGGCGGCGGCGGGGCGATCCTGTTCAACGGCTCGGTCCTCGCCGGCATCGCCGCGCCCGGCACCTCGATCTACAGTGCCACCAAGGGCGGCATCGTCTCCCTCGCCCGGGCCGCGGCGGTGGAGCTGGGGCCGCATGGCATCCGCGTCAACTCGGTCAACCCGTCGATCACCCGCACCGAGATGACGCAGGGCCGGATCGTGAAGAATCCGGACGGCACCGAATCCCATCCCCTCGCCGTCGGCATTCCGCTGAAGCGATTGGCGGAGCCGGAGGAGATCGCGCAGGTTGCCCTGTTCCTGCTGTCGGACCGGGCCTCCTACGTCAACGGTCAGGCCATCGTCGTGGATGGTGGCCAGAGCGCGGCTTGACGCCGCTCGCATACCCCCAAGGACCTCATCATGACCCGTGAACGCAAGGCGCCGGCCGCCGGCCGGCTGCCGCAGATCCTGCTCGCCACCGCCCTGTTCGGCGCCTTCGCAACGCACTCCGCCGCCGCGGCGGAGGTGATCCCGCCCGGCGCCGGCCTGACCGCCACGCTCGGCGAGGTCAATGTCAGCGTCTATTACCAGCCGGCCGCTTCCGGTTACGAGACCGTGGTGACGGCCGGCACCGACGCGCCGGGCGGCGTGGTCCGCTTCGTCTCGACCCTGGCGCCGGGCCAGGAGGCCGTGGTGTCGGTGCCGCGCGGCGCCGGCCAGCCGGCGCTGGAGCTGCGCCTGCTGCGCGTCGGCGACCGGCTGGAGCTGCAGCGCCCGGTGTCGTGACCGGGCGCCGGCCCACTCAGTCGAGCGGCAGCAGCAGCGCATCGATCTTGCCGGGGAACCTGGTCAGCAGGATCGCCGCCTTCTGCCGCAGCGCCGGGTCGTTGTAGGCCCGGGCCGCGGCCAGCAGGTTGCCCAGTGCCTCGTCCAGCCCGTCGCCCGGCGTCAGCTCCGGATAGGGCCAGGACGGGTCGATGGTGCCGGCCGGCGTGACATAGCCGGCGACGAAGCCGTAGCCCGCCTGCAGGCCGTGGCTGTCCACCGAGAAATGCCACAGGTCGGTCGGGTCGGTGTCGCCAATGGTCAGGCCGGCATCGACCAGCTCGGCATAGCGGCCGAGGCGGCTGAAGGCCTGCAGGTTGAACTGGCTGTAGTGGAAGGCGCGGGTCCGCTCCAGCTCCGCCACCTGGCGGCCGTCCTTGTCGAAATGGCCGCCCACCCGGCGCAGCGCCGCGATCCTGATCTGCCGCTTGGCCAGCTCCGGCTGGTCGGTGAACAGCGCGAAGGCCGTCACCTGGGCGTCATACCAGGTGCCGTGGTTGTTGTGCCAATTGCCCTCCTCGAACCCGTTCTCGCTGGTCAGCAGCCAATGGGTGAAGATGCGGTACCACAGCTTGATCAGCTGGTAGTCGGCCTCGCGCAGCGCGCCGCTGGGGCGGATCAGCTCGACCGCATCCATCACGTCGATGAAGGCGCGGCTGTCAATGATGCCGATGCCGCGGCCGTCGACGATGCCGGGGATGGCCTGGGCATAGGTCATGTTCGGGTTCATCCGCGTCTTCGGCGCGATGAACCACACCCGCAGCATCTCCGCCGCCTTGACGGCGTATTTCGGGTCTCGGGTGAAGGTGTAGGCCAGCCCCAGGCTGCGCAGGTCGCTGCCGAAGGTGGACAGGCGCACGCTGTCGGTGGCGTCGGTCTTGCTGTCCGGGTTGGTCTGGCCGTCGCGTCGGATATAGGGCAGGCCCGTCGGCGTGTCCGGGTTCGGCCACCAATAGGGGCCAAAGCTGAAATAGTCGTGCTTGTCGCCCGAGGCCGGGGTCAGCGTCTTGTCGGTGACCGACGGCGCGGCCTTGGCCAGCGCCTTGTCGGCGGCCTGCAGCAGCGCGGTGTAGGACGGCCGGTACAGCGGATCGCCGGCCGCGATCTTCGCCCGCGCCTGCTCGATCTTCGCCGGATCGTAGGTGAACCAGCGCGGCTGCGCCGCGACGGCCGAGGCGGCCGTCAGAAATACGGCAACGATGGTGCAGGCAAAGGCCGCGGCTCGCATGGTCGATTCCCCCCGATGGACACTTGTCCGGCGAGTAGATCTCGGGCAGCCGGGCGGCTCAATCCTTTTCGGCAGAAGGGTTATTTTCACGACTGATTTTCAACCAGACCGATGCCGTCAGGTAGACTGCATCAGTACTTTATCATCCCAATAAAAATTAGATCGAATTTTCTCAACCGCACCAGTGTCGCGCGGAAGAAGGCGCTCGACATCGGCTGAGCCGCAACGGGCGCGCCTGTCGTCGCGGCGGTCAGCTCACCTCCACGGCGGTGAAGCGGGTGTGGGCGCCGCCCCAGTTGGCAAGGCCGATCTGACCGTGGCGAAGGGGCCGATCGTCGGTCCATTCGAAACTGGCCGAGCCGTCCGCGCCGGCGACCTCGCAGCGCAGGACGGCGCCGGACGCGGCGACCGACAGGCGATAGCTGCGGCCATGCGTCCAGGCGAAGGGCACAGACCGCACCGGGCAGCTCTCGCCTTCGGTCCGGAACAGGGTGAGGCCGCCATCGCCGGTCAGGGCCAGGGCATAGCTGCGGCGGGCGCCCTGCACCCGCGCCAGCACGGCATGGGCGGGGCCAACCAGCGGCACGACCGTGGCCGTCACCGTATAGTCCCGCCACTCGACGTCGCCGGTATAGCTTTCGGACCGGCCCGGCCCACTGGCGTGATAGCCGCCCTCCTCCAGACGCCAAAAGCCGCGCAGCCAGGTCCATTGGCTGATGCCGCCGGTCTGCGGCCGCTCCCGGGCGAAGCTGGTCGAGAAGCGCGGCGCGCCGCCCCAGTCGAGCCAGGCCAGGTGCAGCGAGCCGGCCTCCCAGGTCTCGCCGAGATTGCGCAGCACGAGGCCGGCCTCGGACAGGCAGGCATCCGCCAGCGGCGGGATGTCGAAGGCCAAGTCCTGCCATTCGCCCGGCCGCAGTGGCGTGATCTCGGCTTGGTGGCTGCGGTCGTGGTTGTCGTCGCGGACATAGAGGCCGGCCCGCAGCGAAGCCGGCGCGTCGGGCGGTACCCACAACCGCGCCGTCACCCGCTGGCCTGGATGGATCTGCGGCGAGAAGGCGGCGCCGTAGAAATTGCCACTGAGCTCCGACGGCCGGATATGGCTGCGGGTCGACAGCCGGATCTCGCCGGTGCCGGCAAGCTTGCGGATCGCGACGGCCAGCGCGCCGTCCGGATCGATCTCGGTCGAGCGCCGCCATTCGATCGGCCGGCCCAGGCCGCCGGTTGCCCTGGCCTGGAAGCCGCCCATCGCACCCGCATGGCGGACGTGGCGCCGGGGGCGTCCCCGCCCCGCCTCGACCCCAGCCAGGACGCGGCCGAGGCGGGCGAGCAGGTCGGCGCCCTGCGGGATCATCATCAGGTTGCGGCCGCCGATCAGCCCGGCATTGACCAGGATGTCGTTCACGGGGCGGCGCCAGGCCGGGTCGATGTCGTCGATGCCGACAGCGACGCCCATCACCGCGCCGACATTGCCGACATTGCAGTCGGTGTCCCAGCCGGCCATGGCGGCGATCCGCAGCGCCCGGCTGAAATCCCCGCCGCCGTACAGCAAGGCGAGGACGATGACGCCGGCATTCGGCACGATCGGCACGGTGCCAGGATAGCGGTCATAGCCGAACTCGGCCGCCAGCACGGCAAAGGCGGCGCGCCAGTCGTCGGGGAATCGGCGATGGGCCTCGACCATGGCGTGGACCATGGCGGCGTAGTCGCCGTCGCGGTCGATCCGGGCCAGCCCCGCCGCGATCAGCGCCGCCGGGTCGCGCAGCTCGAAGGCGGCGCTGACCATGGCGGCGACGAAGCGGGCGCCCTGCAGCGCATTACCGTCCCAGGCCACCCGCGCCGCCCGTTCCGACAGATCAGCGGCGAGATCCGGCCGGCCCGGCGCCATCAGGCCCCAGATGTCGGCGAAGATCTGGCCGCCGATCTCCTCGGCGACGATCCGGCCGTTGAGCGCGGCCGACCCCGCCAGCGGCGCCGGGATCCCGGCGGCCAGGTTGACATAGGCGGTGTGCATGGCGGCGACGCCGTAGCCGCCCCACCACAGCGTGCCGTGCTGGTCGCCGAGATAGTTCAGCCAGCCCTCGGCGATCTGCTGCGTCGTCACCTCCGCCGAGGCGCCGCAATCCTCGAAGATCCGGGCCAGGATCATCGAGAAGGCGGTGTCGTCATCCGGCTTGAAGAACCGGCCGTCATCCTCGCTGAGATAGAACTCCAGCGCGCCGATATGGCTGCGGATCTGGGCTTCGGTCCAATTCTCCAGCGGGGCGCCGAAGCGGACGCCGATGCACTTGCCCAGCCATCCGGCATAGACCCGGTCGTCATAGCCGGCGGGGATCATCCCGGCGCCCGCGCCCAGGCGGGACGGGCTTCAGCCATTCGCCCGCTCGCGGATCTCGATCGCGCCGGCCTGCATGCGCCCGGCCGCGGGCAGGCGCAGCCCCGCCATGCCATAGGCCAGGGTGGCGTCGCGGGCCTCCAGCAGCACCTCGCCGTCGACCGACAGGGCCAGCCGGTCGCCGACCGCCTCCAGCGCCAGGCTGTAGGTCTGTCCAAGCTCGCGCCGGAACGGGGCGCGGGCCAGCACGGTCTCGCCGAAGTCGCGGCGGATGATCGCCACCTCGTCGGCCGAGACGAAGCCGGCGGCATAGCAGCGCTCATTGCCCTGGCCGCGGGTGCAGACCAGGTGGCCGTCGCCGGCCAGCGGCGTGATCTCCGCCGTCACTGTCTGGTCGCGGGCATAGAGATGGCCGGTCCACAGGTCGGCGTCGGTGGCGGTCAGGGCATGGATGCGGCCGTCCTCGATCTTCCAGACGCCGCGGTTCCAGGTGCAGCGGGTGATGCCGCCCCATTCGTTCGCCTCGATCCGCGGGTCGAGCCGGGCCGAGCCGGCGCCGGAGACCTCGAACGCGTCGATGAAGACCCGGCCGAGGAACTTCAGCCGGCCGAAATACTCGACCTTGATGCCGATCTCGTCGACCGCCTCGCCGCCCGTCTCCGGTACGGTGAAGCGCAGCTCCTGCCACTCCCCGGCGGCGGGCTGGGTCCAAGCGCCGATCTCGTCGATCGTGCCGCTCATCGCCCGGCGGACATAGGGCACGATGCGGAGATGGCCGTCGCCCTCCCAGGGGTCGAGCCAGAGCCGCAGCACCGCTTCCTGCCCCGTCGCCACAACCGGCGAGAACATCGGCCGATAGCGCTCATCGTCAAAATCGCTGCGGCGGTAGAAGGGTTTCCAGAAGATCCGGCCGCCATCGCCGCGCTCCAGCCGGTCCAGCAGGGCGCAGAGGGCGCCGCGGCCAGTGGCCTTGCGCTCATCCGACCAGGACAGGGCGATGCGGTTGTCGGGCTCGGTGCGGAAGCCGTGGGTCGACCCCGGCAGGTCGAAGTCGAAGCGCAGGCCGCGCCGCTCCATATCCGCCTCCCATTCCGCCGGCGGCTCCTCCCCCGCCAGGCGGTGGGCCAGCACCGCCAGCTCGCGGCAGAAGCTCGGGATGTCGACGATGTTGAGCGACCCGGTGATGCCGGAGGCGACGATGCCGTCATTAATCGGGCGGCGGTAGTGCGCGGCGACACCAGCGATGCCGGCCAGGGTGCCGACGATAGCCCCGGCATTGCCGGCGTTGCAGTCGGTGTCCCAGCCGCCCATGGTCGCGATCTCGACCGTGCGCGACAGGTCGCCCTGGCCGTAAAGCAGGGACAGGATCAGCAGACCGGCATTCGGGATGATGTGGCAGACGCCGGGATAGCGGTCATAGCCGAACTCGCTCTCCAGCATCCGGCGGCAGGCGCGCCAGTCCTTCGGCTTCACCCGGTGCAGGGCCTGCACCGCATGGGCGACGCGGGCATATTCGCTGCCGGCCGGGATGGTCGCCAGACCGGCCTCCACCACCTCCTCGATCGTCTCCGCCACGAAGGCCTTGGCGATGCAGGCGGCGACGAAGCGGGCGCCGTGCAGGCCGTTGCCGTCATGCGAGACGCTGGCGGCGCGGGCGGCCAGGTCGGCGGCGCGGGCCGGGTCGCCCGGGCACACCCAGCCCCAGGAATCGACGAAGATCTGGCCGCCGATCTGCTCGGCGATCACCGCGCCGTTGCGGGCGATCGAGCCGGACTCCGGCGCCGGGATGCCGGACTGGAGATTGGCGAAGGCGGTGTGCTCGGTCGAGATGCCGTAGCCGCCCCACCAGAACATGCCGTGCAGTTCGGCGGCATAGTTCAGCCAGGTGCGGCCGACATCCTGCGGCGACGGGTCCAGCCCGAAATCGCGCAGCGCCCGGATGAAATAGACCGGCCCGTTGGTGTCGTCGTCGGCGGCGAAGTTCTTGAAGTCGCGCAGATAGCCGGTGATCTCGCCATAGGTCTTGTCGATCCGGTCCCAGGTCCAGATCGTCGGCTCAACCGGGGCGCCGAGGCGCACGCCGATGGCCTTGCCGAGGAAGCCGGCATAGATGCGGTCGAGGGTGTCGGTGGGCAGGGGCATTCCGGGCTCTCGGTCTTCGGGCGGGTCAGCGGCCGGCGGCGGCGCGGGCGGGCTGGACGGGGTCGGCGGTCAGCGCCAGGCGCTGGGCGTCGCGGCGGCGGGTGCGGTCGAGATCGGCGGCCAGGATGGCGGATGCCGCCTGGTGGAAGCGGTCGGCCTCCGCCGCCAAGTCGAAGCGGTTGGCGCGGTCCAGCAGGTCGCGGTCGGCGGGCTCGATCACCGCTTCGCCCTGCATGGCGCCGAGGATGGCGCCGGCCATGCAGCCGATGGAATCGGTGTCGCGGCCGGAATTGACGCCGTCAACGATCGCCGCCCGGAAGTCGCCGTCATGGATCAGGCAGAAGCCCAGCGCCAGCGGCAGCTCCTCGATCGCGCGCAGGCGCGACGGGGTGTAGTCATGGGTCGGCAGCCCGGCCTTCTCCGCCCGGCGGTGGACGTCGTCGCCCATGCTGGAATAGCGGCCGATCACCGACTGGAACTCCGCCGTCACCCGGGCGTGGTCGGCGCGATGCGGCTTCAGCCGCCGCGCCGCTTCGGCGATGTCGGCGATGGCGGCGCGGGTGCCGTCCTTGGCCAGGGCAATGGCGGTGTCGACCACCGCCTCGATCGTCGTGCCCGGCACCATGGCGGCGGCGACGCAGGCGGCCATCACACCGGCCGCCTCCAGCCCGTAGCTGTGCTGGTGGCCGGCGGCGAGGTCGACCGCCTCGTCATAGGCAGCCTTGGGGTCGCAGGCATTCACCGCCCCGACCGGGGCGATGTACATGGCGGCGCCGCAATTGACCATGTTGCCGATGCCGCCCTCGCGCGGGTCGCAGCTGGTCAGCTGGTGGCGCTGGAAGATCCACTTCTCGGGGTAGAACAGCCGCTCGATCAGCATGGTCTCGCGCTGCATCTCCGGGATCCAGCGCGGCGTCCAGGCGATCTGGCGGACCATGCCGCCGGCCATGTCCCAGGCGTCGAGATGGCGGCCCGCCTCCTGATAGACCGCCATCAGGCACAGCGTCATCAGCGTGTCGTCGGTGACGATGCCGTGGCCGCGGATGCGGCCGCCGCGCGCCGTCTCCGGCGCGTCCTTGCGGTGCCAGTCGACATCCAGCGAGGTGACCCGGCCGTAGCGCTGCCGGATCTCGGCCGCGGACAGCTTCTCGATCGTGGCGCCCATGGCGTCGCCGAACGCGACGCCATGGAGCATCCCCTGGATCCGCCCCTTCAGCGACGGCCCTGCCTCAGTTCGTTCCATTCAGCTTGGTCCTCGCATAGTCGGTGATCTCGGCGCCGCCCTTGGCGTTCCATTCGGCGACGTAGTCGTCCCACTTCTCCATCGGCAGCTCGCCGGAGATGAACTTCCAGACATAGCTGCGATAGACGTTCTCCACCGCGTCCAGCCGGGCGTTGTAGTCGCTGGGGAAGACGAAGCTGTCGTCCGGCGCGTAATACTTCTGGGCCAGGTCGATCGACTTCTGGGCCTGCTCCGACAGCAGCGGCACCGGCGGCTTCCAGGCGTCCGGCTGGTCGATGATGAAGCGCGGATACCAGGTCGCCATCTTGTCGGTGATCTTGACGGTGCCGCCGTCCTTCACCCACTCCTCGCCCTCGAAGCCCATGCGGTCGATCTGCTGGCCCTCGGGGCTGGCCATGAAGTCCATCAGGGCGACCACGTCCTCCTTGTGCTCGGAGATGGCGGACATGGCGAAGCCGCGGCTCTCGCGGCTGACGTCGACGGCGCGCAGCCCCTGCCCGCCCGGGCCCTTCGGCGGGTCCAGCGGCACCAGGTTCACGCCCGGATGCAGCTGCCGCATCTTGCCCTGGTAGATGTCCATGTTGACCCCGACCACGCCGAGGATCACGCCGACCCGGCCGGAGTAGAACTTGTCCTCCCGCGTGTCCCACTTCGTGGTGATGAAGTCGGGGTCCAGCAGCCCTTCGGCGAACAGCTTGCGGTAATAGGCGATCTTGTCGCGCTCCTGCGGCGACACGCGGGAATGGATCCACTGGCCGGAGGAATCCTTCAGCCAAGTGGCGCTGACGCCGAAGGCCTGGTTGAAGATCTCGTCCAGCTCGTCGGTCGCTCCGGCCGGCGGGATGGTGGCCACCGTGATGCCGTAGGTGTCCTTCTTGCCGTTGCCGTCGAGGTCGCCGTCCACGATCTTGCGGAACAGGTTTTCCCAGTCATCGAGGGTCTGCGGCGCCGGCAGGCCGGTCTTCTCGAGCCAGTCCTGGCGCATCACCCCGACCTTGGCCCGGACCGGGAACGGATAGATCAGATAGGGGTAGTTCTCGAGCCGCGGCTGGTTGTGCGCCCACAGCGCCTTCTTCAGGTTCGGCGCCTTGTCCAGCCAGGGCCGCCAATCCTCCAGCAGGCCTTGCTCGACGATCTTCTGGTCGCCGCCCTGGAAGTAGATCAGGTCCGGGATGTCGCCCGACAGCAGCATCAGCGACAGCTTGTCGGCATAGCCGCCGGGCGGCACGTCGACCAGGTCGATCTTGACCGGATGGCCCTTGGCGGCCATGCCCGCCTCGATCGCCGCCACCAGCTTGACGTCGTCCGGGTTCGACTTGGTGAAGTCCTTGCTGACGACGCGGATCGTCACCGGATCGGCCGCCAGCGCCGATGCGTTCAACGCCGCCGCGAACACCAGGGCCAGCGCCGGCCCAAGAAGCATCTTGCTCATTGCGTCTCCTCCTCGACTTTTTGATTGGGGGTCATGGCAGCGGGTCATCCCTTGACCGCTCCGCTCATGGTGCCCTTGGTGAAGAACTTCAGGATCAGCGGGTAGATTGCCAGCACCGGGATCAGGGTCAGGATGATCATCCCGGCCTTCAGCGCTCGCAGGTCGATCTGGCTGCCGCCGGTGTAGCGGTTCATGGCGTCCAGCCCGACCATCAGCGACTTGTCGCCCTCGACCACGAACTGGCGCAGCACCACCTGCAACGGCCATTTCCCCGGGTCGTTCAGGTAGATCATCGCCCGGAAGTACTCGTTCCAGTGCAGCACCGTGTAGAACAAGGTGATGGTGGCGATCGCCGGCAGCGCCAGCGGCGCCACCACGTACCAGAGGGTCTGCAGCGGCGAGGCGCCCTCCATCTCCGCCGCCTCCAAGAGCTCCTTCGGGATCTCCTCGAAGAAGCGGATCAGCACGATCAGGTACCAGGCGAAGACGCCGCGATAGAGGATCACCGACCAGTAGGAGTTGAGCAGGCCGAGCTGCTTCATCACCAGATAGTCGGGCACCACGCCGGGGTCGAACACCACGGTGACCAGGATGAAGACCAGGATCGCCCGGCGCCCCGGCAGCCCCTGGCGCGACAGCGCCCAGGCCATCAGCGTGGTGGCGACGACGTTGATCGCGGTGCCAGCGATGGTGATCAGGAGGCTGTTGGCGAGCCCCTTCAGCACCTGCGGGTGGGTCAGCAGCACCTGCCAGACATCGAGCGAGAAGCCGTGCGGCAGCACGGCGAGGCCGCTCATTCCCGGCACCTGGGCGCTGTCGGACAGCGAGACGGCCAGCAGGTTCAGGATCGGCTGCACCGTCACCACCACCATCAGCAGCAGGGTGGAGCAGATGATGGCGTATTCGATGCGCTCGAACGGCGTCTTGCGGATCCGCGAGGCGGCAGCCATCACCACACCCCCTTGCCGGTGATGCGCTTGGCGACGAAGTGGGCGGCCAGGATCATGGCCATGCCGATCACCGCCTTGAACACGCCGGCCGCGGTGGCATAGGCGTATTCGCCGCCGAGGATGCCCATGCGGTAGACATAGGTGTCGAGGATGTCGATCCGGTCGCGGATCGCGTCGTTGGAGAAGTTGAACACCTGGTCGAAGCCGGCGCTCATGAAGGCGCCGAGATTGAGGATGAAGACCGTCGCCATGGTCGGCACCAGGGCCGGCAGGGTGACGTGCCAGACCTTGCGCCAGCGGCCGGCGCCATCGATCGTCGCGGCGTCGTAGAGCTGCGGGTCGATCGCCATCACGGCGGCGAGGAACAGCAGCGAATCCCAGCCGGCGCTGCGCCACATCTCGGAGAAGACCAGGACCCAGAGGATCGAGCCTTCCGAGGTCATGAACGGCACCGGCGCGAAGCCGACCAGGCCGAGCAGGTCGTTGACCGTGCCGTCGGTCGGCGACAGCACGGCGATGAAGACGCCGGCGATGACGATCCAGGACAGGAAATGCGGCAGGTAGATCGCCGACTGCACGAAGCGGCGGAAGCGGCTGCCCTGCACCTCGTTGACCAGCAGCGCCACGATCACCGGCACCGGGAACAGGATGACCAGCTTCATGGCGCTGATCAGCACCGTGTTCCACAGCACCTGGTAGAAGACCGGGCTGTCGAACAGCGCCCGGAAATGCTTCAGCCCGACCCAGACGCTGGGGCCGATGATGCGGTAGTCCTGGAAGGCCAGCTTGGCCTGCCAGATCGGCAGGTAGTGGAAGACCACGAAGTACAGCAGGCCCGGCAGCAGCATCAGGTAGTAGCCGCGCCAGCGCCAGGCCCGCCGCAGGCTGGATTCTCGGCCGGCTCTTATGCTGGGAACGTTCCCATGAATGGTCGGAATCGGGGCCGGAGAGCTTTGATCGACGCCGGTCATGTCAGGCGCTCTTCTTCCGGACGGTTCGCAAGGCCGGGGGCGCCGCCACCGAGGCGCGCTCGACCAGCCGGCACGGCAGCACGGCATGGGCGGTCTCCCCGGTGCCATCGATGGCGCCGAGCAGCAGGCGCGTGGCCTCGACGCCGATGTCGTAGCGCGGCTTGTCGACGGTGGTCAGCCCGGGGTCGGTGAAGCTGCCGGCCTCGACGCCGTCCATGCCCATGATCGAGATGTCGTCCGGGCAGGCCAGGCCGGCGGCGCGGGCCGCCAGGATCGCCCCGACCGCCATCAGGTCGTTGGCGGCGAAGACTGCGGTCATGCCAGGCGCGCGTTCGAACAGCCGGGCCGTGGCGGCCTGCCCGGATTCGACGGTGTAGTTCGCCTCCTCCGTCGGCAGCAGCGCGACGTCGAGCCCCTGGCGCTGCCAATGGGCGCGGGCCTCGGCGACGAAGCGGCTGCGGCCCAGCCGGTCGCGGCCGATCAGTAGCCCGATATGGCGGTGCCCGAGGCCGATCAGATGGTCCAGCGCCAGCCGCACGCCCTGGGCCACGTCGCTGCGCGCACTGCTGAATTCAGGGAACCGCTCGCCGCTGGAGCCAAGCACGACGACCGGCGCCTCGGCCTGGCGCAGCAAAGTGACGTCGTCGGTCACGGCAGGGTTGATCAGGATGCCGTCCACCCGGGCCTGGCGCAGCGCCTGCAGGTGGCGGCGCTCGCGCTCCGTATCCCAGTCGGAGCTGAAGATCAGCAGCGACCGCTTCTCGGCCTCGGCCTTGTCCTGGGCGCCACGGGCGAGGTCGGCCCAGTAGGGGTTGGAGAGATCGGGGATCACCAGCCCGAGGGTGCCGCTGCGGCCGGTGCGCAGGCCGAAGGCCAGGTGGTTGCGCTCATAGCCGGAGTCGCGGACCGCCTCCTCCACCCGCCGGCGGGTCTCGGCATGCACCGCCCCGACGCCGGACAGCACGCGCGCCACCGTGGTCTTCGACACGCCGGACAGGCGGGCGACATCGATGATGGTGGGCTGGCGCTTGCCGGTCAAAGGCGTCTCCCCGGTGAAGTTTGGTCCCGATCTCTCGGGATCGGGTGTGGGAACGTTACCAATCCTTCTCTCCACCCGTCAAGCGGCCATTGCTGCGATGAGTATGCCTTGATCGTTGCGACCCTGGAAAGACTCTTTTCCCACCGACACGGCCGCTCCCAAAAGAATTTTCCGAGCGCAGCGGAACCGAACCCCAGCGGCGCTATTGAAGCGGACGAGGCCGGGTTGCGGGCGACATCGCCGCGGACCGGCTCCTCGAGACTCACGACCCGGCAGGCGCAGCCGCCTCGGTGCGCACCGCCGGAACAGGAAGAAATCCTCCGAGCCAGGGCGGAGCGATTTCTTTTGCATGACAATAATGCGTGCAGAGAACCTGCATGCACCTCAGGAGAGCGGATCGCAGCAACAAGATTTCAATTTACAAAACCTTAACATTTGTTTCCGCGAATTGCGGTGCGGACCGAGGCGAATGGGTCATAATGGCGGCCAATACTGAAATCCGGAGCGGCACATGAGCGACGATCGCGAAGAGCGAATCCGACGGCGTGCCTATGAAATCTGGGAAGCCCTCGGCTGCCCGGAAGGCGGGCAGCAGGAGCACTGGACCCAGGCGGAGGCGGAGATCCTGGACCAGGAATGCCAGGGCACGGGCAGCGTGCCGGAAGGGGCGGAGGAGTTGGACCCGGATGGCACGCCGAAACGACGGCGCTGAACGGACTCCGGTCCTGCGGCTGGAGGCGCGGCGATGACCCCGCCGGCCGCCGCCCGAATCCTCACTCCGCCGCAGCCCAAGCGCGCGGCCCACGCCATGCCCTTCGGCGCCGAGCGGCGGCCGGATGGCGGCACCCGCTTCCGCCTGTGGGCCCCGGACGCCGAGACCGTGACCCTTCTGATCGGGCCGGACCGTCAGGCCCGGCCGCTCGAGCGGCTGGACGATGGCTGGTTCGGGCTGACCGTGCCAGGCCTGCCGGCGGGCACACCCTATCGCTACCGCCTGGCCGACGGCACCGAGGTGCCGGACCCCGCGTCACGCGCCCAAGAGGGCGGCCCCTTCGGCCCGTCCCTGGCCTGGGACCCGCTGGCCTATGACTGGCAGGCGGCCGGCTGGCGCGGCCGGCCCTGGCACGAGGCGGTGGTGTACGAGCTGCATTGCGGCGCCATCGGCCGGCCCGGCGGCTTCGCCGCGGTGGAGCAGCAGCTGGACCGGCTGGCCACGCTGGGCGTTACCGCCATCGAGCTGATGCCGGTGGCCGATTTCGTCGGCGCGCGCGGCTGGGGCTATGACGGGGTGCTGCCCTTCGCCCCGGCCTCGATCTATGGCAGCCCGGACGACCTCAAGCGCCTAGTCGATGCCGCCCACCAACGCGGGCTGATGGTGCTGCTGGACGTCGTCTACAACCATTTCGGCCCGGCCGGGAACTTCCTGTCGCTCTACGCCAAGTCCTTCTTCGACCAGGACCGGCTGACGCCCTGGGGGCCGGCGATCGACTTCCGGCGGCCGCAGGTGCGCGACTTCTTCCGCCATAACGCGCTGTACTGGCTGGAGGAGTTCCGCCTGGACGGGCTGCGCCTGGACGCGGTGCACGCGATCCGCG